>JAFGFY010000043.1 GCA_016930795.1 Deltaproteobacteria bacterium
CGAAGTGGTCGTAACGGGGTCGACTCGAAATCGACTTGTCCCGTTAATAGCGGGGCACGTGGGTTCGAATCCCACCCTCTCCGCCAACTCATACTCAAAAGGGTTGTCGACTTAATCGACAGTCCTTTGTGTCACTTGACCTGAACCGTTTACGGGAAAAGATGGATGGCCAAACGCTATCTCGGACACCTCCCCCCGGGGGACCCCCTGGATGGGTATCTTCGTTTTGACATTGCTCCTCAGCTCGCCGTTCGCGGGACACCGTCCGGTTTCCGGGTCTTCCAGTTTGTCTATTCTCGAGATGTGTATCTGTATGAAGAAATCGGGGGAGCCTTTCTCGTCGTGGGCAAATTTTTCCCTCCGGGCCGCCGGTGGCCACCAGGGCTGGTCCGCCCCCCAACTGAAACCGAGTTTCAGAACTTGACCTACCTGCATCGACAAGGGCTGAACGAGTCACCTTTCAGGATCGCGCGCCCACTGGGTTATAATCCATGGCTGCACAACGCCTTGATCGTGGAGTACTTGGAAGGCCAGCTCCTGAGTGAGGTCATCGATCAGGCCATCCTGAATAACCGGCGAGGCAGGCTGTTCCGGAAACTCTCCGCCATAGCCGAGTTTCTGGCCCTGTTGCACAACCGTATGGCGGGCGACCGGACGGTGGATTTCGGGCATCCCTACGAGTATACCGGCAGGCTGGTTGAATCCCTTGTCCAGAAACGCGGAATGACCCGAAGCGAGGCGGATGAACTCTACCAACTTCGGGAGAACTGGCGAAACCAAACCTTTATGTGGGAAGACCGGCGGGTCATCGTGCATGGCGACGCCACGCCTTCCAATTTCAAGGTTGGTCCGGGACGGCAAGTCATGATCTTCGACCTGGAGCGTATGATGTGGGCCGATCGGGTCTTTGATCTGGGCCGTTTGAGTGGAGAGCTCAAACATTTCTTCATGCAGGTCACAGGCGACCGGTGGGCGGCCGAACCTTTCATCGGTCATTTTCTGTGGGAGTACTGCGGCTATTTCCCGGAACGTCAGGAGGCTTTCCGTTCCGTCACGCGACGGCTGCCCTTTTATCTGGGCATCACACTCCTGCGCATCGCGCGCAATTCCTGGATCGATTCGAACTATCGCCGACAGCTGCTTGAGGAGGCTAAAGAGAATCTGAGGACCGTCACATGAAAATCAAAGGCATTATCTTCGACATCAACGGGACGCTGATCAATATTCATACGGATGAGGGCATGGACGAGATTTACCGGGCCATAAGCCACCTCCTGACGTACCAGGGATCGTATCTACACCGTGGGGAAGTCCGGGATCAATACTACCGAATCATGGAGGAACAGATCAAGGCCAGTGGGGAGGAGTATCCGGAATTCGACGTCATAGGCCTGTGGCGGGAATTCCTGTCACGGAATCTGAATCCTTCCTGGCGGCCGCCTCCGGAAAAGCTGGAGGCCCTGCCCCGATTCCTAGCCGAGGTATACCGTGGCATTTCGCGCCATCGCCTGGAGTTATATCCGGATGTGAAATCCGTCCTAGGTCAACTCAAACCACGCTTTTCTCTGGCCGTGGTGTCTGATGGACAGAGCGCCTGGGCGCTGCCCGAAATCCGGGCCACGGGTATCGACCGCTATTTCGATCCGATCGTTATCTCGGGGGACTACAGGTTCCGCAAACCGGATTCACGGCTCTTTCAGGCCGCGCTGGATGGAATCCGGGCCGAACCGGAAGAGGTGTTGTTCGTGGGAAACGACATCTATCGCGATGTGTACGGAGCAGGACGCTTGGGAATGAAAACCGTGTTCTTCCTCTCTAATCAGGGTCGCCAGCAGATGGATGGCGTGGAGCCTGATTACATCATCTACCGCTTCTCTGAATTAATAAAGGCGATCGAATTTTTCGAGGCCCTTTGACATTGCCCTGTCCAGGAGACACAACCAGCGACGTTTCAACGCAGGCGGGAAATCAGACTCCATTTTTAAAGAATATTCCAACACATTGAACACGTATCGCGGCCTGACGCTCTACTACTCCGCGATCCGTTACAGAAACCGGGGTAAAAACCTCAGATGTCTTGCACTATCAGAGGTGCCATGTTATTGAAAATTTAAATCAAATAACCTTGCGATCATGAAAAGCCTGTTCCAAAATTCTTCTTACGCCAGATCAAACAGATCATTAACCATGCTCCATTCCCCATGACTCGAACACCTGTTTATAAATATCAGGCTGCTCGAAATCCGACTGCATCATCATCTGCTCATGCGCAAACATGGATTCCTTGTCGAATTTTCTTAACCCTTCCATAAATTGCGGCAGCTTGGGAACGGGTATGGAAAATATCATCTCGCCGGGCTGGGTCAGTGCCCTGACGTATTCTCCGGGATCGGGCAGGTTTACCCAGTACTCATTATCGATGATAGGATTCGTGACGCAGAAAGCGCAAGAAATAGGGAAAAGATTGGTTCTGACTTTTGACTTTTCCTCTTCTTTCAAAGATAAAAGCATGTCCCGCAATTGATTGGTGTCCGAATAGATCAGGACGAGATCAGGCTCAAATTGGGCCGTTTTCAGAGGCGCTGTCAGTATTCCCACGTATTTGCCGTATTCAAAGCGTTTATACTGAATGGAGGGAGCGGCGCCCGCGGCGGGCGGTGGAGGCGGCATCTCGACAAGGCCGTAGGCCATAATGGGGCCGAGGCACCAGTTGTCGTCCCTCAGCATGGCAACCGTCATCCTGTCTCTTCTCGAAAGGCTGAAGACCTGGCATTGTGCGTAATGCTTGTTTTGATCTCTCTTTGGCCGGTAGGCCCCATTCGGGATCTCATCTTCGGATCTCAGCATTCTGACCGCGATGGGCGACGTTCTCAGGCAAAGCAGGGATTCCAGTTCTTGGCCATATCTATTAAAGTCACTTAATTCAGAAGAACTGTTCCTTTCTGGTTGCGCGGCTGAGGCTGTAGAAATGGCCACACCCGCTGTTGTCAGCGCTGCCGCGCCTAATCCGACTCCCAAAACCTCACGTCTGGTAAATTCTTTCTTCATAGCTAATCCTCCCATGATGATTGTTGTTCACTAACCCCGATGATCACTGCGCCAAATGTAAACAGGATTGGGATATTGGGATAATCCTATAATCTCCTGTCAAAGATAAGATTGCGAATCTGAAGGGATCGGAAATCTCGGTTCTCTTGTGGGAGATAATCCATCCTGAAATAAACTCCGCCTGGTGCTTTTCCGAGATAAGGCGCCACGCCGTAAGGTTCTTTTGTTAACTACTCATCGTTTCTTATTTAAAATGTGATACGCCACAACCAAAAAACCTTGCAGCGTCCTCTTTTATTGAGTGATCTATTCTTTTACGCGCGTCTCCCCTTGCAACCTGTTTCCCAAATATGTAAATGTGGAGGACATCCCTCATCACATCTGCTATTGGGGACGGCCGAGGTACTTGTTAAGCCAAGCGTCCATTTCCTTGATCAGCTCGTTTCTTGGGAAGAAGTGGTCCGTGTCGGCTAGGACCAGCCGCTTGTGTTCACTTGGCGTACCGAGCAGGTCGAACATCGGCTTGACAGTTGTTTCGTACGGGAAACCGACCTCATCATACCTGCCGTTAAGCATCAGGGTGGGAACTTTGACGTGTGTGACATAGTTGATCTGATCCATTTCCGGTCTGATATACGGCTGTAGAAAGCCGCCGATCACCAGAACGCTGGCCTTCAGGCGGTCATCGACGGCGGGGATAATTGCACCCATACACGATCCCCAGCTTATTCCCAAATAAGCCAGCCGGGTTGAATCGATTTCTTTTCGCGTTTCCAGGTAATCGACGGATCGTTTAAAGTCCTTGATTATCTGGGTGAGAAGCTCGACATAACGATGCGTATCCTCGCCAAAAACAATAATATACGACTCAGGAAAGTTCTGATTGCGTCCAAAGGTTCCCTGATAAATTGGAAACACAAAGGCCCGAAGGCTGTTTGTGACAGTTCGGATGAGATCTCTATGAAAATAATCTTCTTCCAGGTTTTGAATAGTGTAGCCGGGAAAGGGGACGTTTGCTCCGGGGAAATAGATGACCGTCTGATACGGAGGGGCGGCAGTCTTTGGAAGAAACAGAAAAAGCTGCATGCGCTCGCCGGGATAAGCCGCTTCAAAGGAAATCCTTTCCGTCACCCAATCCGGCTGATCCTTCCGCTCCTCAACAACAGGGCGCAGGTCCTTCGCGTCATAGGAAAATTGATTTCTGTAGGACTGGAACACCGCCTCGGGCGCCGGTACTACGTTGTCGTAAGTTCGTGATCCGTGTTTGATCATAGCAAATGCGGACGCTGCGACTTTAGCCGGATCGGCATAGCGGACGCATCGGAATCCATTGCGAGGCGACCGGTCCAGCGCCGGAGCTCCGATGAGTATCGTGATCATGTATGTGCCCTCGTTCCATGCCCCGCCTCTGACGCAACGACCCTTCGAAGTCTCGTTCCAGCACCACTCGCGCACATTGCCGGCCATATCGTAAGCGCCGCTATAAACCATGCCGGGATTGGCCCCGACAGCCTCGGGCCCTTCGCCGCGGAAATTGCTCTGTGGAATCAGAGAGCGGAGAATGCGCATGGTATTTATATCCAGCCCTGTAGCGGCTTCCCAGTGTGAAGATGTCGGCAGTGCTTTTCCGGCAAACTCGGCATAGGCGGCAGCCTCATGCCAGCATACTCCGTTCACTGGCCAGTCATCCTGCCCATCCGGATAGGTCCCTGCATTCCATGTCGATGGTCCGGGCCTGCCTGTCTGATCCACGAATTCCTTCATGGCTTGATCCCAGGAGAGGTCTTTCCCATCCAGCGCCAATCTGTCGTTCGATAGGCTTTCCCCCAGGAACTTCACGGCAACGAGGCGCTTGAGTTTCATGTCCTCGGCTTTGTAAACAACGCCCATTCCCCCGCCGCCCAGCTTTTCCAGTATCCGGTAATGCGAAACGGTTCTTTCCGTCATTGCGACCTCCGCTTATGCAAATACGATCAACGGAGCGATTACTGATGTGCCATTATCCTGCAAGCAGTAAATAGGAGCAGAAAATAGATATCCAAACCATCGGCTCAAAACGTTAAAAAAGCATGGATAAATGAAATGATAAGAATTCCCTTCTTGAGGGATGAATTATATGCATTTTAGCGTTGTGTCAAGAGAATATCGCACCCTCATTTTTTAGTCACCACATAATAGGAAATGTTCTTCACATTTTCACTTTAAATCTATAATTATTCTATTTTGCAGGCCTCTCTCCTCGGGCTACGGACTGGGTTGCGGCGGCAGGTGATATGTTAAGCCTTTCTGCCAAGGAAGCCATAGCAAGTTGTTTGGGTATGGAACAGAATATCATTGAGACGAGCTAAAAATTCTCTATAGTCCTTTTTGTCCTCAAAAAAATTTTTCGCTTTTCATTTCCTGTTGCGGTGATATGATGCAGCGCACCTGGAACATCTATTCGAGATTTTCTCAGCAAGGAAAATCAATAAAATCATTGAATATACCCTGCAATCAAAAAGTGTAAATGTGGAAAAGGTCCCCTATTGACAGAGGTTTTTTATGTACACCTTGAAATTTGATGAACAAAAGTGCCTGCGCTGTCCCACCCACGCGTGTCTGACCAAGTGCCGGTATATGGATATGGATAAGGATTCCGCGGGAGAGGAGATACTTAGGATAGCGCGGGGTGAAGATTCTTTTGTCCTGCATGATTGCGTGACCTGCTATGCCTGTGAAGAATATTGCCCCATGAACAATCACCCCTTCTACCTGATCGTTCAAAGGCAGGAAGAACTGAACGTGCCTCCCTTGCCTCGTCCCCTTATACGACGTGGCATCAACATGGGCGTGCCCTTCAGGGGAGATCCTGTCATCGAAGAATTGAACGGGAAGGCCTTGCTCATGGGGGCATTCTCAGACCATATGTTCCTGATTCAAGGCAGGCTTTTTGAAGGTTTGCCCGTCATATCCAGCGACCCGCGCAAGATGTTCCACTACTTTTGCCAGTTGATGTACCTTCATTACAGCCGCATTTCCGTCATCAATGAGCGTCTTCCAAAAATCATCAACACGATCTCCATGCACAATGTGACCGAGATTATCTGTTTTCATGATGAATGTTACGGGGCCTACACCTCCTACTGCCCGGCCATGGGCATTGATGTCCCGTTCAAGCCGATTCACCTCTTCGAGTTCCTCTACAATCGTCTGCTGGAGCTTAAGGATCAAATAAGGGACGTGAATCTTCGTGTCGCTTATCAGCGCCCATGCTCGGCCCGCCTGAGTCCCGACAAACACCACTTTGTTGAGGATATCTTTCGCTTGATAGGGGCCGAACCAGTCCCCAGGAAATACTCGGGTGAGGACGCCCTCTGCTGCGGGGGAGCCATAGAGGGGCAGCGGCGGGAAGGAAGCCGCAAGCGGGCCCTAGATATACAGCGCCGCAACATATCGGACATGGCTGATGCCGGAGCGGAAGTCTGTGTCTTTAACTGTCCCGCCTGTTACCACACAATGGAGCATTCGGTCGCTCAAAAGGGTATCAAGCCCGTGTACATGAGTGACCTTTGTCGTCTCGCCATAGGTGAACGGCCGGCAAGATGGAGGTAAATTGATGAACAACCTTTTTCAGGCGCTGATGGATATCGTGGGTGAAGATCACATCTCCAACAGGCAGGAAGAGCTCTTTATCTATTCCTGGGACCTGGGAACGACAGAGCCCCACAAGCCGGACTTCGTTGTATCGCCGCGCACCACGAAAGAGATTCAAAAAATCATGGAACTGGCCAACCGGGAAAAGATCCCCGTTGTCCCCCTTGGCGGAGGACTCTCGCTGGCCGGACTGGCCGTCCCATTCAAAGGCGGCATACTCGTCGACCTCAAGCGAATGGACACCATCATCGAGGTCAATGAGCAGGCACGCTATGCCCTGCTTGAGTGCGGTGTCTCCCAGGGACAATTGACCTCTTATCTGGAACGGAACCACCCACACCTGACCCATTCCGAGCCGGGGGCTCCGCCCACGGCGACAATTGCCGGAAATGCCGCGATACACGGCCAGGGCGACCTTTCCCAGCCCTATGGCTTTAATTCCGATATGATCAACGGCCTGGAAATTGTCCTTCCCACAGGGGAGGTCTGTTGTTTCGGTTCCTGCTCCATAGGCGCCGGATGGTTCACCCAGCACCCCCTGCCTGATGTGGGCCTTTTCCTGGGGTGGACCGGCACGACCGGAATCATCACCAAGATAAGCTTACGCCTTTTCCCGTGCAAAAAGATCAGGGGTACGGCCCTGTTCGTGGTTGATGATGAGGATCAGGTCCCTGAAATTTACTATAAAATAACCCATACACAGATGTGCGAGGATATTGTCGCTTTCAGCCAGACGATCCCCCCCTATGCCGGCGGCCTGCACCACTTCACCGTTAATCTAGCCGCTGATTCGGAAAAAGAGCTGGAATTAAAGCAAGAGATCATCTTTGACGACGCCCTTGGGAAAATCATTCAGCAGGGGTATGGAGGTTACCTGGGCTTTACCCCCGGGTTGCAGCATCCTCAGATCTCCAAGACATCCGATTGGCGTAAGGGTGGTGGTTTTGAATATGTTGGCGGTATCATGCCTGTCTCCCAATACCCTGAATGCTATCGCCGTGGCAAGGAGATATCCGAACGACACAACATCCCTTACACGGTCCTGGGACGCTGTATCGGCGCCGCCCATGCGATGATGTTCTCCTGGACTTACGCCTTTAACCGGTCCGACCCGGAGACGATTCATCATGCCAGGGAGGCCATGCGCGAGACAGACGAGCTTGCCCTGGAATTGGGCGGTACGATCTGGAAACCAGGGATCTACGGACAGAAACTGGTCATGGACCGTATGGACCCCAACACCCTCGAGTTGATGAAAAAAATCAAACAACTCCTTGATCCCAACGGGATCATGAACCCCGGCAACTGGGAGGTCAAGTCATGAGCCTGGCGGATTTCGAATACGGCGATATCATTCACCGCTGTTTCCGGTGCGGATACTGTAAATTCCCGGTCAACTGGATGGATGTCAACAACTGCCCGGCCTATGCCCGGTATCGTATGGAGAGCTATTCATGCGGGGGGAGATTGTGGCTGACCCGCGCGTGGCTGATGAATGAGATCCAGTGGACCGACCACCTGGCTCATATCCTTTACTCATGTACCGCGTGCAAAAACTGTGAAGTCAAATGCCCCTTGGGCATCAATGTGGACATCCTCAACATGATCCGAGCGGCCAAGAAAGAAATGGTGGAACAGGGCAAGATACCCACTGCGGCCAGGGATTTCCTTGAAAGCATCCAGTTGCACGGCAACCCTTACCGCATTCCCAAATCCAAGCGGGGGGTTTGGATGGATGAGGCAGGCATTGAACGCTATCAGGGGCAGGAATATCTTTACCATGTGGGCTGCGTGGGCGCGTATGATACCCGGGCGCGAGAGGCGGCAAAAAAACTGGGCCGCCTGCTTCAAAAGTGCGGTGTCTCATTCGGCGCGCTGGGCGAGGCCGAACCCTGTGACGGCAATGAGGTGAATCATATGGGGGAAGAGGGCCTGTTTGAGATGATGGTGGAGGATAATATCTCCCTTCTCAATAGCCTCGGAGTAAAAAAGGTCATCACCCTTTCTCCCCATTCCTATAATGCCATTAAGAACGATTATCCCCGGTATGGGGGCAAATTTAGAATTCTGCACTACACACAGTTGTTGGAGAAACTGATTGAAGCAAACAGGCTGAATCCTACCGTGGAAATGCGGATTAAAGTGACCTATCACGATCCCTGTTTCCTGGGAAGATGGAACGCCGAATATGACGCGCCGCGGAGTGTCCTGAAGTCGATTCCAGGAGTCTCTCTGGTGGAGATGGAACGCAATAGAGAAAGCTCCCTTTGCTGTGGCGGAGGAGGTGGGAATTTCTCCATGGACTTATTGGGCGGCAGCCCGGACAGCCCTGCCAGACGCCGGGTCCATGAGGCTTTGGCTACCGGTGCGAACATACTGGCTGTTGCCTGCCCCAAGTGCCTTATTATATTGGAAGACGCCGTAAAGGTTGAAGGCCTGGACGATAAACTCATCGTGAAAGACATCGCGGAGATAGCCGCTGAATCATGTGGAATCATGTAACATGTAATATCCGGGAACAAGTTCGATTTGAAGATAACGGCCGACTCGAACCTTGGCTTTTGAACGATTCTTGAGAATGAGTGCGTATGTTCCGGGTTCTGGTTTCATTGAGATAAAAAGGCGACTAACCCACCAATCCATCGTTCTGTTTAAAAGACATCGAGATGAGCATTTAAGCTTTCGGAGGGTCGGAGATCAGTGGTTCTCTGCATACCATGATTTTTGAAAAACCACCGGGCAGCTTGAAAGAGGTCACGTTTTCAAAATAGCCACTCAGATAGGCTTTCTCATGTCTGAGAATTTGTATGGCCTTTGAAGCGCCCATGGACATCAGCCGAATGTAATAGAGCATTCGAATGACAGGATTTTTGGGAATATCATGTTCCATGATAAGGAAGGAACCCGCCAGCGTCAGAACACGCCCCACCTCCTCCATGCAGTGATCTTGAGTCTCCCCCCTCAGTTCATAGAACGCGTGGGAACAGGTCACTGCATGGAATACGTTTGTCTTAAAAGGAAGCGCGCTCGCTTCAGCCTGAATCAAATAAACGCTATTTAAGTTCCTATTCTTCCTTTTGGCGACCTCGAGCATGCCGATCGAAAAATCGAGACCAACCACGATTCCCCGTTCCTTGACTCTTCGAGTGAGGCACCGAAGCAGAGATCCCGTTCCGGTGCAAATGTCCAGGACCCGGTCCCCTTGAGCGGCGTTTGTCTTCTCAGCCAGATAAGACCTCAATTTGCCCTGCTTATCAGACGAATGCAGGGCGACAAAACGGTCGTATATGGTCGAGAAAAGGTCGTAATACTTTCGGCGCCATCTTCGCATGATTTAATGATACATGTTGTTTCGTAACCAACATCCCCCCTAGGGGCCGGGTGAGAAGGGATTTTCTATTGACTCAGTTATCAGGGAGTCTGCTGATGATGACCTCGGCAGCCAGCCGAGCGCCGATGCCCGGTATCAGTCCACATTTTTCAAAGCCCTTGGCCTTGGCAAAGGCTTCCATGTTCTCCGGGCTGGCCCCGGGGTCCAGGTTTTTGCCGAAAACGACCTTTTCCTGGAGTTCGGCACAGGTGATATAGCCCAATTCATCCTCGAAATAGGCGATAAACTCCTGGGATATTTCAATGGCTTGGCCATCGGCAGCCAAATCGGTGATGTCATCACTCCCGAAAATCAGCCCTATGGCTATCAGCCCCCCCGTAATGCCGCCGCAAAGCTCGCCTATCCCGGCAACTCCGGGAAACGGACAGAGGGCCTTGATGATCTCCAGGTTTCCCACGCCGAATTCCTCTAAAAGGGCCAAGGCCGTGCCTTGGGGGCAGTTATGGGAATAGAGGTTGTATTCTTCGGCCCGCACCTGAACGCGATCCAGAATCTCTTCTTTATTTGCCAATAATTCGTCCTTGCGGAGGGTCTTTTTTGGAATACCCTCCTTGACCAGCTTTTCATACCTGGCCTGTATAGCCGGAATATCCCAGCCGCGATCGGCCAGTTCTTGAACCTTAGCCCTAAACTGTTCAAATTTGCCTGCCATTTCTCCTATTCTCCTTTATCTGCTTACTGCTGCCACAATTTCGTTGCTCATCACCTTAGCATGATACCAATGATCAATCCATGAGACCTTTGAAAAACACTCCATTTTGTTCAAGTTCAAGGAAGGCGAAAATCTTAACCACAGGAATACCTTTAGTATTTCGAGGATTAAGATTTGAGTCTGACGCCGAGATTGGGCAAAAGAGGGCGTTTTTCAAAGGTCTCACCTGGTGGTCCATCCCCAGCGACTGAACCCAATCAAAGCATCCATTCTGAGATGATGGCCCTATATACAGGATAACGCGCAGAAAGACAACCCCTTGATTGCTAGCCCTTTATCCTTCTGTTTCCTATCCTACGCGGGCAAACCGCCGGGCTGCCAGACCTGTGCAAAGCACGGTTATCCCCAGAAGGATCAGAATGCAGATTTTTACATCAATCTGACTCTCTATCCCTACGGCACTCCATACGATCTGATTCATATAGAAGGTCGGCCAGACCCTTGCCCATGGTTGCAGTATTTCCGGTAAGGGAAAAAACATCCCGGATAGATACAACATCGGTAAAAAGATGAGATTGACAATGCCGATCGCCCCTGTTCCAGATACCATTGTTCCGATTAAAAAACCAATGGAGCAGAAAGGTAATACCCCAAATATACTGACCAATACAACATTTACTATTTGTCCGGACGCCAGATGTAAATGACCGAATTTCATGGCCGTGGGAATCAACAGCAGTATTGTGAAACCTGTGCAGGCCATAGCCGTGATCATTTTCGCGATTAAAATGGATGCCGGCGGCATGGGTTGGGCCCGTTTCAGGTTAAGGATCCCGCCTTGTCTTTCAATGGCCAGTCCAACTCCAAATCCGAACAGGCCCGGACCGATTACCGCGAAGATCAGAAAACCGCTGAAAAAAGATACAGCCACATTAGGATTTTCCGCGGCGAGTCGGCTGACCACAGTAACCGCGAGCAACATATACATAAAAACAGGCAAAGCCATCATCGTGATGGGTAATACAGGTATTCGTAGTATGGATATAAAGGCATACTTGGCTTCTATGAGATAGGCGCGCAATGTCTTGCCTAAAGACATCGACATGCTGCCATTATTTACGTAAGTCTCCATTATCATATTGTTCATTGTGTGATCTCCTGTGTAATTTCCATGAACGCCTCGGCAAGACCGGCGCGACTGACCTCCAGTTCCTGAAGATCTTTATCTTCCTCAAGCAGACGCCTTACGACGCCTTCCGCGTCAATCACGGTAATATATAATCTCTGGTTTTCTTTCCTTACGCCCTGAACGCCGGGCCAGTCCCCGATCTCGTCGACGCCTTTTTTCGTCAAACAAGAAATCTGTTTGCGTGCCACGCGGGTACGCACCTCATCCACACTGCCCCGGGCAACAATGCGCCCCTTTGCCAGCACGACCACGTAATCGGCCAACGCTTCCGCCTCTTCCAGATAATGTGTCGTAAGAACTATTGAAATCCCGCCCCTCACCAGTTGACGCATAATAGACCACATCATTTCCCGCGCCTGAATATCCATTCCGGCTGTAGGCTCGTCAAGAAAGAGCAGCCTCGGTCGACCGACCAGAGCCATGGCAAACTGCACCTGACGCTTCTGTCCCCCGGACATTTTCCCGTATGGCCGTTTGGCAAATGGAGTGGTGTTAGTCAGTTCCATTACCTCCTCTACGGCTAACGGATTAGGATAGTAACTCGCGGTGAGATCGATAAGTTCCCTCGAGCGCTGCTCCGGCGCGAGTGTGACCTCCTGCATCATCACACCTACCTGACGCCGCGCTTCAAGAAGCATGGGAGATTTGCCAAGGAGAGTGACTTTCCCTGCATCGGGTTTCTTGAGGCCGAGCAGCAGGGAAATAGCCGTGGTCTTTCCCGCTCCGTTTGGACCGAGTATTGCCAGCAGTTTTCCGCCCGGCACCTTCAGATCAATGCCGTCGAGTGCAACCGTATTGCCGTATCGTTTGTAAACACCGGCCAACTCCGCGATTATCCTGTTCTGTGATTGCGACCTACTGGAATTAATAATATTTTTATTCACCGATATCTCACCGGTATCGGATGTTTGGTCTAATGTATGAAGTTGATTTTTACAAGACATGGAATCTGTCCTCCTGTAATTATTTGTTGGATTGTTGCTTGTTTTGACGAAGCCATCGCCAATATTGGATTCCCTTAATAAAAAACCAGCCGCATACAATGATGTTGATGAACCAATATACGGGACCCCCAATTAAAAGAGCCGCATATATGATTTGGTTCATATTATGGGCAAGCCCAGTGATTCCCGGACCGGCTGTTTCTAAATTGGAAACGGATACATAGGGATATCCATCCAGCAAAAAATAAAGCATGACGAGGCATATGAAATAAATACCCAGTCGTATCGGCATTGAAAGCCACATCCATTGCGGCCTTAATAAAAAAACTCCCCGATGCACGGAGTTGATAAGGAGAAGCAGAAGAACAGGCCAGTAAAAAAAATGCCAGGTTGCGGTCAGTTCCATTTCGCCGGCCGCCATTCCGAAAATCAGCCGGGGGAAAAGGGGGACTCCCGCCCACCAGAGGGTGCAGGCAGTCACGACAAAAAATCCTGTTACCGGTATCCACTTCGGAACCGGGAGATAATACATCGACGGCGTATGCCAATAATGTTTTGTTTTTTTCCGTACGAGATCGATTAAAATAGTAATCAGGGTCATACTGACAAATGTCCAGAACATGCTGTTGATAAAAATAACAATACCCGGAAACCTTCCGAGGATCGCCAGGGAAGCATGAACGATGACCATGCACCCCAAAACAATCCAAAGTATCCTGATATAGATCGGAAAGCTTTCCGGACCGATCAATTGCCGGCCAAAGGCAACACATGGTTGATCAGGGGCATAACGCTTTGCCACCAGTTGCGGGGCTCCGTGTCGTCGAAGAATATCTGCCTGTTCGTCTTCATTCAGAGGTCGCCCCATTTCGGTTTCCTTATCTTCCATTTCCGAGAGCAGGTTTTCATAAAGCTCATGAATAATATCTTCCCTTTGATCCCGGGGCAGATACATTTTTATGACATTTAAGTATTGTTCTAGGAGTTCCATTTTTATTCCTCAATAATTTGATCCAACGCCTGATTGATTTTCTTCCATTCTTCAAGTAATAGCCCGAAAATCTCCTCTCCTTCAGGTGACAGGCGATAAAAGCGCTTCTTACGCTTATTTTCTTCACGCCATTCACTGGTAAGAAGCCCTTGTGTTTCAAGACGGCGTAAGAGCGGATACAGGGTGTTTTCATCGATTTCCAGGCCCTGATCGGACAGTGCTTTACGAAGTGTGTAGCCATAGTGTTCGACGCGAAGCTGAGCCAATACAGCCAGGCTCAAACAACCGCGGCGTAACTCAAGTCGAAGTGTTTCAAAACGGTCAGTGTTCATGAATAAACCCTAATAAAAGAGTTTCTGAAATAAATACCTTGTGAGTAAAAGTTTATTGAAGCTCCCCCCGGCGAGCCGCGGGGAATCTTCCAAATGTAAGGATCTTTCTATAATTGTAATTCGCTCGCTAACCCCGCTGCAAGCTACGGGGAATGCGCTCGCTGTGCATTTTCAAGGCCTTTTCCGGGAAGGGCTTTGATTGCGTATCCGGGAAAAAGCCATTATTGCTATTTAACAATTCGCGTATTCCGTCAAGGTATCGTTCCCGATCATCTTAGGTAAAGGGGGACTGAAAGCGATAACACCTGAAATAGGTTGCGTATCAGATTTTTCCGCATGTTTTTTTGTTCTAGGATATCGACGACCGTTCAGTAGGCTCCCTATAAAGGTAAATCGAACAAGATAACGGTAGCTGACAAGGCCCAGCGCTGTTGTAGCTGCCACTATCAAAGTGAATTTTATTGACCAGTGCAGCGGCAACCCTGCCATGATCACCTGGAGGGGAAAAATAACCGGCAGGTGCATAAGGTAGAGCCAGTAGGATGCATCCGCCATATAGCGCCTGTGAGTGTTGTATTCGGAGCAAAAACGGAGTGCCGCTCCAATAATTCCAAAAGTCCAGAACCAGATGGCCATTGTGTAGGCGACGGCATACCCAAACCGCGACCATCCGGCTATTTGTGTACCGAAAAACACCGGTTTAAGACCAACCTGAGACAGGCAGAAAACCGTCAGTGCTATGGCTATGACAAGATACAGCATCCAATGTTTTTTCCATTCGTAAAGAAGCTGCGTCTGTCTGTTCAGTATCCAACCGAAACCAAAGGCAGTCCCATATCCGATAATGGCCGCAGGATTGGGTATGAAAGTCAAATCGGGTGTCATAAGACCCATCCAAGGATTCCAATTATTGCTAAAATAGAGCTGGAGAAAGATGGGGGTTGCCAGTAGTAAAGGCACACAATTGGACCGCACGGCCAGTGCTGTCATCTTGTCAACGAAAAGGCGCAGGCTTCCGGTACGGTCGATCGTTCGGACAAATACCCAATAGAGGGCAAGCGTCAACACATAAAAGATACACAAATAGTAGAGGAACCAGAGGTATGACCAGTTGATATGACTATGGAACTGACCTTTAAGAACGTTGAAAAACGCGTTTGACCAGGAGGAGCCTAACATCCCCCAATAGACAGAAGCAACCGTCATGGGCACCAGAATGAATGCGCCGGCTAACAGCGGAATTCCGATGCGTCGGGCCCTGTCTATTATAAACGCGATTCCCCCCATGCGGTGAAAAACCATATGGGCGAAGAACCCTGCGATAAAATAGAAGACTGACATTCGAAAAATATGAATCACATAATAACAAACGGAAAGAGTTGTGCTGGGGGAATTGTCCATTTTCGGTATCGGCGAATAGAATGACAAGGTGGAGTGGACAACGATGCCCAGCAGTAAGGCCAGGCCCCTTACCGAATCCAGTGAATGAAATCTCTCTTGTTCTGTCATAACATCACCCTTCCTTTCCTCATTAATTTTTACCAACGCTCTTTTGGAACGTGTTGTTTTTCTTTAATATTTAACCCGACAGCCTTCATCTTCTAAGCACTTTCTGTTGTTTAATGTACATTGTATGGCACATACTGTATAGTACACAGTGTGTGATGTCAAGTATTTTTTTGATTTTTTCTATTTTTTTAACAAGTAAAGGATATTTTTACTTTACATGAGACGGGACATTCGTTTCGGATTTATCTAAGAGAGACGCCGCCCTATCAAACTTCAGAATAAAATCAACAAGTTAACCCATAACCAAACATGATAGGCGGCAATACGAGCAATCTGTAGGGTTGATGCATTGGAATACTCGAATATTATGGAAGGACTCCTTTATTAACAGAAAAACCAGAATCCCCCCATTCTTACATTAAAAAGGAAGCTTTATCAAAAAGCGTCTTTTCCAGACTCACCCGTCCGTATCCGAAGGGCCTCTTCCACGGGGAACACAAAGATCTTTCCATCCCCGATTTCTCCGGTTCGGGCATGTTCAGAGATCACACGGACGACGTCTGCGACGGATTCCGAGTCAATAACGACCTCAATCTTGGTCTTTGGTACAAAGTCGATTTGGTACTCTGCCCCACGGTACACCTCTTTGTGGCCTCTCTGGCGGCCGAATCCCTTGACCTCTGTTACGGTCATCCCTTTGATACCAAGGCTGGTAAGCGCCTCTTTCACATCATCCAGTTTAAAAGGTTTGATGATGGCCTCTATCTTTTTCATCGGGTCCCCTTTCCTTTTGACATCGTTCGCTTCGGTTCACTTATGACGACTCTACACTAGTACCGTTTCAAGTGAAAAGAGATCCCCTATACCACATGAATATGTATGCCGTGAAAGTCGACAGGCTTATAAGTTACCCTACTTTTCACACTTGACACGGTACTAGGACGTATAGGCCGTTTCATCGTGCTGGCTCAGGTCCAGACCACTGATCTCTTCATGTTCCGGTACCCGTAACCCTAGAAGCTTATTCACAATTTTAAGAAGAACAAACGTAATAACGAAAGTATACACAATTGTAGCCGCTATGGCTATGCATTGTATTCCCAATTGACCAGGATTCCCGAAAAAAAGGCCGTTGGCCCCGTTCGAATTGATGGCTTTGCTGGCTAGAACCCCCACGGCAAGAAGGCCAACGACACCGCCGACGCCATGGATCCCCACCACATCCAGACTGTCGTCATACCTAAACTTATTCTTAGCCATGATACCCAAATAGCAAGCGCATCCCGCTATCAGACCGATGATAGATGCGGATATAGGGCCCACAAACCCGGCGGCAGGTGTAACGGTGGCCAATCCTGCAATAGCGCCACTGGCCGCGCCTAGGGTTGTCGCTTTACCACTCATCCGCCATTCAATAGCGATCCATGCCAGTGCCCCCGTAGTCCCGGCCATGTGGGTCGCCACAAAGGCGCTTCCGGCCAGTGATCCTGCAGCCAAGGCGCTTCCTGCATTGAAGCCGAACCAGCCGAACCAGAGGATGCCCGCACCTAAAAGGGTCATGGGCAGGTTATGGGGTTTGAGTTCTTCCGTTTGGTATCCTCTTCTTTTTCCCAATATCAGCGCGCAAGCCAATGCCGCTACTCCTGAACTCAGATGAACCGCCACCCCCCCGGCAAAATCAAGGGCACCCAAACTGCTCAACCATCCACCACCCCAGATCCAATGGGCGAGAGGATTATAAACGAATGTCGCCCATAGCAGGCTGAATACGAGAAAGGGACCGAATCTCATTCTTTCGGCAAAGGCCCCTGTGATGAGTGCCGGCGTGATCACTGCAAACATGCACTGATAAATCATGAATAATTGATGGGGTATGGTTGTGGCATAAACGGTATGGGGTTCCAATCCGACACCATTGAGGCCGAACCATTCCAATCCCCCGATCATACCAAGTTTATCCGGACCGAAGGCCATACTATACCCCCAGAGAATCCATTCAAGGCTGATAAAGCCGATCAGAATGAAACTCTGCATGATCGTCCCTAGAACGTTTTTGCTGCGCACCATCCCGGCGTAAAACAGAGCCAACCCGGGCGTCATCAACATCACCAACGCGGCTGATACCAAAATAAAAGCGGTGTCCCCTGTATTCATAGTCCCTTCCCCTATTTTCTTTATTTGAACATCGTGTAAGCAAGACATGTACCGATTCTCCATCAAAAATAACTCTACAAAATCAAAAGGATACCTACAAAGCCGTTGCCAAGGCCCGGAAAAATAAACAATATTGTCGTTATTTTTCAAGGAACCCACCAAATTGTAGATTAAATCCTTGTCCCAATGACCATGTCGTATGGCCCGATTCGGCCTACCGTGGTTCCATTATTGGAGAGATTGAAAGACTATGAACAGAATACTCATGGATAAATCTAGGCAGACTGTGCCCGGGGTGGTCATTGAATTCGTGCATCCCTTGGGGATGCCGAGCGGGGGAATACCGTCACGTTCCGATCTCATGAGGCTGTGACTCTGATCACTCCTTTTTGCCGGCAATTACACGAGCGGCCCTTCTGGCAAAGGTCATATTGCGTCCCGCGCAACTCCCGGTAACAAGGTTGACATACGTATTAGCGTAATATCCTCCGCTGTCATTCCCAACGATATACAGCCCAGGGATAGGATCGCCGTTTTTGTCCATGGCGTTCATGTTTTGGTCGATGCGGATGCCGTCAACCGTGGCAAGAAGGAACGCGCAGGCGCGTACACCGTAATATGGCGGCTTCCTGATCTCCGATAGGCGGTGCGGCTCCTTACCGAAATCCTCATCACATTGCTTGTCGAAAAGTTCGTTGTATCGCGTCACGGTTCTTTCAAATCGGTCGACGGGCAGTCCAAGACCCTCTGCGAGTTCGGCCAGGGTGTGTGCCTTGATAAACCGTCCCTCCTCTATCATTCTCTCCAGCCGCTCAATGTTCTCCTCAATGGGATGACCACAGGGCGCTCCGTTGCCAAAGGGGTGCATACGCGAGCAGCCCGCCATATCGAACCGTTCAGTTTCCTCACGAAAACCGGAATCGAATATCACGCAAAAACATTTACCCGGAAGGCTGTAAGCCCTGTGTACTGTGAAATCATAGGGCACGGACTCGTTCGAAAACCGTCCACCCTTCAGATCGACTTTCAAAAACGGCTGGCTGATGAGTTCCGTGGGCTGTCCTGACCTTTTCAGCGTCTCCGGCGTTTCATCAGGCATGATGGCACATCGGTCAAACAGGATGGAGATGTGGCGGTCATCCATTATGGCTCCTGCCCAAAGGCTCGCCTTGATGCCGTCTCCCATTGCAGCGCTATCGCTAACGTTTAGACCTGTCAACGCGATTGTCTCAGGTTGGAGCGTCTTGAGCATTTCCGTATTCTTCGCGTATCCGCCTGTGGCGATCATCACGGCCTTCGACGCGCTGATACGGATGTATTTTCCGGTTTTGGTTTCCTTGGCTATCGCGCCTGTCACTCGCCCATCCTCTTTTAGGAGTTTTACGAGCCCTGTTTCCATGCGGAATTTTGTGCCCAATCGCGAGGCATATTCGGACATGGTCTTCGCGCCGGTGATCCCCTCCGGCCAGATAACCCTGTGCCCGGTGGGAAACCTTGTGTATGAACCGGCCTTGACCTCCGCGTCATATCCTCCCTGGAGCGTCATCCTCGCGCCCCGGGCGGTGATAAGGGTTTCGTACCAATCCATCATCTCACCGCTCTCACACGCCCAGATAAGGGGGAGTTTCTGGTCAATATAGGCTGAGCTGTACATGACATGTTGGCGGACGAGTTCTTGAATGTCGATGTCCACGCCCTCACTTTTTTGTATACGGCTGCCCACCGCACCTATTTCCTTGCGCAGGGGCGTGAAGGCCTTTTTGATCTCGATAAGGAGCACCCTTAATCCCAACTCGGCGGCGGACGCCGCAGCCGTGAGGCCCCCGGTGCCGCCTCCCGCGATGAGGAGCTCAGTCTCGATCGTCTCCACTATTTGTGTCTCCTCAATAATCGGCTCCTGGCTGAGCCAATCCATATTATTCACACAACTATTCATGGCATTTCATCTCCTAAAAAAGTAGAAACCTTCTGATAAGGAAGTGTCTCCCCAATAAAACCACTTGACGAAGCGGTTTCAGATGAAAAGCTTAAAAGATAGCAGACTCGTTCTATTCCATCAAATGGAGCCCCAAGGGTAAACCCGTGGTTCCCATGACATGACCCGCCTTCGCACAAGGCTTCGGCGGGTTCATCCGCCCTGGCGTCAAGGGCGACATCCGCCGAAGCGGATGACAAGAGCATTCCTCCCCGCATCAATGCGGGGTTTCCTGCGAAGGCGGATGAAAGAAGGGCTGGGTGAGTGGTTGACTTATTCGAGTAACTGCAATAGTGTGAAGAAGTTCAGGAGGCCCATCGCGGATTTCATGGATGGATGAAAGCGTTTAAAAACAACCACTTATGTCTTCGCGGAGAATGCTTCCCTCGACTTATTGGAAAAAGAGCTTACATAAAGAACACCGATAATAGACTTGCGGAGAGATGTCCGAGTTGGCTGAAGGAGCGCGACTGGAAATCGCGTGTACTGCCAAAAGTGGTACCGAGGGTTCGAATCCCTCTC
>JAFGFY010000237.1 GCA_016930795.1 Deltaproteobacteria bacterium
CGCCATTGGCGCGGATATGACCAAATTGAAGGCAGGAGATATTGAAAACTCCAACCATTATGTCAACAATCCGCCTGGAACGATTATCACACCGGAGATGGTCATGGCTCAGACCGAGAAATACAACCGGATTGATGAAAAGGGACATCTATACGGGGCGATCATTGTCTCTGTAAGGGATTACATCAGGGAGAAGAAAAAAGGGAAATATGGTGAATATCACCTGGGATTTTGCGCCCATTATGTGGGTGATCTATCCATGCCTCTACATAATACCCTTTTCAATCCCTTCAACCGGAAACATCATGTGAAGATAGACGGTATCATAGATGAAGAGGTATTGAACAACCTTGAAAAGATTAAACTATATCCTATCGTCATCGATTCAGAGCGAACCCTGGTCAAAGAGGTCGCCAGAATCGCGAACTTATCCATAAAATTGGGATACCGGATTGAAGCGGAGGACCGGTTACTTACAAAGGAGGAGGCATATAAGCAGATCAGTCACAGTGCCTCTCTTCTCAAAGGAATCTTGGAATATGTTCGTCATATAGAGGAATAGGTATCTGAATTAATGCGTCAAACCACAAATCTCAAGATCATGAAGCGAACAACCATTATTTGGCAATATACGCAAATGGAGGTAACGATCCATGAAATTTATTAAAGAGTGTCGTTGCGGATTAGTGGCCGTCGCCGCGTTTATCCTATGTGTTCTGGTCGGTTACTTGAATGGGTACACGCCCGGCAACTGGGGTTGCTTTGCCTGGATCGCCGCTCTATTTATTGCATTGGCGGCAGGTATCTGCCAGCGGTGCAGACAAGCAGAAGACAAGACCGACGAAGATTCGACGACACCTGTACAGAATGCCTGATGAATGGAACGCGCGGATTTTGCTGATGTCACCCATGAGTATAAATCAGAAAGCGAGGAAGTCAGGTCTCTGTTTGACGGTTGATAAGGATCAATAAGATTCAACCGTGACCCCATTTCTTAGTCTTTGGCTAACGAGTATCTATGCCGACTCTCATTCATCAACGTGTACGGGCCGCTCATGCGGGCAATAATCCATACGTTATTTGTAGAATGCCATCCGGCTGGGCAGTTCTGGGCGATCAGCAGTTCATATCGGGTTATTCGCTGCTCCTTTCCGATCCGGTTGTCCCTGACTTAAACCACTTGGACGAGAAAAACCGATTACAGTTCTTGAGAGATATGACATTGATTGGAGATGCTTTGCTGGAAGCAACCAATGCGTTTCGAATCAACTTTGAAATACTAGGTAATGATGAACCGGCACTGCATGCCCATATATTCCCGAGGACTATGAGTGAACCGGAAAAATGCCGCAGATATCCCGTCTGGATGGCCTATTCAAACGAAGAGCGCGATTCACGTCCCTTTGATTTATCCAGAGACAAAGAATTAATGGAACGAATCGCACATATGATTAAGCATAAGCTCTAAATAAGATACATTGTACTGCCAACCTCAAACCGGGCACCTTTCAGACAGCGCATTCAGCCCAAACGGAAAAAGTATGAAGGAATCAGATCTCTATCTGCCTCTGAAGCGGTTTCTGGAATCTCAGAATTACGAGGTGAAGGGGGAGGTCCAGGACTGTGATGTCCTGGCCGTACGCGGCGAGGAAGCACCCGTCGTCGTCGAACTCAAACTCTCTCTCAATCTGAGCGTCGTCCTTCAGGCGGTTGAGAGGCTGTCACTGACTCCGAAGGTATATATCGGCATTCCTGAACAGTGTAAGACCCTGAAGAGGCGGCGGAGGCACATTATCAAGCTGCTGAGAATGCTGGGTTTGGGTCTGATTGTGATTGCTTCAGGCCGGAGGAACGGCAGCGTGGAAGTTCTTCTCGATCCAGGCGAATACAAGCCCAGGAAATCGAAGGTCCGCCAGGAGCGTCTGCTTGGTGAGTTCATGAGGCGGGTGGGTGACCCGAACCTCGGCGGGACAGAGAAGAGAAGAGGCATCATGACCGTCTACCGGCAGCGAGCCCTGGCCATTGCCCGGTTTCTTCAGACCCAAGGGCCGACCAAGGCTTCAGACGTTACCAAAACCCTTCAGGAGCCGAAAGCCAGGGATATTCTATACGATGACGTATACGGATGGTTTGACAGGGTGTCGCGTGGTGTATATGACCTCTCCCCGCGAGGAAGACAGGAGATCCCTCTCTGGCAGGAACAAGGGTTTTCAAAGAGTCACCAATCCTCTTCTTCCAGATGAGGATCTATCAGAACCATGATATTCACGTAAGCCTCTGGAAGTCCGATATCCTCCAGGGATAATCTTATCCGGGTCCCATTCGCCACATTGGGCGGAATACTGATGGAGAACCCTCTTTCGGATTGTACCCTTCCCATCCCCGAACAAGTCGGGCAGAAGAAATCTTCCCAGAACCCTGTCTTACCGCATCTTGGACAGGGTTCAATGACCGGGACCGTGACAGGGAAAAGCCCGCCCTGAGCGGCTTCTCCAGGAGAGAGAATGGCCTCAAAATAGAGATCCTTCCCCCTCATCATGCCTTTATCTATTTCAAAGAACCCAGGGAGAAATCCGCCAAAAAAATCATCCGTCGCGGAAGAAAAGAGTGACTCCATTTGGTCAAAAAGGGATGTCCGTCTTTCGATTATGTCGGGCGCCCTCTTAATCCTCAGTCCGGATTCTTGTCTTGCCAAGGTCTTGTCGTACTCTCTTCGTTTTCCTTCATCAATGAGCGTTTCATAGGCTTCCCGTACCTCAAGAAATCTTTGCTTGGTTTCTTCGGATTGAACCACATCGGGGTGAACCTTTTTGACCACGGTTCGATAGGCCTTCTTGATCTTGTTCAGGTCCGCTCCACGGGTCACTCCCAAAACGATGTAGTAGTCCTTGGGCATCATCGCCTCCTTATACGCCGGAGCTGTTTTCGAACATCATCTCATCAGTTATTGGGTTAACATAAAAAGCCCCAAGAACAGATCCTAAAAATCCGGTAGTAACGACCTTGATCAACTATTTTCAGGGCTTCTCGACACCCACCCATCCATGGTTGTTAAGACTCCTACAGATTCTTCTATCGAGCCAATGATCATTAATCCATTCGCAGACTCACGTAGCGTGTGTATTGACCTTCCCGAACAAGCAGCAATACACTCTTTGAATCCTCGATTGTTTTTATAAAATCCTGGACATTTTTAACTTCTTTTCTGTTGGCTTCAAGAATCAGTACACCAGGTTTCAGCCCTGCAAACTGGGCCGGAGTCCCCGGATCAACTTGTGAGATTATGACTCCCATTGTTTCCTGGTAACCGAATTGTCGGGCTATGTCTTCGGTCAAATCCTGCACATTGAAGCCAAGTTTTTCCATGATATCTGTCTGGGAGACACCAGCAACCCTCGCATTTTCGAGATTATCCAATTGAGCAACCAGGACTTTTCGTTTTCCATCCCTTAAGACAGTGATCTCTACCTTCGTGCCGGGAGGTGTAAGACCGACCATATTTTTTAGCTGCCCGGAATTTTGTACCTTTTTATCCATATACTCCACGATCACATCTCCATGTTTTATTCCAGCTTTTTCTGCCGGTGAATCTTCAGTCACGTCTGAAACCAGAACGCCCTCTGTGCTTTCAATCTCGAATGATTTCATGAGTTCTTTTGTAAGGTCTTGAAGGTACACACCCAGGTAGCCTCGTTTAACCTCCCCATGCTCGATCAACTGATCTTTGATAGCCTTGACCATATTAATGGGGATGGCGAACCCGATACCCATATAACCTCCGCTCTGTGAAAAGATCGCGGAGTTAATACCAATCGCCTCCCCCTTCAGGTTAATCAAGGGACCGCCGCTGTTGCCGGGATTGATCGCAGCGTCTGTCTGAATAAAGTCCTCATAGTCGGTAATGCCGACAGCTGTCCTCCCCGTGGCGCTAACCACTCCCACTGTCAAAGTGTGGTCGAGACCGAATGGATTTCCAATGGCCATAACCCATTCGCCTACTTCAAGCGAATCGGAATCCCCGAGAGACAATACAGGAAGGTCTTTACTCTTTTCAATCTTGATGAGAGCCACATCAGATCTGGAATCAGACCCTACTGTTTTTGCCTCAAACTCCCGGCCATCTTTTAAACGGACCGTGATCTTATCAGCATCCCCTACCACATGATGATTGGTAAGAATATAGCCGTCCTCTGATATAATAAATCCCGATCCCATTCCCATCTGCTTGTACTTTCTCGGCTGCATATAGGGGTAGCGATTACCGAAAAAACGATCGAAAAAATCGTCATTGAAGAGATCAAAGGGATTATTATATGGGAATGGGCTGACCGTCTGTCCCGACTCAATCGTTTTTTCAACGTTGATGAAGACGACCGTCTGCATCACTATCTTCGCTATGGAGGTGAAGGCCTTGGAGGTTTTCTGAATGGAGGCCAGATCTTCTGTTTCGACTGATCCTTTAGCATAAAGGTCGTGAGCCAATACCAGCACGAGACTTAGTATTAAGATACAAAACAATCCTTTCATTTTGTTTGATATCCCTATTTTCATTTTCAAAACCTCCTTTCCGGAAAACACGCCGTGAGGGAAAAAAGAAATAAATACAGCAATAACAGTATGTTATAACCAATTATGCCTAAAATAATCACACATTCTTGTGCTGTCAAGAGGCGCCGTCTCAGTTTTTGTCCGGTGTTTTGGAAGAATTTTGAAGCCCCTCTTGACAACTCCAAAACGCGAATTATTTATTTTTCAAAACACCCATGCGTGGGTGTGTTGTTGAGAAGCTCTGAAAATGGTGATCATGGCCGCTGGTATTGGATTTTAGAAAGCTGTTCTTGGGGCTTTTCCAATTCAACCTAAAAATCGAATAACGCATGAAAGGAGGGAGGTAAAATGTTATTGAGAAGATTGTCTGATTGGCCCGCATCACGATGGGCAAGTCCGTTTGAGGAACTGGAACGCATGCAAGGGCAGATGGACCGGCTTACCGGCGGTCTCTCAAGGGGATTTTTCGGGGAACCGGCAGCCGGCGTGTTTCCTCTTATGAATGTTACCGAGGATAATGACAACTTTTATGTCCGGGCTGAACTTCCGGGTCTCAAGCCGGACGAGTTGAACATCTCCGTGACCGGGGACACCCTTTCCCTTTCAGGAGAGAGAAAGATCCCTGCTGAAGACGAGAAGGCTCAGTATCATCGAAGAGAAAGAGAGGCAGGAAAATTCAGTAGGATTGTCACCCTGCCGTCCCAGGTGGATACGGGCAAGGTAGAGGCGCGTTGTAAGGACGGAATCCTTACTATCACGTTACCAAAAGCAGAAACAGCAAAACCCAAACAGATTACCATCAAGGCATCCTAATATACGAAAGGAGGGAGATGAAATGGCAGACACTGAAAGCAAAGCCCTTAAGGCAAAAGAGAAAGCAGAAGTGACTACGCCAGCCGAGCAAACCAGGCCCGGTGTGGTCTTCACACCGGCAGTGGATATCTTTGAGACAGATAAAGAAATCACACTACTGGCTGACATGCCGGGTGTGAAAGCCGATTCTCTGAATCTCGATCTCCATGAAAACGTGCTCAGTCTGGATGGTGACGTCCAATCGCCCGAAGGAGGCGATGAGAGGGATGTGTTCAGGGAGTATCGTACCGGCAAATACTACAGGCAGTTCACCCTATCCCAGATGATTGACCAAAGCAAGATTGAGGCAGCCATGAAAGATGGTGTACTTCGTCTAAGGCTTCCAAAGGTGGAAGCGGCAACGCCTCGAAAGATAGCGGTGAAAGCTTCATAATCATGTTTATCCGGTTTAATATCATTTGGAAGGAATGGATGATCAATGTATTATCACAGTGGGATAAACAGAGACCATCCATCCCTTCAGCGCCGGATGCATGAGCTTGATATAGACATACAGACGGACTTAAGGAGGTGAAAAAATGAAGTTATGGGATCGGATAGAAAGAGGAATGGAAGCCGGTTTTGACGCGGCCCTATCGGCTGTGCATGCAATCACTGAAAAGGCTGGCGAAGGAATAGAGCTTACGCGACTCAGGCGCGAAAAGGCCAGACTGGAAACAGAGGTTACCAGACGATTGGCGGAATTGGGAAATGCTGTTTATGAAAAAATCTCAGCAGAAAGGCTCAGTGAGATCAGCGAAAATTTGGAGATCAAAGATTTTATATTGGATATTGCAGAACATGAAGCCCGCATGGCGAATATTGACCTTAGGCTCAATAAAGAGTTGAAAAGTGAGGAGGAAATGGATTCGAAAGAGGGGAAGGTTGAGGTTTCTCAAGGCTGAAACATCAGGGCGCAGAGAAGAAAGCCGCTAGAGACC
>JAFGFY010000044.1 GCA_016930795.1 Deltaproteobacteria bacterium
CCCTTGTCTTTTGGCAGTTGTTTATCAATGTGGGTATGATCACGGGACTGTTGCCTGTGGTAGGCATCCCTTTTGTCCTGCTGAGCTATGGGGGATCGTCCATTGTGGTCACCATGGCGGGGATGGGACTGCTGATGAATATCAGCATGCGACGCTTCATGTTTCAGTAGCCACCTGTTCTTTGTTTTCTTTCCTACTGAGTTCGAGCCTTGTCCCTCAGCGATTGGGCTTTCTCCATCAGTTCCAGATAATCCTTGCGAAGGCGGGAACTGGCTTGATGCACCTCATCCATATAGGTTTGTTCCTTATGTGAAACATGGCGTAATCCCATCAGGTCGGACAGCCCTCGGATGATTGCCCCCTCCGGCACCTTGACATGGCTCTGAAGAGTCACCTGCATGATGATTGCTCCCATACCGATCCATACTGAATCCTCAATAGTCGCTCTATAAATCATAGACCTCATGGATAGAAAACAATCCGCGCCAATTGTACAAGGGCCGTGAATGGCCACGCCATGGGCAACAGAGGTCCTGCGGCCGATGGTAACCGATTTGCCCCCGTGGCTGTGGATGATGACTCCGTCCTGGATATTAACCCCTTCCTCGATGACGATAGGTTCAACACGCCCGTTCGTCCCCAGCTCATCCGCACGAATCACCGTCAAAGGGCCTATAAATGCATTGGCCGCGATTCGGACGTTGCCGATAATCTGGGCCGACGGATCGATGAGTGATGATGGGTGGACCACAGGGTGATCGCCCGCAAGATTGGGACGAATATTACTCGAAAGGGTTGGCATAGCGATCCTCCTCCTTATCTTAAATCTCTGTTTATTGTTTATGGTTTATCCGCCTTCGCAGAAGACCATCGGTTTACCCGTGGGACTCTATCTTTTATTGTCGTCTGTCTAATTCTCTGTAACTCTATCACTGGATGAAGCATAGGGAAATTGTTGCCGAGTGTCAAGAAGAGCCATGTCTTTGGGTATGTGCACCGTCTTCTTGATATCGAGGAGGAAAGATAGGGACATGTCCAAGCAGAGAGCATGGGCGTTTATTGTTGGTTTAAAAATTTGGTTAAAGTAAGATGAAATGTTTGATATAAGGTAAAGTTGGTATGCAGCCCCTTCCATGATGGTGAGATCTTTCATGGGTTTGGAGTCTTTGTTCCTTTTCAGATGTCATGAGAAGATCCCTCTTTAAAAGGGGGCTGAACGGTACTTTGTGAATGTTTTTTCTTGAAATGAAAAAACCCGTGTGGTATTGAATTGGCGCCTTTCTAAAACGGGGATTGCCATGAAGCAACGAAACCAAATTGATGCATTTCTGAGTGCCGGTACCGACTTTGAAGGAAAACTGTCTTTTAAAGGCTCAGTTCGCATAGATGGCCGTTTCAAGGGCGAGATCCTCACCGACGGGACTTTAATAGTGGGTGAGACGGCTTCTCTGGAGAGCAATATACGCGTTTCTCATATCATTATCAGTGGAGAGATTCGAGGGAATATCACGGCCTCTGATCGGATTGAGATAAATGCTCCTGGAAAGGTCTTCGGCAATATTGAGACCCCCACGTTGCTGATAGCGGAGGGTGTCGTCTTTGAAGGGAATTGCAGCATGCAAAAGGCAAAGGAGCCAGGCGAGAAAAAGGTGGCTTCGATCAAGGACGTTATAAAGGAATCATAGGAGGATTCAACCCGGAGAAGCTTTTACGATAGAGCCCCTTCTATATGAATGGCGTTGACCGCCTCAAATGAGTTTGGCGATGGATCATTTTTCTTCATTTCAAGAATACCGATCCCATTGATTGAGAATCCCCGGCAAATAGGGACCTTAGTAAGCCATGGATATATATCCTAATATTACTGTATTCATTCAGATCGTCAATTTTCTTTTCCTTCTCCTTGTCCTTAATATTGTCTTTTACAGGCCAATTCGCAGAATATTGAGCCGGAGATCAGCGGAAGTGAGAGGCCTGCATAAGAGTATCGAGGATTTTCGCGAGAAATCAGATCAATACATCAAAAGCCTTGCAGAAAGTTACAAAGGGGTGAGGGACGAAGGCTTCAAAGAAAAGGATAAGCTGAAGAAAGCGGGGACAGAAGTGGAAAAAGAGATCCTGAAGGAGGCGATCTCTTCTGCAGAGGCGAAGATCGGCAAGGCTAGGGATGAAATCGATCGCAGTATAACGGGTGTCCGTCAATCGCTTGAAGATGAGTTGAGTATATTCTCAAAGGAACTTGCAGAGAAGATACTTGGGAGGAGTGTCTGATGGGCCGAACGAAGATGAAAGATTCGAGATGGACCATCGTAATCCTCCTTTTTGCCATGTTCTTTCTTCTCTTTGTCGGGGTGGCATTAGCGACTGGAGATGATCATGCCAACCATCCTCAAGCAATTGAGGAAGGCGCCCATGGTGAAGGACATATCGCAGATCGCACTGCTGATCTCATAGACCTGTTGAGTCGTTTTGTGAATTTCACGATATTGTTGGTCGTCCTTGTTGTAGTTGTAAAGAAATTCAGAGTCAAAGATATGCTGACGGCCCGGATTGATGAGATCAGGCAGAGGCTGGATGATCTGAAGAAGGAAAAGGAAGAGACAGAAAGCAAGTATCAGGAGGCCGAAAGGAAGCTTAGAGAGTTTGAAAGTGAGAAACAAGATATTATCGAGCAGTATCGGAAAGAGGGTGAAGCGGAAAGGGATAGGATTATCGCCGAAGCCCAAAAGAGATCCTCGCAGATTCTGAAGCAGGCCGAGTTAACCATCCAACAAGAAATGCAATCGGCTAAGAAGAGAATGCGGGAAGGCGTGGTCGAGCTTGCAGCCCAAAGGGCCGGTGAGATCATGGCTAAAGAGATGACGGAAAAGGACCAGGATCGACTGGTTAATGAATTCATAAAAAAGGTGGGGGACTTACATTGATCGGATCAAGGGTTTCCAGACGTTACGCCAAGGCCCTTTTCAGCCTGGGGCAAGAAGACGGCAACTTTGAACAATATGGCAGGGAGTTGTTTGAGTTTGTACGATTCTTTCGAGAAAATGAGGACTTTAGGAAGGTTATGTCTAATCCCATCTTTGCCTTGGAGGACAGAAAGAAAATCCTTGAAATCGTATTAGACAAGAGCAACTTCTCGGGCTTGATGAAAAACCTCCTTCATCTCCTGCTGGATAAGAGCCGCATGGAGGCCATAGAGGCCATCGCGGATCACTATTCCGGCTTAACGGACGCGGCATCCGGTGTCGCAAGGGCAGAGATCATCACGGCGATGCCTCTCAAAAACGGGGCTCTGGGAGGGATTGAGAAATCGCTTGAGGGATTGACCTCCAAGAAGATCAAAACGGAGGTCAGGGAAGACAAAGACCTTATCGGAGGGATCGTCGTCAGGATCGGGGATCTGGTTCTAGACGGGAGTGTCCGGGCGCAGCTTGAAGGGCTTAAAGAATCTTTTTCATAAGGGGTAAATAGAACCGATGGAGATTAGAGCAGAAGAAATAAGTCAGATTATCAGAGGCCAGATCAAAGATTATGAGAAAAGGGTTGAGGTGAGTGAGACCGGAACCGTGCTTTCCGTTGGTGACGGGGTCGCTCGCGTCTATGGTGTTCAAAAGGCCATGGCCATGGAGATGCTGGAGTTCCCCGGCGGTATCTATGGTCTCTGCCTCAACCTGGAGGAGGATAATGTCGGTGTCGCGATTATGGGTGACGATACCAAGATCAAGGAAGGAGACACTGTGAAGAGAACCGGGCGTATCGCGGAAATCCCCGTGGGTGAGCCGGTCCTCGGGCGCGTGATCGACGCGGTGGGCAACCCACTTGACGGTAAAGGGCCTCTCAATGCCACCGAGTTCCGCAGAATAGAGATGGTGGCCCCCGGCGTTATCCAGCGTCAGCCTGTGTCTGAGCCCATGTACACGGGCAGCAAGGCCATCGATGCCATGACTCCTATAGGTAGAGGGCAGCGGGAGTTGATTATTGGTGACCGCCAGATCGGCAAAACCGCCGTGTGTGTGGACGCCATTCTCAACCAGAAAGATACGGATATCTATTGTATTTACGTGGCCATAGGACAAAAGAAATCCACTGTGGCACAAGTGGTGGATGTTCTCGAGAGAAACGGCGCCATGGAATACACCACTGTGGTTTCTGCCTGCGCCAGCGACCCGGCAACACAACAATTCCTCGCCCCGTATTCCGGTTGCTCCATTGGTGAATATTATCGTGACAATGGCAAGCACGCCCTGATCATCTATGACGATCTCTCCAAACAGGCCGCCGCGTACAGACAGGTCTCTTTGTTACTCAGACGGCCGCCGGGACGAGAGGCTTTCCCGGGGGACATCTTTTACAACCACTCCAGGCTTTTGGAACGGGCAGCCAAAGTCAACGACGAATTGGGGGCCGGGTCCCTGACGGCGCTACCCATTATTGAGACCCAGGCGGGAGACGTCTCCGCGTATATTCCCACCAACGTGATCTCCATTACCGACGGTCAGGTCTATCTTGAGCCGGGTCTCTTCTTTTCAGGGGTTAGACCTGCCATCAATGTGGGGCTATCGGTCTCCAGAGTCGGTGGCGCCGCGCAGACAAAGGCTATGCGGAAGGTGGCCGGGACCCTTAAACTGGATATGGCACAGTTCAGAGAACTGGAGGCCTTTGCTCAATTTGGCAGTGATCTGGATAAAGCCACTCAGCGCCAACTGGAGCGCGGTCGGCGATTGGTGGAAGTGCTCAAACAACCCCAATTCAAACCCATGTCGGTTGAAAAAGAGATCGCGATCCTTTTTGCCGGAGCCTACGGTTATCTGGATGCGTACAAGGTGGACTCGGTCAGTGAATATGAGACCCAGATGCTTGAATTCATGGAGAGCAAGCATGCCGACATCTTGAGTGAGATCAAAGAAAAAGGCATCATCAGCGATGAATTGGAAGAGAAAATGAAAATGGCGCTGGATGAGTTTAAGGGCGTTTTTCAACCATCAGCGGCTTAACGTTTTACCATAGCAATATCAGCACACCCTTTCGACATGCCCCTTGGTCCCGGAGAATATGGGAGGGGCATGATGTGAGTCGAGCGGGTGGTCGTGGAGAAGAGGAATAAATGGCGAGCCTGAGAGACATACTTCGGAAAATCGGGGCTGTTAAGAACACTAAGCAGATTACCAGGGCTATGAATATGGTGGCTGCTTCGAAACTGCGGAATACCCAAGGGAAAATGGAGAAATTCGAACCCTATGCCGGGAAGTTTGCCAAGGTGCTCGGGAGTCTTGCCAGCCGCATTGACCCGGATATCCATCCCTTGCTGGTTAAAAAAGAGCAGGTTTCAAGGGTTGAGCTCCTCCATTTCACGGCGGACAGGGGACTGTGCGGGTCTTTTAATGTCAATACGATCAATGTGGCAGAGAAATGGATCAAGGAACAACATGCGCAGAAAAGAGATTGCAACTTGACCCTGGTGGGAAAGAAGGGACGAGACTATTTCAAGAAGAGGGGTTATTCCATCACAGCCTCCCACACGAACATCTATGGGACCGTGGATATCTCCTTTGTTAATCAGATGACCCGGGAATTCATCGGAAGATATCTCAGTGATGAAACCGACGAAGTCTACATGATCTATACACGTTTTCTGGGTGTGGTGAAACAGGAACCGACCCTAGTCAGACTACTTCCCATAGAACCCCCGCAGACTGGGGAGGAGACACAGGAGGGTGTGTCGGAATATCTTTGTGAACCGGGGGCGGAGGGACTCATGCTGGAGTTACTGCCCAAGCATATGAGTGTCCAGATATTCAATGCCTTTCTCCAGAATGAGGTCAGCGAGCACGCGTCCAGGATGACGGCCATGGACAATGCAACCAAGAATTGCGGTGAACTCGTTGAGAATCTCACTCTGGTCTATAATAAGGCTCGACAGGCGGCCATTACAGCGGAATTGATGGATATCGTTGGTGGTGCCGAGGCCTTAAAGTAAGCGTAGAGAGAATAAGAGGTGAAATCCTCAATGAAGGAGGTCTTGACTGTATTATGAATGAGGGCAAAGTAGTTCAGGTTATGGGTCCCGTAGTGGACGTTGAGTTTTCTGAAGGAGAACTTCCAGCGATTTTTACGGCGCTGCATATTACAAACCCGACCATTGATGATACCGAGGACAATCTGGTGGTGGAAGTCGCCCTGCACCTGGGCGACAACGTGGTCCGGTGTATTGCCATGGATGTGACGGACGGTCTTGTGCGGGGAATGACGGCAAAGAATACGGAGAATCCCATCCTCATGCCTGCCGGAGATCCCACTCTCGGCCGCGTGATGAACGTGGTGGGGAGACCGGTGGACGGGCTTGGTCCCATAGAGGCGACGGAGTATCGCCCCATTCACCGCCATGCCCCGGAATTCACGGAACTGGACACCTCGGTTAATGTCCTAGAGACCGGAGTCAAGGTCATCGATCTCCTGGTCCCATTCCCCCGTGGAGGGAAAATGGGGATGTTCGGCGGCGCCGGTGTGGGTAAGACCGTGGTCATGATGGAGATGATCCACAACATTGCCATGGAGCACGGCGGTATCTCCGTTTTTGCCGGTGTCGGAGAGAGGACAAGAGAAGGGAACGACCTTTATCTGGAGATGAAGGAGTCGGGTGTCCTTCCAAAGGCCGCACTGATCTATGGCCAGATGACGGAACCCCCCGGAGCGAGGGCAAGAGTGGCCCTGTCGGCCCTGACCGCGGCCGAGTATTACCGGGATGATAAAGGACAGGATGTGCTCCTTTTTATAGACAATATCTTTCGATTTACACAGGCGGGATCTGAGGTCTCCGCCCTTTTAGGACGGATACCCTCTGCGGTGGGTTATCAGCCGACCCTGGGGACAGACCTGGGTGAGCTTCAGGAACGGATTACCTCCACGACCAAAGGATCGATTACATCAGTCCAGTGTGTCTATGTGCCTGCCGATGACTTAACGGACCCGGCGCCGGCCACCACCTTTGCTCATCTGGATGGAACCGTGGTCCTCTCACGCGCTCTCACAGAACTGGGGATCTATCCTGCTGTGGATCCTTTGGACTCAACATCTCGGATTTTGGATGTCAATTATCTGGGTGAGGAGCATTATAATGTTTCCAGACAGGTTCAGCAGATTCTTCAAAAATACAAAGACCTTCAGGATATCATTGCCATTCTGGGTATGGATGAGCTTTCTGACGAAGACAAATTGACAGTGGCTCGAGCCCGAAGAATTCAGAGGTTCCTGTCCCAACCTTTCCACGTGGCCGAGGTCTTTACCGGAACAAAGGGGAAGTATGTGCCGGTGGCAGAGACAGTAAAGGGATTCAAGGAGATTATTGAGGGTAAACATGATGATCTGCCCGAAGCGGCCTTCTATATGGTGGGGACTATAGAGGAGGCACAGGAGAGGGCGGAGAAGATAATCGCAGAAAACAGATAGAGGTTATTGACCTATGGGAAGATTATACCTGGAAGTGGTGACACCCCAAGGAGTCCTGGTGAGTCAGGAGGTGGATTCAGTGGTTGCGCCGGGGACTGAAGGAGAGTTCGGCGTATTGCCGGATCATGTCCTCTTTTTGTCAGGCATAGTCCCGGGAGAGCTTCGATACATGTCCGGATCTGTCAAGGGATCCATGGTCGTGACAACCGGTTTTGCGGAGGTCTCTAACGATAAAGTCTCTGTACTGGTGGATGCGGCCGAAAAGACCAGTGAAATCGATAAAGAGAGAGCACAACAGGCTATGGAAAGGGCCAGGAGACGATTGGCAAAGGAACGAGAGAGTGAAGATGTCGATTTCGCCAGGGCGCAACTTGCTTTAGAAAGGGCTATAGCCCGAGTGAGAGCTGTTGATAAAACGGCATAATCCGTTATAGACCTGTTCAATCATATGAAAATAAGGCAAGCCAACGGCTTGCCTTATTTGTTGCTTTTTCCAGGGCTACAAGATAGAATGTAAACATAAAGTTTTTAATATAGATGTAACCTATCGAATTTTTTAAGATTTTACCATAGGTAGTTGGGCTTGTATAGTGTCAGGGAGAGTGGAATTTGGTGGAGCCTTTAAAGGTCAGAATCCTTGATCACGAATATCTCATAAAGAGTGAGGAGAGTGAGGAGCAGGTCCGTAGAATTGCCGCATATGTCAATAACAAGTTGTTGGAGGCCATGAAAAACACAGGAGGGCTCTCCGAGAGAAAGACGACCATATTAGCCGCTCTTGATATTGCCAGCGATTATTTTCAACTGCAAAAAGAGCGGGATGATCTCGTTGCCCGCGTGAGGGAACGAACAAAAGCATTGATTCGGAGAATTGATTCCGTTGTGGGTTGAAGATTTCGGCCATTCCTTTTATCAGACATAGGTGGTTTTTGGGGTGTAACGAAAAGAGGATGGAAATCTCATTTGGTTGAGCTTGAAGCGCAAGGACTATTCGAGAGATATTGAGAACTAATCGCACCAGAATAAATGATATTTTATATGACCTGTTTTATTAAAATAGGTGGACAAACCTATTTTGTTCAAATAGGTGGGATTTAATTGAATATTCTATGCCAGGGCGCGTTGATTATATATTTAAGACTCGGGAACCATCTCCAGGCCAACAGGATATATATTGGCCTCCTGTCTTAATTGTTTCCACGCTTGGGCAGCGTTAGTTCCCCAACTCATTCCACTTCTCTTACCCCAACGCAAATCTTCTGGTGAACCCATGCCATGATGGCATAGGGCTCTACTATCGGATTCCGGACACGGCGGAAGTCAGAGAAGACCATTCATCCGCCTTCGCAGAAGACCACGGGCTTGCCCGTGGATGAATGCGCAAACGATTCCCCAATGGGTGCCGAGGGCATGGGCTATGCTACGGCGTGAAGTCGTGCCTATGCTGAGGCGTATAACCGCGTCGAAGTCGAAGGCGAAGATGGGCAACTTAATGGGAAAACGAGTTAACCCGTGGGACTCCATTCTAACCTTGTATAACAATAAGGTCATTGGCCAATCATTTAAACGAACGTTCAGCCGTGATGAAGTAAAGAAAGGTGACTTAACATGACAACAAAGATGCTTTTAATTCAAGTGATAGGCGCCCTGGCGTTTGGTGGTATCCTGGGCGCTATCATTGGGTTTTTGGTCGTCAAAAGGGTCGGAAGACGCGAAATTGAGTCTGCACGAAATTATAAGGAGAAGACCATCAATGAGGCCCACAGACAGGCAAAGACCATAAAGAAAGAGGCTTTGGTCCGGGCGAAAGACAATTTGTATCAGATGAAGGTGGGGTTTGAAGAGGAGACCAAAGAGAAAAGGGAGCAGTTGCAGGCTCTTGAAAAACGTCTGTATCACAAGGAGGAGATTCTAGACAAGAAGAGTGAGCAATATGAAAAGAAAGAAAGCGCTCTCGTGACGAAAGAGAAGAATGTTGCAATAATCGAAGAAAGTCTACTCAAAAGCAAAAAGGATCTTGACGGACTTCTCGCCGAACAGCAACGTGAATTGGAGAGATTAGCAGGCATATCGAGTCGAGAAGCAAAAGAGCTCCTCATGAAAAGCATGGAGTCTGATGCAAGGCATGAGGCGACAAAACTCATTCGTCGCATCGACAGCGAGGCAAGAGAGACGGCTAAACGCAAGGCGCAGGAGACCCTCGGACTGGCCATCAAGAGATATGCCGGGGAATACGTGGCGGAAAAGACCGTATCTGTTGTCAGTTTGCCCAATGATGAAATGAAGGGGCGAATTATTGGACGGGAAGGACGCAATATCAGGGCTATTGAAGCCGCGACCGGCGTGGATCTCATCATTGATGATACTCCGGAAGCCGTCGTATTGTCGGCGTTCAATCCGGTGCGCCGTGAGGTAGCCAAGATCTCCTTGGAGAGACTTATGGATGATGGAAGAATCCATCCGGCTCGCATAGAAGAAATCGTGAATAAGGTCAGTAAAGAGATTGAGGCGAGCATCAAAGAGGCTGGGGAACAAGCCACTTTCGATGTGGGTGTACACGGAATTCATCCGGAGCTTGTCAAACTGATTGGACGGCTGAAATATCGCTCCAGTTACGCGCAGAATGTGCTTCAACATTCCAGAGAGGTCAGCTTTCTCTGTGGAGTGATGGCATCAGAGCTTGGGTTGAACGTGAAAAGGGCGAAAAGAGCGGGTCTCCTCCATGATATCGGGAAGGCCGTGGACCATGAAGTAGAAGGCCCCCATGCCTTAATTGGCGCGGATCTGGCCAAGAAATACGGGGAGTCCAATGAGGTCATTCATGCCATCGCTGCCCATCACGAGGAAGTCCCTCCGGGATCCACCCTGGCCATTCTGGTTCAAGCCGCCGATACCCTATCGGGCGCCAGGCCGGGAGCGCGTCAGGAAATGTTAGAGTCTTATGTGAAGAGACTGGAGGACCTGGAGAGGATTGCCATGTCTTTCGATGGCGTGAGTAAGTCCTATGCCATTCAAGCGGGTCGTGAGATCAGAATTATGGTCGAAGGGGAATCTGTGGGTGACAATCAGGCCTTTATACTCGCAAGAGACATTGCCAGGAAGATAGAGAAGGAACTGACTTATCCTGGGCAGATAAAAGTCACAGTCATACGGGAAACCAGGGCGGTGGATTATGCCAAGTAGGGTGTTTGTCAGTGGCCAATGAAAAATCAACCATCTGAAATGATGAATAACAAAGATTCCGCAGGAGAGAACAGAGAGACGGTTTACCTCTTGGACGGCAGTTCCTATATCCATCGGGCCTATCATGCCATAAGGAATCTCTCCAATTCAAAAGGCCTTTCCACAAACGCCATATTCGGCTTTACCAGAATGATATTAAAGCTCATCGACGACGTAAAACCGAAATATCTTGCCGTGATCTTGGATAGCAAAGGCCCCAACTTTAGACATGAGATCTACAAGGATTATAAGGCAAACAGGCCACCCATGCCTGAAGAGTTGGTAGATCAGCTTACCTATATCAAGAGAATCATTCAGGGCCTCAATATCGTAATGTTGGAGAAGGAGGGTTATGAAGCCGATGATATTATCGGGACTCTGGCACGCAAGGGACAAAGAGAAGGCTTCCGGGTTATCATTGTGACTGGGGATAAGGATTTTAGACAACTCATTTCCCCCCAGATTTCCCTGTGGGACACCATGAAAGACAAAGTCACGGATTATGAAATTTTCAAAGAAGAATATGCCCTGGAACCGGAGCAGATTATCGATCTCATGGGCCTTTCAGGAGACTCCTCAGATAATATCCCTGGTGTGCGCGGGGTGGGGGAAAAGACGGCTTTGGAACTGATCAGAGAATTCGGCTCCATCGAAAGAGTATTCGAGCATCTAGGGGACATAAAGAAGAAGAAACTCAGAGAAAACCTCGAGAATTCGCAAACCGATGCCATGATGAGTAGGCAACTGGTTACCATCGAGCAATTTGTACCAATGGCTGAAAGGATTGAAGACCTAAGACTTGGGGAGCCTGATGACGGAACGCTTTCGGAATTATTTCGTGAATTGGAATTCAAAGGGTTATGGGACCAGTTTGCCACCCGGTCAGGGAGTGCGACGACGGACTATCGCCTTTGCCTATCAGGGGAAGGTCTGGCCTCGTTGGTGGAGGAGATAAAGCAAGAGGGGCTAGTCTCCGTGGATACAGAGACCACGAGTCAAGATCCAATGCTGGCAGAGCTTGTGGGGATATCCTTTTCGTGTGAAGAAGGCAAGGCGACCTATCTGCCCTTGGGTCATCATTATTTGGGTGCGCCGGAGCAATTGGAATTCTCAAAGGCCCTTGGGCTATTGAAAGAAATTCTTCAAGATGAAAACATCCTCAAGATTGGACAAAACATAAAATATGATGCGTTGGTATTAAGACGTCAGGGGATTAAACTCCAGGGTATCCATTTTGATACCATGATCGCCTCCTACGTCATCAATCCCAGCTTGAGACAACATAATCTGGATTATTTGGCCCAGCATTATCTCAACCACAGGATGATGAGTTACAAGGAGCTTGTGGGGAGAGGCAAGAAAGAGGTCGGCTTTTCAGAGGTGGACGTGGAGAAGGCGAAGACCTATTCCTGTGAAGACGCGGACGTTACGTTAAGGTTGATGACTGTTTTGGATAAAAGACTCCATTCTGAGATGAATCAGGATCTTTTTTATCGCATGGAAATGAGACTCCTGCCTGTGCTTATGGATATGGAGTTCGCGGGTATAAAGATCGATACGACTTTTTTTGCAGAGATGTCAGGGCAGTTTGCCGAGCAACTTCAAGAGATAGAGAGAGAGATCTTTGAGGAAGTAGGCATGGAGTTCAACATCAACTCTCCGCAACAATTGGGCCATGTCCTTTTTGAAAAACTCCAACTCCCCGTGCAGAAAAAAACAAGGAAGACTAGGGACTACTCCACTGATGTGAAGGTCTTGAAAAAACTCTCGTCATTGCCCCACAAGACACCTAAACTTCTGCTCCGTTATAGGACTCTCAGCAAATTGAAATCGACCTATCTGGATGCCCTGGTCAAGATAGTCAATTCGTCCACCGGCAGGATCCACACATCCTTCAACCAAACGGTCACAGCGACAGGCCGCCTGAGCAGCAGTAACCCAAATCTTCAAAACATCCCTATAAGGGGGGATGAGGGAAGAGAGATTCGAAAGGGTTTTGTGGCTGAAGAGGGCCACAAACTACTATCGGCCGATTACAGTCAGGTGGAGCTACGGGTCTTTGCACATTATTCTAGAGATTCGTCATTTATGCAGGCATTCGAGAGAGATGAGGATATCCATGCAGCCACGGCCTCGGAAATAATGGGTGTTGCTAGGGGTCTGGTGACTACGGATATGAGACGCGTTGCCAAGGCCATCAATTTCGGAATTATCTATGGGATGGGCTCCCAAAGACTAAGTGAAGAACTAGGGATAGACCACAAAACGGCAAAGGATTATATTGATGCTTACTATAACAGATACCAGGGTGTGGCCCGATACAGAGAAGAGATGATTGCCATGGCTCGTGAGAAGGGGTATGTGACCACTCTTTTTAATAGGAGGAGATATCTTCCTGACATTCATCATGCACAACAGAGAATCCGCGCAGAGGCTGAGCGTATGGCCATCAATACCCCCATTCAGGGCACGGCGGCAGATTTGATCAAAATGGCGATGATCAATATCCACAATAGACTGAAGCGGGAGAATCTCAGGAGCAGGATGGTTCTCCAGGTCCATGATGAACTCCTCTTTGAGGTGCCCAAGAGTGAGGTGGATCTCGTTCAATCCATGGTGAAGGAAGAGATGGAAGGGGTCCATCCGCTTGATGTTCCCCTTAGAGTTGATATCCATATAGGAGATAACTGGGACGAGGCACATTGAAGCCTGAAGTTCCATGAGTGGATAGAAAACAGATATAGATTCGTAGCCCGGCTCTCATAGTCCGGTTATGCCTGTCTTTTCAAGGCCATATCTATGGGCTTAGTAACCGGCGAGCCAATATTAGGGGTTTAAATGACTCCTCAAAGATTCCAAAGGATTTATGGGCGTAAACCCCAAATATTGGCTCGCTATGAAGTCCGGTGGTATCTTTTTGTGAGATATGGCCTTGAAAAGACAGGCATGACCTTCTCGAATGCTAGTTCGGCACACTTTCCCTCTTAGGCGTAAAGAATAGTCGGGGCCTCACGAGGACTCACGCTCTGCGTGAGTGGTTTCTGTTCGTTTTTGGCATTTTCATAAAAGGAGGAGATCATCATTGGCATATGTTTTTGGCCCGGTTCCGTCACGACGATTGGGACTTTCGCTCGGTGTTGATCTGATACCCCTTAAGACTTGTACCTACAATTGTCTGTACTGTCAGGTAGGAAGGACAACGCGCCAGAGTTTGAACATCGAATCCTTTTTTCCAGTGACAGAGGTCCTCGAGGAACTGGGCAGGAAACTTGAAATCTGCAGTCCGGACGCCATTACTTTTTCAGGGTCAGGCGAACCCACTCTCTCCTCGGACATAGACCGGGTGATTTCCTTTGTAAAAGAAAGAACAGACACCAAGACGGTGATTTTGACCAATGGGTCCCTCTTGTGGAAAGAAGATGTCAGGCGCCGTATTTCCGGGGCAGATATCATTATGCCGACTTTGACCACGGCTTTCGATGAGACGTTCCAATTGATTCATGAACCCCATACAGATCTGGATTTGAGCACCATTTTTGAAGGGTTGAAGTCTCTACGCCGGAGTTATAGAGGGAACTTGTTTTTGGAGGTTGTCCTTCTTGCAGGATTCAATGATAGCGAAAAAGAGTTGGATGGGCTTAGGAGAATGATAGGCCAAATTTCTCCAGACAAGATTCAGTTGAACACGGTGGTCCGCCCGCCATCGGATCCAAGGGCCATACCTCTTGACATTAAAAGGTTAGAAGATATAAAGAGTCTATTTGGGGAAAAGGCGGAAATCATTGCCCAAACCCCCTTGAGAAATGGAAGATGGGAAGATGAAACCGCATACGCCACGATCCTGGAGATGGCGAAAAGAAGACCGGTAAGGGCCAGGGACGTGGCGAACGCGTGTGGTATTTCTTTGGAGGAAGCGGAGAGCCTCATAAAGGGTTTATTCGTCAAAGGGGCTCTTCGTCAACAAGAACATGAAGGGGAAGTTTATTACATGGAATGAGCTGGGCTTCTTAATATCATCTCATTGACATCCTGTTGTTTTGCCCGCCTACGCAGAAGATTCCACAATCCCGTGTGGAGATGAATGTGTCGCGGGTAATCCGCCGTAGCTTATGGAGGCGTCACTGACTCCTGTCGGTGTGGCTCCACTGGAGGGAGATAGATATGGGTGAAGTGAAGATTGGCAGGAACTCAGGTCGTTATTATGTGGGCATCGACGCAGGGTCTGTAAGTTTGAACTGCGTTGTCATCAACCAGGACAGAGAAATCGTCCATGCTGAGCCTTACAAACGTCATTTGGGTAAAGTGGAAGAAGAGGTCCTGAGGCTTGTCGAGGGGGTGTATCGTAAATTCGGGAAAGAGAAGATATATGCTACAGGATTTACGGGAAATCACGGAAAGAAGATTGCCGAGAAGGTCGGCTGCTTTTACGAATTCGAGACCATCTGTGAAGTAACAGGCGCTCTGTTCATAAGACCCGATGCAAGAACGATCATCAGCATGGGGGGGCAGGATATCGCCCTTTTTCAGGTCAACCACGAAGGGGACAACTGGGAACTGGAACACTTCAATACCAACGGCCCATGTGCGTCCGGCACGGGCTCCTTTATCGACCAACAAGCTCAGCGTTTGGCCACCTCCCTTTATAGCAAAGAAACGACCATTACGCAGGACCAGACCGACAGGATATTGACTGATTTTATCCTGCTCGGTCTTACCAGTGAAAAACCAGCCGATGTGGCCTGCCGATGTACGGTCTTTACCAAGTCGGATATGATCCATTTGCAGAATAAAGGAGAAAAACTCGAGGACATTATTTATGGGCTTCATGTGGGAAACGCCAGAAACTATCTAAGCACGATTGTCTGCAATCGGATTCTGGAAGATCCCATTTTGTTTATCGGCGGGGTTTCCATGAATCAACTCCAGGTGCGTGCCTTTCGAGCCTATTTTCCTGATGTGGTTGTGCCGGAACACAATACTTTGGTGGGCGCCATTGGCGTGGCATTGCAGGCCATGGATTTGGGTGTGCAAAACTGCATAGACCTTCAGAGGAAAAAGGGGATGGAAAACAGATTTATCTCTGATTTCCCTGCGGCCCCAAAACTTGAGTTGAAGCGAACGGAATTTCCAGAAGACAATGAAGTGAGAAAGTGGTTTTTCCCTAAGAAAGAGAAAGTTTATCTTGGGATTGATGTGGGGTCGACTACCACCAAATACGCTTTGATTAGTGAAAATTTTGAGATCATTCATAAAAGCTATGTGCATACCAAAGGAAAACCCATTGAGGTCACCCAGACACTTTTGAAGACCATCCGTGATGAAATGGGGGACAAAATCGACATCATGGGGACGGCTACAACGGGTTCAGGAAGGAATGTGGTGGGAGATTTCCTCAATGCAGACCTCATTATCGATGAAATCACGGCCCATGCCAGAGGCGCAGTGGAGATAGACCCTACCGTGGATACCATATTTGAGATCGGGGGGCAGGACTCAAAATACATACACTTAGTCAATACTTATCCCCTTGATTTCGATATGAATAAAGTTTGCGCCGCGGGTACGGGCAGTTTTTTGCATGAACTCGCAAACAAGTATGGCATCAACATTGTCGGCGAGTTTGAAGAGATAGCCCTGTCTTCGAATTCCCCCGTGAAGCTTGCCGAAAGATGCACCGTGTTTATGGAGTCGGACCTCGTCTCTTATCTTCAAAAAGGAATCCCCAGGGATGATCTCATCGCAGGTTTGTGCTATGCCGTTGTCTATAATTATCTGAACCGGGTTGTGGGGAAGAGGAAGATTGGTGAGAGGGTGATGTTCTTAGGCGGTCCCTCCTTGAACAAAGGAGTTGTGGCAGCCTTTGAGAATGTCCTGGGGGCCGGGCTCGTGGTTCCCAAACACAGAGAAGTGCTTGGCGCCTTCGGAGCTGCTGTCAGCCTTAGGGAAAGGCTCATTGCGGAGAACACAACCATAAGCCGATTTAGAGGTTTGAACAGCGCCATAAATGATCGGATGGATTACACCGAGAAGGTTTGCCGTGCGGACCCCAATTGCCACAATCAATGTAAGCTCAAGATATATGAATTCGATGGCCGAAAAAGCGTCTGGGGAGGTGAGTGCGGGCGTTACGATACTCTTAGGGTCGAAGGAGGAAAAAAGGAAAACTACTTTCTGCTGCGGGATAAGATATGGGAGTCCCATTTGGCCGGCGCGTATGAGGAACTAAAGGATGAACCCGTGATGGAGATAGACGGACGACCGACGATCGGCATGCAGCGAAGCCTCTACGTGCTTCAGACCGGTGTCTTGTGGGTTCATTTCTTCGACAGGCTTGGATACAGGGTAGTGTTCACGCCGCCCACAAACAACCAGATAGCCGGTGCCGGGATTGAAACCATGATCTCAGAGACTTGTTTCCCCATCAAAGTCTCCCATGGTCACGTGAAGACGCTTGCGGGCAAAACCAGGTATCTTTTCCTGCCCAGCATGATCAATATGCAAACATTCGAGGAATCCGAAAAGGGTTTTTATTGTCCTCTTGTTTCGGCCAACCCGTACATGCTTCGCATAGCCCTTGAACTGGATAGAAGGACTGTATTGAGTCCCACTTTACACCTGAAAAATGATCCTTCCACTCTGGCCATGGAATTGAGTGAGCATCTCTCGAAAAAGTTGGGTAAGAGTAGGTCCGAGATCAAAAGAGCCTTGGAATATGCACTTGAAAGGCAAGATGGGTTTGTTCGAGCGATGTATGAAAGGGGAAAGGAGATCATTGCGACACACCCGCCGGATAAACCCCTGGTGATAGTGACAGGAAGGCCCTATAACCTTTACGATCAAAGATTGAATCTCAGGCTGGGTCAGAATATGTCCAAGATTGGCATGGAAGGGGTGCCCATGGATTTTATAGATGTCGGAGCGGTAGATCTCTCTGACTTTTCGACCATGTATTGGGGGCTCGGTGCCCAAATTTTGAGGGCGGCAAGGTTTATCAAGGATTATCCTTATGCTTTTGGCCTACATATCACCAATTTCAGCTGCGGGGCCGACTCCTTTCTCGAGCATTTTTATAGACACATTATGGGAAACAAACCCTATCTCATTTTAGAACTAGATGAACACAGTGCCGTGGCTGGGATGATGACAAGGCTCGAAGCCTACAAGAATGTTATAGAGAACGCAATGCAGAAGCTGGAAACGGAATGTTCCGTGGGTTTGACGGTATCGAATTAACGTCGAGGAGATTCTGAATTCCATACCAGCGTCCGTCCCGACTAAGCGGGATCGCGAAGGGTGGCATTCCATTGTTCCATCTGCGGAGCGGAACAAACCGGGTTCTTTGTGAGGGAATTCTTATGGATCCTGCGATAAAAAATGATGTGAATGAAAACAGACGAGTATTCAGTACACTTTCTATCGGTGTAGGACAATTCAGCATTCGAGATAAGATCCTTCTCCTGCCCGAGATGTCCAGAAGGGGGAACCATCTCATTGCCGGAGCCTTCAGAAGCTTTGGGGTCAACACTCGGGTCATGGATACGTATAAGGGGATGGATCTTGGCAAGCAATTTACCTCGGGTAAGGAGTGTTATCCCTGTCAGGTCACCACGGGAGATATCCTCTATGCTCTGAAAGACGAAAAGGAGAAACTTGGCGAAGGTTTTCATCCTGAGGACTATGTGGTCTTCATGCCCACAGCCGAGGGACCGTGCCGTTTCGGGATGTATAACAAATACCAGAGGATCATCTTAGACTCCTTTCCGGATTTCAAAGATGTGAAGATCGGTACGAGCAATGCCCGCGAAGCCTATGCCTTGGATGGAATGCTTGAAAAGGCGCAAGAGACAGACTTGCGAATAGTTGGATACTTCGCGATTGTTGTGGGAGATGTATTAGACAGACTCTTGTGGAGAGTACGGCCCTATGAAAAAGAAGAGGGAATTACGGATGACTTTATGGAACGCTCCATGCACGATATGGCCACCAGCTTTGAAAAATATGGAGCGAAGAAAGAGTTTGATCGGATCCTTGATCATCTGCAGGAAATCATTGAAGAAGGAAAATCCATCATTGATCCGAGTATCCCCTCCAAGCCCCTGATCGGCGTTGTGGGTGAAATCTACTTGAGAAGTCATGTTCAATCAAACCAAGACGTCATTCGTCTGCTGGAAAAATATGGGGGTGAGGTGGTCAATGCCTCTATCGCTGAGTGGTTCAACTACACAACTTATGATAGACTAAGGGAGGCAAAGAGGGGATTGACACTTAGCCTGAAACAATTCCATTTTAGCGGGACAAAAACGTATCTCAAAGCAATGATCAAACACGGTGCGGAATTATGGTATCAACAGAGAAAACAGGATCAGGTCTATGACCGGGCGAAGAAGGTCATGCCCCTTGCCGGTGACCACAGAGTCGGGCACTTGGAGAAGATCCTCAAGGAGGAGGACCTTTTCTCCTTTGAAGTGGGTACAGAGACCTGTTTAAGTATACCAGGTATCATGGCGTATGTGAAAGAAGGATATAACGGCGTTGTCAATGTCTATCCCTTTACCTGTATGCCGAGTACCGTCACTTCGGCCATCGTCCGTCCTCTCATGAACCGAATGAAGGTCCCATATCTGGATACCCCCTATGACGGGACGTTTCAGCCCGGCAGGGAGGCGGCTATACGGACCTTTATGTATCAGGTAAAACAACATTTCGAACGTAACGGAAGGGTAGCTTTAGAAAAACAATGACAACAAAAATGCTTATCAATGCTACAGATCTGGAGGAATATAGAGTCGCTATTGTCAAGGACGGAGAGTTGGATGGCTTTCATATCGAGACCTCCACAGTCGAACAAAAGAAGGGGAACATCTACAAGGGAGTTGTGGTAGGTGTAGACAAGAGACTCCAAGCCTGTTTTGTGAATTACGGATCAGAAAAGAACGGCTTTCTGCCCGGGGATGAAATCCACCCCGAATACCATCGAACAGAGGGTCTGAGTGGTCATGAAAAAAAAACACCGCCTCTTGAAAAGATCATAAAGAAAGGGCAGGAACTCCTTGTCCAGGTGTCAAAAGAGATGCCTGGACGTAAAGGAGCTCATTTGACCACCTACCTCTCATTTGCCGGGCGATATCTTGTTCTCACTCCGGGTCATCCTATAAAAGGCGTATCCAGGAAGATAGAGGACGAAGAGGAGAGACAGAGACTGAAGACCATCATGGGAAAGCTGAAACTCCCGGAAGAGATTGGATACATCGTGAGGACCGTGGCTGTGGGGCAGAACAAGAGAGAGCTTTCCAGGGATTTGAATCGTCTCCTGAGGATGTGGGGTGATATTAGAAGGAGGGTGAAAAGGGCACCCACTTTTTCAGTCCTCCATAAAGAACAGGATATCTGCCTTCGAACCCTTAGGGATTATTTTAACAGTGATGTCTCCGAGATCCTTGTTGATAACAAGGATACCTATAATCAAGCTAAGGCGTATATGAAGATTATCTCTCCCAGACATCAAAGGAGGGTGAAGCTTTACGAGAAGAAACGTCCAATTTTTGACCAATATAATATTGAAAAAGAAATAGAGAGTATTTATAGCGATCAAGTTTATTTGAAATCAGGCGGCTCCATTGTCCTCGATGCCACAGAGGCATTGATATCCATTGACGTCAATTCCGGGCGTGGAAAGGTCGGAAGAAATATCGAGACCATGGCCTATGAGACCAATCTCGAAGCGTCCAGAGAGATTGCGCGACAGCTCCGCTTGAGGGATCTCGGGGGACTCGTCGTCATTGATTTCATTGATATGAAAGACCGAAAGCATAACAGGGAAGTGGAGAAGGCTCTTCGTGAAGAACTCAAGAAGGACCGTGCCAAAACCGACACGTCAAACATATCCAAATTCGGTCTCCTTGAACTGTCCAGAGAGAGATTGAGACCTTCCATTGAATCAAGGAGCTATCAGACGTGCCATTACTGTCAGGGGCGGGGAACAGTCATGTCCGTGGAATCGGCCGCTGTATCTCATGTGCGCCGTATCTGGGTGGGACTCGTCAAAGGAGGTGTGACGCAAGTAAACGGGATCCTTCCCGTAGATGTCGCGAACTATCTGCAGAATCGCAAAAGGAAGGAATTGACAGATCTCGAAAATCGATATGGAGTGGATATCGTGATTCAGGGTGACTCCACTATGCCTCCCGGTGAAGGAAAACTCGATTTCATTAAAGGAGGGGCGAGTTCTGGCAAGTAGGGGGCTTGGGCGTCTCTTGAATTGTCCTGGAGAGACGGCTAACCTTGGTCAGTGTGTTATTCATGTTTAACAATATCGTATACTTCATCATTGTTCTACTCATCTTTCACATCGATATCGAGTATCCAAGCGGTCCTCCGGAGACTTCTTTATCCTATACCCTTGGAATGGTCTTTTTTGCATGGTTGGCCTTTGCGGCATACTGCCGCCTTGGCGTTCATCGTCTCCTAGAGCGTGTCAGAAAAAATGATGGGAATGATGGACGCCTGACGGGTGAGTATCAGCGATTGGTTTTTCGCACCTCCATCCTGGCTATCGTATTATTTGCAGTGAACGTTCACGTCCTTTCTCTCAAGGCTTGGCTCCGATCCATTCCTGGACTGGAATATTTCTCAGCATTGGAGGGTTTATTGGGGATTTCTATCTTTTTCCTCTATCTGTTTACCATCTGGTTTCATTGCCACTCTGCCTACGAAGTCATATTCCAGGATAACATCTCAAGAAGATCATTCGTTCTATCTCATTTCAGGCTTAATATGCCCGTCCTTTTTCCGTGGCTCTTACTCACGTTCTCCTTTGACTTGCTGGCATTTACACCTTGGGGAGGACCTGAAAGTTTCCTCAACAGCCCCATAGGGCTGATCGTTTTTTTTACTGCCTTTTTGATGATCCTGATGGTTTTCCTGCCGGAGCTCGTTCGCTATTGGTGGGGGTGTCGCCCTTTCGCGGCTTCGGATCGGATTCATGATCTGAAGGAATTTCTTCAAGAAAAGGGACTGCGATATCGCAACATCCTACGCTGGCCTATCTTTGAAGGCCGGTTGATGACAGCCGCTATTATGGGGATTGTCCCAAGATACCGATATATACTCATTACAGATAAGCTTATGGGTATCCTGTCTCAGGAAGAACTCAAGGCCGTGGCGGCCCACGAAATGGGACATGCCAAACACCGTCACTTGCTTTACTATATCGTATTCATTTTAGGATATATGGTTGTCTCCTTTGGATTGTTTGATATCTTTGTCTATTTCTTTGCGGCGCAACCGTTCATTCTGGAATTTGCAGAGAGGGCTGAAGGCAACTCGAGGAGTCTCTTTCAGTTCCTTGTTGCTCTTCCGATCCTTCTTTCCATATTCGTATATTTTCGTTATGTTATCGGCTTCTTTATGCGCAATTTTGAACGTCAGGCCGACCTCCATTCCGCTCTCACCATGGAGACCCCTCGGCCCATTATCAGTTCCCTGGAGAAGATCGCGTTACTCAGCGGGAAAAATAGAGAACTTCCGAGTTGGCATCATTTCAGCATCAAGGAGCGGGTCGATTATCTCTGGCGCTTCTTCAGCGAACCAGGATTGGTGAGAAGACATAATCGATTTCTACGTATGGCCTTCGTGCTTTATCTCATCTGTATTATCGGTCTTGGATATTTTGTGAATTCCAGAGTGATGAGACAGAACATCAACTATGCTTTGATAGGGAAGACGCTGGAACAGCAGCTTGCGAAAGAGCCGGATAACATTGCGCTTCATGAGAACGTGGCCATGATCTATCACGAAATGGGAAGGCTGAAAGAAGCGGTTGAAACCTATAAGAAAGTGATTCGTCTTGATCCTTCACGGGCAGTGGCCTTGAATAATTTGGCCTGGATTATGGTTACGGCTCCGGATAAGGATTTAAGGGATCAACAACACGCTCTGGCGCTGGCTAAAGAGGCTGTTAAATTTGAGAGATCCCCGGTGTTTCTAGACACTCTAGCCGAGGCCTACTATAAAAACGGTATGATGCCAGAAGCCGTCGACACTATTAAAGAGGCTATATCCGCGGCAACCGAAAACAGGGGCTATTACGAAAAACAACTTGAGAAGTTTCAAACCATTCAACCGCTATAAGTCATAAAGAGACTAAGGATTCATACACGCCTTTGTGTCTCGGTGCTATTTTGGTTGTGACAGAGATTGATGACAAAGAACCTTGGAGGTTCAAGACAAGGAATGCAACAGGAAAGCGGAAATCAAGATCATAAGATCGAGAAACCTGTTTCAGCTGAGCGTGATGCGCTCTTGAGGGAACTCAATACCCTGCCCGGGAGTAAGATATTAGATCGGTTACTGGAAATGGAGAATCCTCGGGAAACAGTCGAGTCCCTTTCATCAGGGGATTTCTATTGGCTGGCCAAAAAGATCGGCGATGAGGACTGTGTGCCTCTTCTTGAGTTGGCGTCCACAGATCAATGGCAGTATTTAATCGATCTGGAAATCTGGAAGAGAGATCGCTTGGATGTGACCCTTTCCTGGGATTGGATGAAAAGGCTTCAGAAGGCCGATTCCGGACGGCTCATCAAATGGTTGCTTAGCGAAGGTGAAACCTTTACATATTATCATCTTTTCAAAAGTGTTGAACTGATAGTAATAGAGAATGACGATGAAGTCTACACTCTCCCGGATGGTTTCTTCAGCCTGGACGGGAACATATACATAAGGGTCATCGATTCAGACAATCGAGAGACCATCGAGAGTATTATTAGAGGGATATCAGGACAAGATTTTACTCGCTACCAAGCCCTTTTATTAGGGCTTGGGGGGCTGCTTCCCGCAGAGACTGAAGAGCAGATGTATCGAATGAAGAATGTACGCCTGGCCGAACACGGTTTCTTCCCCCATGAAGAAGCGATTTCCGTCTATGCCCCTTTAGAACCCGAAAACTTGGGTGTGAGAAGGGAGAGGGGATTGGATGATGTCATGCTTGATGAGGAGGTTCGCGCCATGGTCCCTCTGTCTCCTCTTGTACGGACCGAAGCCAAAAACATCTTGACAGAGGGGATACGTATGATCGCGGATCAAGCGTTTTTGGACAGGATTCGCCTGGAGTTCGCAGTCCTTAGCAATCAACTTCTCGCGGCGGATGGATTGTTGACTCCTGAACTTGATGTCTTGATCAGGAGTTGTAGAAAGGCGGCAAGGTATCTCAACCTAGCCCTTGAGAGGCTGGGCGGCAGGGATTTGTCCAGGGCTGAAGAGACCCTCCGTAACCATTCTCTGGTAGATCTCTTCAGAATCGGGTTCGGCCTTGCCCTGAAAGTGAAGTGGGAAGCGGAGCGTTGGGTAAAGGGGAGTTGGTTCTATGATCAAGACTTGGATGTCGAATTCTGGGGAGAACACTGGGGCGGAGTACTTGGAGGGCTCCTGGACAGACGGCCGAAATTCTATGTGGGGGATCAAGAGGAGGAAGAATACAGAGATTTTGAATGGCTTTTTGAACTCAGTGAATGCTCCGAGGTTTTACGGCGTTTGATGGTATTGGACGGGCTCATGGCACATATCGTTGAGTCTTACCCCTTGGAAAAAGAGTGGACTGAATCCTCTGAAATGACGTTTAAACCCTTACTCTTTAATCTGTGGGGCCGTCTTTTGCTGGATTTGGAACCCGGTCTTTCAGGACTTAGCCTGGAAGAAGCAAAGAGCTTTTTCGAGATGCTCAGGGGGGAAAACAAGAAGCCTCCTTATGTGATAGATCCTTTTAAAGAGCGCTTTATCAATGATTTTATGTCATACACGGGTGATGCGGACCCTGAAGCCGCGTCGGTCTTAAAGGACACTCTGACTTTGATTTGGCAGGATTTTACAAAGGAGTATGAGTGGGTATGGTCTCATGATTTGGACAGTCGATTCTCCACGTTCGTCACCATAAGGATGGATTAGTATCGATTTGGGAAGAAAGGGGAGGATTGTATCATGAGGGAGTATTGCTTAAGGAACAAAGGCTATTCCGTCGCTCCAAGGCTCCCGGCCTGGTCTTTTCAGTGACTTATCTGTGAGGGAAACTTGCCCCCTCCTTTGTCTGGAAAAGGGGTCTAAATAAAGCTTTTTTTAAAATCCATAGAACTTGGCCATGGTATCCAGAGGTTCTCTGTCACGAAAGTCTTCATTTATCTCGTTATCCCAATCCGGATATCCGATGGCAATACCAAGTGCAATAAGTTTATCCGGCGGGATATCCAATTCCTTATGAATAATATCAGGATATACGACCGCCATGGCCTGCGCGATAGTCCCTAATCCACAATTCACTGCCAGGAGCATGATATTCTGTACCACGGAGCCGGAATCATACATTCCCCAGACATTGATGCCCTGTTCCTGCATCAGATAATCCTTACCAATCAGCAAATAGATGCAGGTTGTTGCGCCGTAATGGCGGAAATTGATCAGCATCCGTTTTTCCATTTCTTCCGGTGTCAACTCGGAGGTACGGCCGCGCATTTCCTTGACCTGCATTTTTTTGATGCGCGAAATATAGGGTTCGGGAAAATCATAGGGGCGGGGCACTTCCGACTGCAGATTCCCCAAGTCAGCCGCGCCTCGCTTGACAAAACCATCCTGTATCGCCAGGAGTTTCTTGCCGGTAACCACTGCGAATTCCCAGGGCTGGGTATTCGCCCACGAAGGGGCGCGCATCGCCCGTTCAAAGATCTCTTTCAGCAGGTCCAGAGGCACCTGGTCCGGCTTGAATGCCCTGATGCTTTTTCTTTCCTTTATTGCTTGGACAACATCCATTTTCGTATGCCCTCCTTTAGACCAAATAATTTTTCTTCCTTTTTTTCATCCGCCTTCGCAGGAAACCCCGCATTTATGCGGGGAGGAATGCTCTTGTCATTCGCTTCGGCGGATGTCGCCCTTGACGCCGGGGCGGATGAACCCGCCGAAGCCTTGTGCGAAGGCGGGTCATGTAGTGGGAACCATGGGTTTAC
>JAFGFY010000045.1 GCA_016930795.1 Deltaproteobacteria bacterium
ACCTTAAAATACTGGACAGACCCCATTCCATGATCCTTTTGATTGTCGGAATATAATGAGTATGAATATCTATGAATTAAAGAAATTCCGGGACAAACATTATATCTTTGCCGATCGATGGGATGCCGGTTTGACCCTTGCTTCCATGATCCGTTCCATATATGGTCAAATCAAGGACGGTATTGTTTTGGCTATCCCCTCTGGCGGTGTGCCGGTGGGAATGAAGGTGAGTGAGACCCTGGGTTTATCATTTGATTTGGCCATTGTAAGGAAACTTCAAATACCGGGCAATCCTGAAGCCGGTTTCGGCGCAATAACCCTGGATGGAAGCGTGTTTATCAATGAACCGCTACTGGCGGAGCTTAACCTGAGCCAGGCTCAGATTGAAAAGGAAAAGAAGCGGGTCCAGGATGAATTGACAGTGCGTAACAGCCTTTTTCGTGAGGGTCGCCCTTTCCCCTCTTTGAAGGGGAAGAGTGTCATCATTGTTGACGACGGCATAGCCTCCGGATACACCATGCTGGCTTCTGTTTATATGGCAAAGGAACAAACTGCCCTCAAGACGATAGTGGCGGTCCCGACTGCTCCGATGAGATCCATTGAAAAAATCGGATCAAAAGTGGATGCCGTGTTTTGTCCAAATATACGGACCGCTCCCTATTTTGCTGTCGCCGAGGCCTATCAACATTGGTACGACCTGAGCCAGGAAGAGGTTTTAGAGTTGCTGTAAATGCCAGTTTGCTCGATCTAAGAGACAGTAGCTTTAGTGCATTAATTACTACCACCATGAAATGGTTTTGTCGCATTCGAAGATAAGGTCTATCAGTTTTTCATAGTCCTGTTCGCCCTTATACAGAGGAAACAGAACACATTCTTCACCTTCAGAAATGATACGAATCAGCGTATTCGTGTTGTCATCAGGTTCTGATTTCAAGATATGCAAAATCTTCATGATCGTCCCAAAAGTTGATAACCCTTGCTCCCATCCAAACAGCAACTATTAAAAACCGCAATGTAATCAGGCAAGGAAGCCACTTTTTGCCGGCCTAAAATGGTATGATAAGATCCATCTCTTTGAGCTTTTCCCCGATCTCCTCCAAACTCATATACTGAAAGCCGTGTTTTTTGGCATTGATCTTATTGTTGGAGAAATACTCACATTCTATATCCTCCAACCATTCGAGATTCTTTTTGTACTCATCGGTCATATCGACTTCTAAGTCCAACACGAACATGTAGGCATAGAAATTCTCTACGGCCAGGCCCAGCATCGATCGAGAACCTTCCCAGACATCCTCTTTTCGTCTTATCAACAAAGCGACGGATTTCACATTCTCCATCTCTTTTGCTTCCTCCTAAAATACCAGATACCGGTCACACTCATCAATAAGCTCAGCATGCCTACCCTGGGTCCCATAATCCTTGTCTCTGATACCTTCTACAGGCTGCTTGAGTCCGTGGCTTTCAAATCCAACATTACAAATCGCCATATTGGCAAGATCTTTCAGTTCTTTGAATCGGGGATCTTGGGTTAATAGGGTCCCCAAATGAGTGAAGAAGATATTTACATCAGTTTCTTTGTTTTTAGCCGCTTTACAGATCTCGATAATTTTATCAAGATGCTTGTCGGAGCTTATAAAGATCCCCAATGTTTTGGCCACATTTGCCTCTTTTTATCAACAGTGCAATTCTTCTTTGGTCAGACTTTTCTTCACCTTGGGATAAAATTGCATAAATCCCCAGCGTTACTTCTCCCTGATGCATTCAGATCCACCTTTAACGCTTAATTTCTATTAAAATCCCGAAAAGGAATGAATAGGGTTAATCATGTATTTCTTTAGATTTCTCATAGGAGTTCTTGCGCTCCCCTCTAATGTGCAAGACTATGGGGGTGTGCCCGGATATTTGCTTTAATACATGATTGAATTTATGAAAATACATGATTCAGACTATTGGCATTTTCTCATTATACTGAATAATGTTCCTATTCATTACTCCTTATCTTAATGAACAATCGCACCCTGCAAGCGCTCAAAAAAGTTAAGGATTCTAAAAGGCAAAAGTCATGCAGGAACAAGACAAACCTAAACGGACCCTCGATTGTGTCGGGCTTTTTTGCCCGGAACCGTTATATCAAACTCGCAAAAATATGGATGCATTGTCGGTTGGAGAGGTACTCGAGGTCCTCGCCGATGATCCCACGGCAGCGGAGGATATTACACGGTTCGCCACACGTGCCGGACACAAGGTCATCGCATTTGAAAACACGGATGGGCAGTTGCGATTCCTTATCAGAAAAGGAAAATAAGATGTATCAAATTAAAAAAAGATCGGATCATTTGGTTTGAGGAGATATGGAGAATTAACTATGGATGCGAATGTAACACGAGAGGTCTATCTCGATTACCAGTCGTCTAAACCTGTCGATCCTAGGGTCCTCGATGCAATGCACCCCTATTTTTCCATAAAATTCGGAAACCCCTCATCACTTCATCTTGTTGGGGACGAGGCCACAAAGGTGCTTGAAGATAGCCGGGAAAAGGTCGCGGCTTTTATAGGAGCGAATCAGAAAGAGATTATATTCACCTCCGGGGCCACAGAATCAAACAATCTCGCCCTCATTGGGTATGCTATGCGCAACAAGAGGAAGGGAAATCATATTATCATCTCTGAGGTTGAGCACATTTCAATCTTTAACATCACTAAGTATCTGGAACGGAACGGCTTTGAGGTCACCAGAGTGCCGGTTGACCAATATGCCAGGGTTAGTCCTAAAAAGCTCGAGTCTAGGATTACAGACAGAACCATTCTAGTATCAATTGGGTATGCCAGCAACGAGGTAGGTACCATCCAACCCATGGAGGAGATCTGTGATGTAATTAAGCGTAAAGGCATTGCGATTCATACCGACGCAGTGGCAGCGGAGGGTCTGCTTCCTCTGGACGTGAATGAGGTGCCGATTGATTTAATGAGCATTTCTTCTAATGACATTTATGGCCCCAAAGGGCTCGGTGTGCTTTACATTCGCGATGGGGTGAGTGTCGTGCCCACAATTATAGGCGGAGGTCAGGAGAGAGGCCTCAGGTCGGGCACGGAGAACATTCCCGCAGTGGTCGGTATGGCTGAGGCGACACAAATATGTTCTGCTGAGATGCCCGAGGAAGCAAAACGCCTCTCTTCATTCAGAGACCGTCTGATCAAAGGAGTGCTTAATAAAATTCCCAAGGCCTACCTGAACGGCCATCCGACTGAACGGCTTAAAAATAATGCACATTTCAGGTTTGAGGGGGTGGAAGGGGAATCCTTGCTGTTGTCCCTCAAAGATAGGGGGATCTCGGTATCAACCGGCTCTGCCTGTACTTCAAAGACACTGGAACCATCCCATACCCTGATCGCCTGCGGACTTCTTCACGAGGAAGCCCATGGGTCTCTTGAGTTTACGTTTGGCAGATTTAATACTGAATCGGATATAGAGAGGGTCCTCGACGTCTTACCTGGTGTTTTGGAAAGACTCAGGGGGCTATCACCTCTATATGAAAAGGAGTTAATTCAATGAAATCGACACAGTACTCAGAAAAGACCCTCGATCATTTCAGAAATCCTCGTAATGTGGGCACTCTTGAGGGAGAAAATGTCGCCAAAGGCAGGGTAGGAAATCCTGTATGTGGCGATTTGATGGAGATTTATATAGCGGTTGAAGATGATCGTATAAAGGATATCAAATTCCAAACCTTCGGTTGTGGCTCCGCGGTGGCGACCAGCAGTATGATTACGGAACTGGTCAAAGGCATGAGTCTGGACGAGGCCTTGAAAGTTACCAGAGATGATGTGGCCGACGCTTTGAATGGCTTACCTCCAATTAAGATGCATTGCTCGAATTTAGCCGCTGATGCCCTTCACGATGCAATCAAAAATTGGCGCGACGGAATAATTCCAAAGGATATCTCAGATGAATTGCCCTCCTATGTTGGAAAAGAGTGTGACGCCCCGGAAGAGCCTTACAAGGGCGAAACAGAGTTCCTTGGCAAAGGCGTCTATAATGCAGTAGGTGATCCGGGCTGGTTTAGAGACAAAAGAGTCCTGATAAACGACAGGGGCGAGGCATCGGCTGAACTGGCCATGGAACTGGAAAAATTCACTGGAAGGGTCATTTATATGACGCCCCTTAAAGAAGGTGAAATGAATGTCGACATCAAAAAGGAGTTGATGAAGTCGGATGTTAAGATGCTCTTTGAGTCTGCATTACTGGAGATCATGGGTGAGGGAGAGGTGGAAAAGGTTTTGGTCCATGACCTGAACGAGGATCAACAATATGCGCTGTTTGTTGATTCTGTTGTGATCTTAAGAGAATGAGTGGGCTAGGACGTTCGAAGCAAACACTATGGCAGAGATGTTGTTGGTCGAGACATTGAATGCCGCAGTGGTGAGTTATTTAAAGAAAAGGAAAGGGGGAGATAGCATATGGTAATGCCAAAAGATTCATTTCAAATGGATATACATAACAATGTGGTGGAAAGCTGGAGAGAACATCTTAGCAATATGGAGGAATCACTGGATATTTTGGAGAAAGGCCTCAAAGAAGCTGAGGAAATGACGGAAATCTGTACTGACGAATGGTGCACGGCGACAGAGCATGTCATTGATGACCTCAGCAACTGGTTATTTTCCATAAGCGAACCTGGTTGGGCATCTGACGAAGACACCAGGAAACTAAAGTCCCTGAAGAGGCGGCTCCATGATCTTTATGCCAAATACAAGGGCACTTCGAATCGCTGATATCAGAGAAACGACAATTTGGTGCCCACGAATGATTTTGTCGTCGGAATTGTGAATAGTAGGGTAGGAGGAGTGATCTCATCTTTGAAGGAGAATGAGAAAACCGAAATCATCCATATTGTGACTAAGCAGTAACTTCCCTTTGAAGAACGAATCCTTTTCGAACTCCTCTCAAAAAATTTTTCAGGAGGATCTTATGAAAAAAATGACAGAACAGCATCTTATTAACGCCTTCGCCGGTGAAAGTATGGCCAACATGCGGTATCGTCATTTCGGCATTCAAGCAGCAAAAGAAGGATATCCCAATGTGTCGCGTCTTTTTTCAGCCATTTCCCATGCAGAATATATCCATGCCGGTGATCATTACCGTGAACTCAATCTCTTGGACGGTGGTTTTGTAGCCAATAGCATGGGGGTGTTTGGACCCGGGGATACATTAAAAAATCTCGGACTGTCTATTGCGGGTGAAACCTTTGAGATTGAGGAGATGTACCCTACCTATATGCAAGTTGCTGAATTTCAGAATGAAAAAGGGGCTTTTCGAAGTTTTGAATGGTCCTACAAAACGGAAAAGATGCATAGATCTCTCTTTGTGAAGGCGAAAGAGGCCGTTGAAACTAAGAAAGATGTTGAATTGGGTCCGGTTCAGATATGTGAGGTATGCGGTTTTACGCTGGAAGGGGATGTCCCGGATACCTGTCCGGTTTGCGGGGCAAAAAAGGCCGAGTTTGTTGCTTTTAAGTAAAAAAACACCCTGTATTATATATGTTTTTCCTCGTTTTTAGCCCTCTTGAATCAGAGCGAGGAATGCTTAAATTATGGTCAAGAAAAGAAGCGGTCTGGGCCATTAAAACCGCGAGAAAGGCAGGTGAGTGTGTATGTTCGAACTGAGTATTCCAAGATACGGCATCATGTACAGACCTTGGAGAAGCTTATTTGAAAGGTGGAGTAATCTACCGGCGTATGCCTTGGAATGTGAGGACTGGACACCGCTATCCAATATTGCCGAAACCGATAAGCACTATCTAGTAACGATGGAAGTGCCCGGTATCGATATGAAGAAGACGGATATCTCGTATAAGGAAGGAACCCTTTCCGTTAGAGGTAAGAAATCTACCGATACCGAAGAGGACGAGTCCTGTGTCTGTTCCGAGCGATTTTCCGGATCATTTAACAGAGATTTCATGCTGACAGGAAAAATCGACGAAGATAAGATCGACGCAACGTATAAAGACGGCATATTGAAGATAGTCCTTCCGAAGTCTGAATCAAGCTTGCCGAAAAAAATTGAGATTCATTAAAATATGAGAAAATCCTATTATAAGGACAATACATCGTTAGACGATGCATAAGGCGCTCATGAAGTTTGATGAGCGTCTTTTTTTCGACAGGAAAGAAATCATGGCAGTTGAAAAAAGCCTTGGCGATGAGAAAAGGAAAAGAATCTTCGGGGAAGAGAGAAGAGAGATTCTCGCGATTGTGCTCAAGGCAGATACGGCAGGCACTGAGGAGGCGATTATTTCCAGCCTCCAGGCCCTTGATACCGATATCGTAATCGTCGAGGTGATCCATGCGGGAATCGGTAATATTTCTAAAACCGATCTTCTGATGGCAGAGACGGCTAGCAAGCTGATAATAGGATTCAACGTGGATTTACTCCCACGAATCAAGGAGGCGGCATCTGAAAAGGGGATTGAAATTCGACTCCATGACATTATTTACAGACTCATGGATGACATTGAGCAGATCACACATTCCATGGTTCCCCCGATAGAGAATGAAAAGATTACGGGCAGGGCAAGAGTTATCGCCCTTTTCTCGGGTGGTCATAAGGGAATCATCCTGGGATGTGAAGTCGTCGACGGAGCTCTGGCCCTCGGGAAACAATTCAGGCTCATTTCAGATCCCGGTATTGTATATGTAGGCACTATCGACTCGCTTCACATCGAAACGAAGATGGTTAAGAAGGCTGTTGCAGGTCAACAGGTGGGATTAAAAATCCCAGGGTTTAAACGCGCAAAAAAGAATGATCTGGTGGAGGTTTTTGAGACCATTCCGTCTGCATTCCACATATGGCAGCCGCAAGGAGGTGTGTTTGATCTGAGGTCGAGAAGAAGATGACAACAGGAAGCAAATCATTTTGCTTTATCCTTTTAGTTTATTTGCGACCATTGCTTCTCTGTTACCGCTTCCACCGGAGACAAGGAAGAGTATTTAAAACAGACAGGCAAACCTTTCCTGCACTCCTTCACCCATTCCTACCACAATGCATCTTATTAACCTGGGGCCAAGTCGGTGGCCATAAGGATTTTAAAGCCAGGATCCTGAGCGGCGGCATGGAAACAGGTTCGCCTGTCTGGGAAGACATGTCTGAAAGGAGCGATTGAATGACCCGGCCACAAATGGCTGTGGTAAAATATTGCTTTTAAGTCATTGTCGAATAAGATGCAGCGTGCGCCTATAAATGCATCTATCTTGCTTCCAATCTCTTCAGAGCCGCTCCTATAAACTCCGAAAGATCACCGGGATGTAGGCTTGTAATCATATTGCCGTCTTCAACTACCGGTGCAACTACTATAAATGCCTTCATAAATTACAGGATATACCTTATGTACTCTCATGTGGATTGGGTTTATGATACGTAAAAATAGAATAAAGGAGTATGAAAAATGGCGGGAAAAACAACAGGCGGACCATTGGTTTGGGTAAAGGACAATGCCGGCAACCGGTTTCTTTGTCCGATGGACTCATTGATCGATCCAAAATCTGTGTCCGAAGAAGAAAAAAGGAATTGTGTGGATGACGCATCTCGATTGACAAATCCGAAGAGAGTCCCGGGCGAAGGTAAGCTTAAGTTCAGCGAATCAAAAAGCCCTGCTTAAGTCTTAAACTGGACATTCACCTGTCTCTAAATGGACCCTATTCCATTGTAGGTCGGGCAATCATTATCCATGCGGAGAGGACGATTTCATAAGCCAGCCCACCGGGAAGACGCAGGGGGCAGGATAAAGGAGATTAACCTATGGCTATTTCAGGAAAATATGGGCAAATACATATTCCGAAAATCGGAGGGGACGAGCCGGTTTTCATCCTGCGCGCCCAGGATAAGCTGGCTCAGGGTGTTGTAGAAATTTATAAGATACTCGCGAGGTCCCACGGTTCAGAGCTCGCGGGCCAACTGGATCGCGAGATTGAACGTTTCCGTAGCTGGAACGGGCCGAAAAAGATGCCGGATTAAGGGATAGCAAAGGTCATTACGGGAACTCCAGGATTACCGATCCGTTGCCGCCATCTTTTTTTAAAAAAACCATAGGAAAAAACCATGGGCAAAACAGAAAAAATTTGAAAGAGGAGGAAGATATGGCTAGTTGTGTAGAGATGGAAAAAGGCGATATTTTTGTGTGCGAAACATGTGGTCTTGAACTACAAGTAACAAAACCCTGTGCCTGTATCGCGGGGAAAGAAGTCTCATGTACCGTTCCATTGCAGTGTTGCGGTAAAGATATGAAAAAAAAGTAAGTCGAGTTATCGTATCCTTCAACTGATTACAGTGTTTTTTAGCCGATGTTTCTTTCGAGCAAGAAACAGGGATGGATACAATTTTTTCAAACCCTTGTGAACAATACAATAACGCAAATGAATTAAAGGGATGACATTGTGACCGATCTTACCCTTAGCGAATACGATGGTTTTTCTGACAGAGAATTAAAAGACATACTCCTGGAAGAGAAGAGGAAGATGTATGGGGCTGAATGTGTTAGAATGGGAATTGCGCCAAACAAAATAAGCGCATTCATGGAGGTCCTGTTAAAGAGTGTTGTTGGATGGACAACGAAAATGAAAGAGTTTCAAAGAAAACTTTGTAACAAAAGTGAAAGGAGATAAAGTGGAAGAACACACTGGGATAATCACAATAAATGGTAATCCTCTGACCCTCGTAGGAAACGAGCTCAAGGTGGGAGAGCTAGCCCCTGACTTTGAACTTCTGGACAATGATCTGTCAACGGTGAAACTTTCATCGTTCCGCGGGAAAGTCATTATTATCTCCTCGGTACCTTCTCTTGACACTTCCGTATGTGATATGGAAACCCGCAGGTTTAACGAGGAGGCGGGCAAGTTAGGCAAAGATGTCCAGATCCTGACCATTAGTATGGATTTGCCTTTTGCCCAGAAGCGATGGTGTGGAAACGCCGGGGTGGATAAAGTTATCACACTATCCGATCACCGCCATGCATCTTTTGGAATCGCTTACGGCGTTTTGATCAAAGAGTTGCGACTGCTGGCAAGGGCTGTTTTTGTTTTGGATCGTGAATGCCTGATCCGGTATATTCAGATGGTAGAAGAAGTAACTGATGAACCTGACTATGATGCCGTGTTGAAAGCCGCACACAAATTATTGTGAAAAAATATAATAAGCAAGAATAAAAAGATGGAAAGGAAAATGAAATAAAATTTCTCTTCATCAGTCAGCAGGTTATGCGGCTGCTAATCAAAATTCTCAAAATGAATCTCTGAGTCGTTCTAACTGAAACAATATTTTGCAACAAGTTCATGGAGGCTATTCAACAAATTGCCATAATCTGCAGGTTTAGTCACAAAAACATCAGCGCCCGTTTTTTGAAATCGGACTGTGTCCTCGGTTTCTTTTGAGGTAGTCCAGATTACTACCGGAATATCCTGCAAATCTGGATCCGCCTTTATTTCCACAAGAGCTTGCCATCCATGCTTCTTGGGCATGTTCAGGTCTAGGAGGATAAACGTTGGACGCGAGGACAGAAGGGGATCAGAATACTTACCTGATCGGCGAAGATAGTGCATCAATTCCTCTCCATCTTTCACGAAACGGAGTTCCCCGAAAAATCCAAGCTCCAGAAAAGCCTGCTCGGCTATGAACCTGTCGTCAGGATCATCATCAGCCATAAGAATCGTGAAAAAATTCTGGTTTATTCCCGTATCTTTTGTCATTGTCCTTTTGTTTCCAAAGGCAGGGTCACGATAAATGTGGTTCCTTGGCCCAACTTGCTTCTCGCAGTGATTTCACCTCCATGCCGCTTCACTATTTTCCTGCAGATTGCAAGCCCCATGCCCATTCCATCATAGACGCTGTCTCTGCCATGAAGTTTCTGGAAAGGGACAAAAAGTTTGTCCAGATACATTTCGTCGAATCCAATACCGTTGTCTTCCACACAGATCTCACAGGTTTCGCTCTCATGATTTGCTTTACCGTAGATTTTCACGTGGGGCGGCTCATCTTCCCTGTTAAATTTCAAGGCGTTTTCGATCATATTCTGAAAAAGCTGAACCATCTGGACGCGGTCCACTATTATTGTTGGTAATTCATCAATTTCGATTCGGGCATTTTTTTCCTTGATCATAATCTCCAGATTAGACAAAGCTGTTTTAACCGACCTCCCCAGATCCGTCTCCCTTAAAGGCTCCATTTTGGTGGACACGCGTGAATATCCAAGCAAGGAATTAAGGAGATCCTGCATCCTTGCCACAGCCCTCTGCATACGCTTCAAATAATCCTTAGACCCTTCCTCGAGGATGGCTCCTGATTTGGCAACGAGCATGTCACCGAAGGTCCGGATCTTCCTTAATGGTTCACGGAGATCATGGGACGCAACAAATGAGAACTCCTGAAGCTCCTTGTTGAGTTCTTCAAGCCGTCTGTATGACTCTCTAAGTTCGGTGTTGGTATTTTCAAGTTCTGCTGTGCGCTCCCGGACCCGAAGCGCCAATTCATCTCTGGATCGACGCAACTCCTCAGCCGCGCGCCGCTTTTCGGTAACGTCGTGGAACACAAGCACAGCCCCGATCACCTTTCCCTCTGCATCCAGGATTGGCGCGGCGCTATCCTCGATAGGCACGGTTCGGCCGTCTCTGTTTACCAGTGCGGTGTGGTTTGCCAAGACGACGGCGCGACCTTCACGAAGAACTCGCGCGACCGGTTCCTCAAGGACCTCCCCTGCTCGTTCATTGATAATACGGAACACGGACGGAATAGGTTTGCCGGAAGCATCTTCGCCCTTCCAGCCCGTCAGGGACTCGGCCACAGGATTGATAAATGTGATTCGGCCTTCAGCATCAGTAGCGATTACCGCGTCGCCTATGCTGGTGAGGGTGACGCGCATCAGTTCACGCTGCCGTCGGACTTCCCGGTCGGCCTGGTGCTTATATAAAGCAAGCTCGATCTGAGTTGCCAGATCCTGTTCCTCGAAAGGTTTGAGGATGTATCCAAAGGGACCGGTGAGTTTGGCGCGTGCAACTGTAGCGGAGTCCGAATAGGCTGTCAGATAGACAACTGGAATGTCGTGCCGGCCGCGAATCAACTCCGCCGCTTCGATGCCGTCCATGGGGCCATCCAAACGGATATCCATCAATATGAGTTGAGGCCGGAGATCATCGGCAAAGGTCAGGGCTTCTTCACCTCCCATCGCAATCCCGGCAACCTCGTAGCCGAGTCGCTTCAATTTGTTGGCCAGGTCCGCGGCCACAATGGCCTCGTTTTCAACGATAAGAATACTGCTCTTACTCATTTGTTAGGTCTCCTGAAAATCAATTTGAATTCGCTGCCTCGATCACTGGAGACTTCCACGTCAGCATGAAGTTGCCCGGCAAGCATCTGCACCAGGCGCAGTCCGAGAGAACGGCTTTGTCGCCAGTCAAACCCGGAAGGCAGGCCCCTGCCGTTGTCTCGAACACACAGGACCACCTCGGCTTGCTTGCCGTTGTGTAGGGACACAACCACTTCTCCTTCCGCATGGTCTGGGAAGGCATGCTTTAGAGCGTTGCTGATCAATTCGTTAAGAATAAGTCCACAGGGCACCGCCTCATTCACAGGGATCGACACCGGTTCCAGGTCTGTTATGAGGTGAATCTTCGACGCCTCCCTTTCATATGAGCGATAGAGGTAATTCAGCAGGCCTTGAGCGTATTCGGCAAAGTCAATTCGTGCCAGGTCAGTCGATTGATAGAGTTTTTCATGGACCATGGCCATGGAACGTACCCGCTGGGTCACGTCCTGGAGCATGTCTCGAATGGTCCCTTCTTCTGACGCGTCGGCTTGCAAGGCTACGAGGCTCGAAATGAGTTGCATGTTGTTCTTGACCCGGTGGTGGATCTCCTTCAGAAGAACCACTTTCTCGCTAAGCGAGGCCCTTATCGACTCCTCTGCCGCCTTGCGCTCGGTGATGTCCTGGGCGATTCCGAAGGCCCCGATCGTCTCACCCGCATTGTTGAGTTCCAGATAGGCCTTTTCTCGCACCCATTTTACCTTCCCGTTTACAACGATACGGTGCTCGATGTCATAGGGCTCACCTCGCAAACATGCGTTCCATCGAGTGTCCACGAATCGGCGGTCCTCAGAGTGAACGATCTCCAGGAATGTCTCATAGGTCAAAGGTGTCCCCGCAGGCACGTCAAAGATGCGATAGGTCTCATCCGACCATGTGAGGGCATTGCGCCGGAGGTCGAGGCGCCAACTGCCGATTTGTCCAACCTCCTGGGCATGGCTAAGGTCTTTCCGACTCTCCTGCAACCTCTCAATGGACGTTGCAAGCTCGGCAGTGCGTTGTTTCACTTTCTCTTCGAGCTCATCATGCGACTTTTGCAGTTCTTTACCGCGTTGCTCCAGCTTCTCGTTAAGATCCTTAAGCGCCTTTTCCGCGCGTTTCTGTTCGGTGACGTCAATATACATCCCCAGAATAAGGGTAGATCCATCCGTGTCGGTAAAGAGAAAGGCGTGAGCTTCTATAACGCTGCCGTCCGGGATTTCAACCTCCCAATGTTGGGGTTTGCCGGTGTCAAGAACTCTGTATGCTTCGCAAAAATCGCATGGCTCTGAACGCCCGAAACAGTACTCATAACAGCGCCGCCCTTCTGACTCGCCGAACCTTTGCCGGAAGCTGCGGTTGGTAAAGGTAACATGATAATCCGGTGTCAGCAGGCAGATCATCGGCGGAAGCAATTCCAGAACATCTAGAAATCGTTGCCGCTCCGCATGTATCGCCGCTTCAGCCTGCTTACGTTCGGTGATATCGATGCCCATTTCCATGATGAGAGGCATACCATCCGCGTCAGTGAACGGAAAGTCGTAGACATCGTAATTGCGGCCGTCCGGACCGGTCCACTCCCAACGGTGAGGGGTCATGGTTTTTAATACCGTATATGTCTCGCAAATCTCGCAGGGTTCACTTCGCCCAAAGAGGTACTCGTAACATGGCTTACCGTGGGATTCTCCGAAACGCTCCCGGAAGAATCGGTTGGCAAAGTGCACGTGATAATCCGCTGTAAGCAGAACCACGTAAGCGGGGAGAGTCTCGAACACGCCATTCAGTAGCTCTTTAGCTTTCTGAAGCTCTGCTGTTCGCTCCTTGACCTTAATCTCCAGGTCAATTTTCGCCCTGCGAAGTTCTTCTTGTGCCTGCTTGTGTTCTGTGATATCTAATCCGTAGATGTTGACAAATTCCTCCCCAACCGGTTGTACCGCAAAAAAGCTAAACGTGCGACCTGCTGGATTTGTAATTTCAATTTCAATAATATGTGTTTGCTCTTGGGCTTCGTCCACGGCTGTGATCACTTTGCTCGGCAGCGGGTCGCCAGGCTTCCAGCCCATAGTCGCCAACCAGTTTCGTGCAGCACTGTTCGCGTACAACATCATCCCGTTTAATCCACACCGCAGGACAGGATTGGGATTCTTTTCCGGGAATTGAGACAATAGCCTCAGCCCTTCCTCGGCTTCAGTCCGCTCATCCTCACGCAGTTTCTTTTGAATCCAGGCATATAGGAGCGGGGCGATCCGACCGGCCATAGCTTCCAGGAGCACCCGGTCGTTTTCAGTATAATCACCCTCTTTGTTGGCAAGGTTCAATAACCCGATGACTTCGCCTTGAAAAAGTATAGGGGCGGCCAGGTTATTGCGGATGGCCGGATGGCCGGACGGCACATCAGCGGATTCGTTGTTGTAGAGAGATCGTTTCTTCCTAAGTGCGCGAGCCCATAGTCCTTTCCATTTCTCAGGGGGATACTGGATGCATTTGTCCGGGACCTCACACTCGTCGAGCATCTTCGACAGACTTGGGCAGGTCAAATGGCCCGGCTTGGAAATGTAGCCGAACACCCCGTGCCTGCTTTCCAGGCCCTCCTGCACGATATCCAATACACGGTCGAAAAGCTCGTCACCCGACTCCTCGATAAAAACGCGCATAATGCGATTGAGCAATACGACTTCACGATTTTCCAGTTCGAGTCGCTGCTCCGCCGTCTTGCGGTCGTTGATATCCAGGAAAGTGCCCATGATCTGGGAGACCGACCCGTCATCATTACAGGCAAAAACAGAATGCCGCGAGAGACACCAGACCCATCTGCCGTCCTTGGTCCTGATGCGAAGCTCGATTTCCGGACCGTCTTCACCGGTGCGTATGACATTATCTATGTGATCGATCAAAATTTGCCTGTCGTCTGGGTGAAACAGCGTAAGGAAATGCGCCTTTTCCATAATGTTCAGGTCTTTTAAATTGTATCCGGTAAGTTCGGCAAATCGATCATTAACAAGGACATTGCGCTCGCGCCGCACATCATGGATATAGATCCCGTTAAGTGACTTGCTCAGAACCTTATGGGCAAATCCCTCATCCCGGCATGGTCCCTTGCCTGTCTCCTTTCTCCCTTCTGTGACTTTGCTTGGGGCACATTGCCCGGCATGGGTTTCAACCTCTAAGGCTTTTCTCCCCAAGTGGCTGTCTTTGGGTTTCCGGATCATTGTGCTGTCTCCGATAACTGATCAATAAAATAAGGATTTTAGATTGCTTTGATAGAGAATACAAGCTGAAACAGATGAAAAAACGAAATATTATAGGATAGTCGCCGGATAGAAAATATCTAAAGGTTTGCAGAAGCTTGTAGATCTAGAATTGAATGGTTTTAAGACGAATTTCATTTATATAAATTCGTGTTTAATTTCTTTTTGTCTATAAATCTCAATGGTTGAGGCAATTCTTTTCTTCAGTTCGGTTAAATCAAAGGATCTGACCACATAGAAATCCGCGGAAGCCGATTTTGTGTCTTCCTTGAATGTATCATATGCCGTACAGAAACCAACGGGCAAATCATCAAACCTCTCCCTGATGCTCTGCAAAAGGTCGAGGCCATTATAATCTGCCAATCTTATGTCGAGGATAACCAGGGTCGGTTTTTCTCTTTCAATTTTTTGAAGGAGTCTGAATCCGTTTGATACAGTGACAACCTGGTAGCCTTCATCAGCCAATTCCTCTGAATATAGCATCCGAATATGCTCTTCATCGTCCACGACCATTATCTTGTCTTTCATGATTTCACCCTTGTGAATTGATTTATTCATGCAACTTTGGTGTTTTACGATCGAGAAATTAGGGACTCCAGTTCGCTCTTGAGTTTTCCCGCTAAGCGCAATTTAATATATCTTCTTTCCGCTTCCTTGTAATCTTCCTCCGAATAAAACCCTTCATTCTCCTCACGAAATTCTTTCCGATACCTTTTTATTAGCAAATGAATGCCTTTAGGCATAGGGCTGCCAGGTTCTTTCCGATATTATGGTTAAATAGTTTTGTTTTATTTTAATTAAATAGCTTACGCAGGCTATGGGGTCGATCCTGTATTTTAGTTAGGATATGGGTGTAATTCTAAATTCGTTTCTATTTTGACATTCAGAAGAGGCGTACGTCTTAAATTCAAAAGGTACCTTTTATCTGTGCCGCACTCGCGACTCTGAAGAGACGGTGTTGTTTTTGGGAATATTTTTTTAGGATTGATCTGATTTGAGAAGGATATAAAGTCAAGCGGACATGAAGGATTGAAGGATGAACAAGTGGTCTCCAAGAGCAATTTTTACAAAGAGAGGACGTAAGCTTGGACGCCAATTCTGTGAGGCTATCTTTGTGCAGGCCTAAGGCTCGAATGTGCCAAGAAAAAACGCCGCCTCAAATTTTGAAACGGCGTTCTATTACTTTTCAGCTCATATGATCAATCTTAATGGACCGTTATCTTTTTCCGTACGCTTTCTTCGGACTTGGGAAGTGTTACCTTCAGGATACCTTTCTTGTAGGTTGTATTGATCTTGTCAGTATCCACCTTTCCGGGAATTCGGAAAGTTCTGCGAAACGGACCGGAGTACCTTTCAGCACAACGACAACTTTCATTTTTAGTTAATTCTTTTTCCTTTTCTCCCTTCACGCTGAGAATACCCCCATGATATGAGATTTCGTTTTTTTTCAGATCGATTCCTGGTAGCTCCATACTCACGATATAAGACTTTTCGGTCTCCGCGATATCCGAGGTTGGCAACCATTCCTCACACTCCATGACATAAGGGTAAGGTTCAAACCATCGATTTAAAACGTTTCCCCAGGACCTGAAAGCGAGGTCGAATCTTGGTGTTAGCATCATGACCACCTCCTTTTGGCTCAACAGGTCTATACCAGCTATTGTCATTATGAAGATAACTACTACTCCTCTAAAATCAAGTGATGATAAGAGAGCACGAAAAGAAGGGAATCTCAAAGAGAATGTCTGAGGGTCTCTCACTGAGGCTGTAACTTTACCCAAATCGATTGATCGGGACTAAATAGCCCATGGATGAGAGGAATAAGACGGAAGACAAGAATGGAAGAATATTATGGGCAGGCCTCTCCAACTCGGGCATTAATCAGTACAACAATGACATGGTCTGCAACCTTCCTCCATGTCTTTTAGATCAACTTGCTCTTTAATCTGAACTTCAAGTCTCACCTCTCCCCTTTCGATAGCTTGGGGACCTTGATGTCAAACGAATTATAGTTATTTTCTATATATAAGCACGCTTTCGTTAAGAGGGCTGACAACAAATCAATCAAAGGGAGAAGTCATCATGAAAAAAAGAATCAAAGACTATACGAATCCTATGTATATATATTGCCGAATGCGGGATTTGAGGTTCCCTAAACGAAGGGCTCTGGCCTTTGCACGTGCGTATGAGAAGTTCTTTTCAAAAATATTTCTTAAAGTTTCTTTTAGGTGAAATCCGAGGTGTAGATGTATAGACCGAATATAATTATGAAATGTTCACATCTTAGAAAAAGGATTTCTATCGGGATTTTGGGAAATAATTGAACCTTAAAGAGCAAGATCAGCGGCATGTCAAGAACTGCATTTTTTCGATGTAAAAGTTAAGATTTTCCCGTACACATTGAAGCATTAGAGAGTGACAGTAAGCTTCCTCTTCGTTTAGAGTTTTTTTAAGACAAAAACAAAAGACCGAAAGGAGGAGAACATGACTGCTGAGAAGAAGTTAGGACAAAGGAGACTTACATTGCTGCAACTTGATGAAAACTCCGAAACGTGTCAGAGGTCTGTCGACGTCAGGTTGTATCCCGGAGCCAATTCTACGAGCATAAGCGATCTTTCCAGGAACTGGGCTTTGAAGGACTAATTGACCATCCCCCGATCCCCAAGAGCTTTGCACAGGCCTGCCATAATTACTAAAAAGCATCGGTTAGTCGGACAGCACGGTCAGGCGAAAAAATGGTTAAGTGATTAATCCAATCACTTTTGGACAAAAATGTGCATTTTTTCCTTGCCAATGGGATGGATCTATAATACTCCGGCAGGACTTTCGATACCTCGACGCTCCAGAAGCGTCCCTTGCAGGTGGTACAAATCGATGAGGGCGTTCAGATAGTCCACCATGGTTCTGGCTTCATCCAGTTTGCCGGCGGTGAATATGCTTTGAGCCGTCAACACCAGAAAGTTGGTCGATTTACCGACCCGAAATTTTTCAAGTTCCGCGTTCATGTTGATCTGCTGAAGCTCCCGGGTCACCCGGGTGGCTTCAATCAGTTGACGCGATCTTACGGCCTCCACATAAGCGGATCTCACATCGAGCGCCACGAGCTTTTCCATATTCTTGACCGACAGTTCCATCTGCTCCCTGGTGTGCAGCGATTTTTGGTAATTGGCCTTCGCTCTCCGATTGGAAATCGGCATATTAAAGGTGAGACCGGTGCTCAGATCATCAAAGGGGCTATTGAGATCAGGCATGGCATCGCTGAAGGACTCGGCATAGGTGCTTCTTCCATAACTGATGAAGAAATCGAGTCGCGGTAGTAGTCCATTCTTGGTCTGCTGAACATCCAGCCTTCCCTTCTCCAATGAGAGTCTCGCCTGTTGCAAATCCGACCGATACTTTAGGCCGAGCTCCTCATGAACTTCAAGGCTGTCCATGGTGTCTTCGGGAATAAACGGCGAATCCGTGGTGACCGGGTTCATGGACCACATATCCTGACCCTGGGGGTTTAAAAGGTAGAGGAACTGCAGTCGAGCCTTTTCGTAACGGCTTTGGGCATCAATGAGCGCTTCTCGTCGGGATGCCACCGCGGCGTGCACGGCCGCAAGTTCGATTTCCGCCAGTTTTCCCACCGCCACACGTTCGTTGGACTCATTGAGCTGACGAAGCGCCAGTTCGAGGGATTCCTGCTGAATGGAAATTTCCTCCTTTGCCAGGTAAAGATTCCAATACGCTTTTTCCACCTGGGCCACCAGATTTTCCGCGACCGCCCGCAGTTCTTCCCGGGAGATTTCCACGTCGATTCTCGTCTTTCGAAGACTTGCCAGGTTGGCGCCTCTGCCGAATCCTTGAAGGAGAGACTGGGTGAGGGTCAGCGAGACATTGCCGGTGTATTGGTCCGTGTAAAGGCTTGAAATGGTGCCACTCACCCTGGCGCCTGCCGAAAGGGTGGTCCCCGTTGAAAATGTTTTCGAAATCTCGATACTCTCCTCAGTACGCCTTGTTGTCAGGTCGACAGGCTCCGGCTGGGTCCCCAGATGCCTTTCGGACTTGGTTTCACTTCGGTTGATGGAGGCGTTTACTTCCGGATCGAAATCCGATCGGGCCGATGCCTCCGATGCCATGGCCTTTTGGGGCTCCAGGCGCTGGATGGCCAGGGTCGGATTGTTTTCCAGAGCATTCAAAATCGCATCTTCAACCCCGATTTCCAATGTCTCTCCGGCTGAAAACCCTCGAAACATGTCTTCCACCGCTTCCTCACTCTGCTGAGCATAGGACCAGATAGGAAGGAACAATAATAAAATAATGAAGTATCGAACGATCATACGCTCAAACCCTACATGGAAAGATCTTTGTTTTTCATCCATCAGCTTTGATTCTTCTTTTTCCCTCTCTGCCGAAAATCGAATACACCACCGGAATCAGCACCAGAGTGATCAGGCTGGAACTCAGAAGGCCTCCGATGACCACCCGGCCCATGGGCGCCTGGGTTTCTCCACCCTCTCCCCACCCGAGGGCGAGGGGGACCAGGCCGAGACTGGTGGTAAGCGTTGTCATGATAATGGGTCTAAGCCGGCGCGAGCCGGCCAGCTTAATCGCCGAGAATAGTTCCATGCCGTGATCGCGCCGCAACTGATTGGTGGTATGCACCAGAAGGATGGCGTTGTTGACCACAATCCCCACGAGGATGATACAGCCGATGAAAGCCTGCATGCTGAAAGGAGTATGGAAGATAATCATCACCGCTGTGACGCCGATCAGGGCCATGGGGATTGAAAACAGCACGATGAAGGGATCCTTGAAGGACTCGAACTGCCCGGCGAGCACCATAAAGATCAGCAGAACGGCAAGAATGATCCCGACGCGAAGCTCCTGAAAGGCCTCCTGCTGCTCTTCATAATCGGCGCCGAAAAGGATCGAAAAATCTTTTGGTATGGGAACGGCTCGAAGCGCATCGCGGATGTCTGAAATGACCGATCCCATATCCCTTCCGGTGAAATTGGCCTGAATGGAAATCATTCTCTCCTGGTCCTTTCGCTCGATGCTCACAGGTCCTTCCGTGGGCTCCGAGACCACCACGTTTCTCAGCACCACCGGCTGTCCCTGGTTGTTGACGACGGTAAGATCCAGCAGGTCAGAGAGATTGGCCCGGTCTTCCTCGCTGAGCCGAACGAGAATGCGATATTCCTTTCCCCTCTCACGGAAATTGGAGGCGGGGGATCCGCCCACCGCCGTTTCCAGCGCCTCCCCGATGAGCGACACCGTCAACCCGAGATGGGCCGCTTTCTGACGGTCGATTCGAATGATCTGCTCCGGGCTTCCTTCATCGCGGCTGATGTCCGTATCGGTGATGCCCGGGACCATCTGAATGACCTTGTTCACCCGTTCGGCAAGCGCTTGGGCGGTCTCGAGGTCATACCCTCGAATCTCCACGCTGATGTCATCCGATGAGGAGCCGCTCATTCGTCTGAGCATGAAGTTCTGTCCCTGCCTGGCGGTAACAGTAACGCCGGGAAGGTTGGCCAGCCTCCGGCGCAGGTCGTTGGCCACCTGTTCGCTGCTCCGGCTGCGTTCGGCTTTGGGACCCAGATAGATGCGGATGTTCGAGGTGGCACCCCCGGAGGACCGCCAGCCGCCTCCACCGACCTCTGAAAAAAGCGATTTCATCTCGGGCACCTCCTGCTGGATAATGCTCTCCACGCGCTCATTCACTTCAAGCAGGGGTTCCAGTTTTGTCCCAACGGCCATTTCCAGGTTGACACGAACCTCCCCCTCGTCCGAAGCGGGCATCAGTTCAACCCCGAGGAACCGTACCAGAAATATCGAAAAGATGAAGAGCAAAAGGGTAACTCCAATGACCGTTATGCGGTGCCCGAGGGCCCACTGAAGAAGAGTCTCATAGGACTGCTCCACCCTTTTGAACGCCGCTTCACTGGCCGAGTAAATTCTATGAAGACGACTTTCTCCGTCGTAATGCGTCGTCGGTGTGTAATGAAGAAACTTCGATGCAAGCATGGGCACCAGGGTGGACGCGACGAAAAGGGAACACAGAAGAGAAAAGGTGACCACATAGGCCATCTGCTGAAACATGATACCCGATACACCACGAATGAAAATGACCGGCAGAAAAACCACTAGGGTCGTCAGGGTACTGGCGAACACGGCCGTCCAGACCTGGGACGTTCCTACCTGTGCGCTTTCAATGGCATTCTCCCCCTGCTCCCGGTGACGATAGATATTCTCCAGCACCACGATGGAACTGTCCACCAGCATGCCGATGCCCAGGGCCAGACCGCCGAAGGTCATGATATTAAGAGTAAAATCGCCGAAATAGATGAGACCGAAGGTGGCAATGATGGAAATGGGGATGGCGGTGGCAATAATAATCGTGCTTGTTATATTTCTGAGCACCAGAAAAAGGACAAACACCGCCAGAATTCCCCCCACCACCACGGAAAGCGCGACATTGTTGATGGACTGCTCGATGTATGTGGATTGATCCATGATGGTCATAATCTCGATCTGCGGAAAGTCCAGGTTGATTCTCGCAACCTCCGCCTTCACCCCTTTGGCCACCTGGACGGTGTTGGATCCGGATTGTTTGTAGATGGCGAGATTGAGTCCATCTTTGCCGTTTATGCGGCTGACATTGGTCACCTCCTCCCATGAATCCGCCACATCCGCCACGTCCCCCACCCGAATGGCGGTGCCGTCCCGCATGGTGATCACGGTGTTTTGAATATCACTCAGGGAACTGAACTCTCCCTGGGTCCGAATCAAGACATCCATGTCGCCCTTTTCATATACACCCGCCGGAATATTTCGGTTTTCACTACGCAGCGCCGTAATAATGGACCGGGGCGACAGGCCGAGGGCCTTGAGATTTGCGGCTTTGAGATTGACATGGATTTCCCGCCTGAAGCCGCCCCGAATGGTGGTGGAGGCTACCCCCGACACCCGCTCCAGACGGTACTGGACCTGATCTTCCATCAACTCGCGCAGATCCAAGGGATTCATATTACTCGAAACGCCGAGCTGAAGAATGGGCATGGAATTGACGTCAAACTTGAAAATTCTCGGACGTTCGATATCATCGGGCAAAATACCGATAATCCGGTCAACGCGCTCCCGAACGTCGTTGGCCGCCACATCCAAGTCCGTCCCCCAGACAAATGAGACTCTCACCCTGCTGTTGCCCTCGGATGAGGTGGAACTGATCTCCTCTACCCCCTGAACCGCCGCCAGCGCCTCTTCGATGGGTCTTGTGATCGACTCCTCTATCTCCTGGGGCCCCACATTGCCATAGCTGGTCGTCACCGTCAGGGTAGGATACTCCACCTCCGGCATCATATCGATGGACAGCCTCATGAGCGATACCGTCCCAACTAGAATAATGATGACAAAAATGACCGTTGTCAGAACCGGCCGGGTGATGGATATCTTTGCAATGTTCATTTCCCTCTCCCCTCATCCGACACCGAAGAGTTGCCTCTGCCTCCTGTGGCGTTTGAGTTTTCATCTGTGACAGGCAACAGCACCATGCTGCCGTCATCCAGCAGATGCTGGCCCAGGGTTACCACCGGGCCCTCGATTTCGGGGAAAAGAATCTCTGTCTCCGTATCTGTGACGATGCCTGCCCGTATGGCCTTGAACCGGGCGATGTGGGTACCCGAATCGGCGTCCGTTTCGACCACAAAAATGCCGTCTATACCGTCTTTTTTGACTATAGCACTCGTGGGGACGACCTGTCGCCCAGTTTTTTCCTGCAGCATCACCGTGATGGTGGTGAACATGCCCGGCTTCAGGCGATGAGCGCGATTGTCGACCTCCACTTCCATTTTCGCCACTCGAGACGCCTCCTGAAGCACCGGGGCAATACGCGCGATTTTTCCATTGAACATTTCCCCTGGAAATGCATCGACTTCTACTTCCGCAGGCTGGCCCACCGCGATCTGCCCGTAATCCCGTTCAATGATCGTTGCCTGAACAATCACACTGTCAATACCGATAATGGAAATGAGGGGCGAATTGGGCGAAAGCAGGGAGCCTTCGTCCACGTACCGTTCCCCCACAAATCCCGGTTCGGTGGCGGAAAGTACGGTATAACCCAGGCGAATTTCGGCGGAATTCAGCGCCGCTTTCCGCTGCTGGACCTGGGCCCTGGCCAGTTCCAGGCGTGATTTCTGTGCATCGTACGAGGTGGAAGCCACGTCCAGTTCCGACGGGGATGCAATCCCTTTCTCCTGGAGCGATCTCACCCGATCAAGTTCCTGCTTTGCCAGCTCCATCTGGCTGACGGCCTCGGCAAGGGAGGCCTGGGCGATCTTCAGGTTGGCCTCGGCTTCGAGAACCGCCTGCTGGTACTCGGCATCGTCCAGGCGGGCAATCACCTCCCCCGTATCGACCCAATCCCCTATCCGTTTGGTGATCTGGACAACCCGGCCAGACACTTTGGGAGACACGATATACTGGTAAAGTGGGTAGACCGTGCCGGTAAACTTTCGGTTCACCCGTATCATCTTGTTGCCGGCGGAAATCACTTCCACAGCGACCTGCTGTTCATCCCGCATGCCCCTGTTAAATCCCTGGTCGGATTCCGTAATAAGGAGAAAGATGCGCCATCCAAAAAATGCCAAGAACACAAAACCAACCGCAATGAATACCCTTTTTTTCATTATTATCCCTGTATACAGCCAAAGGCGGAAATGTTTCACCGGTCGCCCTGCCGATAGAATCGCCACGGCAAGCGGCCGGGTTGTTAGGACCTGCTGAAGTGATTTATGTTATGAGAACTATGCCGTAATATCAACTACAAGTTGTCTCAACAATATATCTAGCACCCAATAGTGAGGTTGCAGGCCTTATAAAATTCTCACAGATTACCTATGCTGCGCCTCCTCATCGGTCCGCGCCCTGCTTTTGGCCACGGTCTATTATATTTGAGATGGCAAGCAATAGGCAAATTCAGCAAATGCATTTTCGAAATGCAATGACAAAACGCACAATTCACCGAAGTATAGACTACCCTAACGATTCATAATAAAGCACCATCAACTGAATCCAGGTGCATATCCTCTAGAAAATCATCTCATCAAAAGGGAATCTGATAAGAGTTTAAGGAGGGATATGTCGCATTCTCCTCTTTCAACTCGCATCCTTTTCATTTCTCAGTCTATCCTGGAGAAATCTGAACCTGTTTCTAACATAGTATTCACGAATATCGTTTTCAAGGATGGAGCCGAGTTTCACCTTGAAGTCTCTTTCCTTCAGACCGGCGATCTTTTCTAGAAACACCGCTGACTCTTTCTCTTCCCTCAAAGGAATCTCCACTCCCTTTCGAGCCATGAACTCAATGTCAAAGCAATCCCTGATTTCTCCGCGCTCAATAAAGGCCTCTATCTTGTTCTTCATTGTCTGGTCCAGAGTATGGGTTTTTAAAACAACCTGTTTTGTGCTGAACTTGGAGAATGCGATGTTTTGCTGATAGTCGCAGTCCTGCACTTTTCTTCGTATTTCGATCTTCAGTCGCCTAGGATATTTGGGAGATCGCAATTCGAACAACATCGTAAAGTGCTTCATCTGAGCATCGGTCATTTCATAGTCTTTCTCAAAGGCCTGTTGAGTCTTCAAAAAAAAGTCATCCTGAGACACTTTTTTTACGAACCAGAAATCAAGATCAACTGAGTACCTGTTCAATTCATGGCAGAGCCTAAGCATCGATCCGCCACCGAAGACAAGGGGGTCAAGCATCTTAGCGCTATTCATTCTGTTCATGACCTCCATTTCAAAGACTTCATACTGCTTCAAGATATCCATGTTTCTTTAGCATCCTCCGCGTTCTTAAAGGGAATCTCCTGCTCAGCCGTTTCATTTCGATCCTATCCAGTTTTGTTGAATCCAAAGCTGGAATATCAAGAGAATAGCGGCCGTATGACATCAGGTAAAACGCGTCCAAAAGGGCTTTCTCCGGAGTCGCTATGAAATAACCGTTTTCCTTCCTGAATCCAAAATATAATCCTTCAGCGATCTTAGAATATCGAAACGTGCTGCCGTTCAATTTGATTTGTCGTGTCCTTTTGATGGCCACCGATTCGAAGAAATCCCTCAATACCTGAGTTGTCACCTCGTAGTATTCCAAAGCGCTTGTCAGTGATATGTACGAGGGAACCTGTCCCAGATTCGCAAGCACAAACTTCTCGGTAAGCCCTGCTGCATTCCACATGTCTCGTCGCACATACAAGTTCCTCTTCATTCGCAACAGGAGACCCTGCCTAACATAACGACAGGCTGTCACCTTGGCTGAAGAAAGACTGATGTTGAAGGCCCTGGCTATTTCCTCATATCCGAAATAGAGTTTATCAATTCGGTTTAATTCTGTGAGCTTCATCAGATATACCAAATAAACATTATTGTTAACTATTTATATCTGATAAATCAGATGCTGTCAATAAAAAGATCATCGAAGACATGCAAGGAACATATTCTTACAGAATGAGAAGTGGACCCCCACTCTTTTCTTTCCTTGACAGCTTCATTTCTGAGGCATAATATGACTCATAACAACTTATGAGATGACTCATGGGGCAGATTACACTGCGAGGGCTTGACCCGGAAGTGGAAAAAGAGGTACGCAAGATATCCAAAATAACCAAGAAGTCAATCAATCGTGTCATTCAAGAGATAATTTACAAACATTCGGGGATCAATCAGAAACGTGGAACCGCATCAAACTCACTCAAGAAGCTCGCAGGGGGCTGGTCGGAAGAGGATGCCTCCAGGTTTTTTGAAACCATTAAATCCTGCGAGCAGATTGACGAGGATATGTGGAAATGAAGATCATCCTCGATACAAGCGCCTATGTGGGATTTAAGCGAAATATCGGCGATTTTGTTGAGACAATTATCAACGCTGAATCGATTCTCTTTTCTCCCATCGTATTGGGAGAGTTGATGTTCGGATTTCGAAACGGCGCCAGATTCAAGGAAAACATGAATGACCTAAACAAATTCCTGGATCATGAAAGAGTAGGGATTGTTCCGATCGGTCAGATTACCTCTGACAGATATTCAAGAATTGTATCTCAACTCAGAAGCCAGGAAACACCGGTTCCGTCCAATGACATCTGGATTGCCGCTCAGACAATGGAACATGGTGCGGAACTCATTACATCGGACCAACACTTCGAAAATATCAGCGGCCTTGTTTACACCCTTTTATAAACCTCTATCAGAAAAAGAGTTTGTCCCCGCCTGTAATGTCAACCAGCTCGATATCAATTAGCATCGGTTTACCGGCCAGAGGGTGGTTCATATCTACGGTTATGGCATCCTTTTTTATATCCACAATCACTCCATTGACATGAGTTCCGTCGGGTTTCCGAACCAGCAACTCATGCCCAACAATCGGTGTTAGATCCTTCGGCAGATTCCTGCTTTTGACATCGACTACCATCTCTCTTAGCCATTCACCATGGCCTTTTTCCGGCGGCACGGAAATAGTCTTAACTTGTCCTGTTTACTGTTGACCAGAGATCTCAATTCCGCTTGTCTCCCAAGCGAGATTAACCTAAACCCGGGAAACCTTCTCTAATATGATACAATGCAACCATCTGCTCCTATTCTTCTTGTGCCCCTTCCGGAGCCGGTACGGTGAGTACGGGGCAGGTGGCGTGCCTCACAACTCTTTCTGCCACTGATCCGGAGATAAACCTGCGCCACCCCGTCCAGCCATGGGTTGCCGTGACGATCATGTCTACCTTTTCAGATTGGGCCAAATTCACGATCTGATCCACCGCGTTCCCTTTCAGAAGGGTGGTCCGAGCAGACAAATCCGGAGAGATCTTGTTTCTTGCCACCTCGGTCAGTGATTTCTCTGAGGCCTCGACCATCTCCTCAAAATACGGGGCGGGATTAAAACCCAGGGTGCCAACCGCGCCGGGAGGGCCGGGGTAATGAAATGGCGTAACCACGTGGACAAGAATCAATTCGGCCGAAAAATGGGCGGCTAGATCATTTGCGGTCTTGAGCCCCACGTAAGAGGGTTCACTGAAGTCCGTAGGACAAAGTATTTTTTTGATTGTAAACATTTCTATATCCTCCATTCTTTTTTGGCTTTTGTTCAGAATCCCTATAAAGAGCCTTTTTCTCAAGCTGAGGCGAAAAACATAAAAAAGAGTCTGGTTTTTACCCGGAACCCGACAGTCGACCATTTATGTTTATAGAGAACCCTACTCAAAGAATTCAGATTGTCTCTTATTTCAATATAATTGAATGACAGTTGTGGGACAATGGGGTTAATCCTGTATTTTTTTCTAAAATATGGGCAGATTGTGTCGCTCATGTTTATAAGGAAGATGAAGTTCGATATGAAAAGAAAGCTGCTGATTCTTGACTTGCAGCTCAGAATAATAAGATGTTACATTCAGCGACTTGAAAGCGAAGATGAGCACGTCATGAACGATAGGGTGAAAACAAAGAATGTGGTTATGACGGATCCTCAGGAGCTGGGGCAGAGGATCGGAACTGTGGGCGTAACAGAGAGCGAGTCGAAAAAGGCGAAAGAGGCCCTCAATATTGTCTATGATGCGTTTAATTCATCTGTAAATGGTATAATCATCACAGATTTTCAGGGAGAGATACACTATGTGAATCCAGCCTTTCTCCGGATGTTCGGATATAAAGAAAGTGAAATATTAGGAAAGAATGCGGTGACCCTCCTTCCATCAGAAAGCATGAAGAAGTCCGCTGATATCAGAGCAATCATTGACGATAACAGAGGAGGGGATCGGGATTGCGTTTTTCAACGGCACGGATCACCTCCATCCCATCCTTTGCTTCTCCAACGATCTCAAAGGCTTCATTCGAGCTCAAAATGGATTTTAACCCTTCCCTGACTATCCTCTGGTCTTCAGCTATGACTATGCTTTTTTTCTGCCACGGCAGCTTCCTTTTATGTATTTGAAAAGAGGGAAGATTCATGAAAAATGCAGGCCAGACCGTATGTGCCATATTAACCGATTTTCGTAAAGAGACATGGGACATACCTGTCAATGAGAGTCATCTACATATAACTCGTCACTCTGTATAGACCGCAAGTAATCCCAGGCAGACAGTCGTTTGAAGGTTGCCTGAAACGAATGAAAAAAATACAGGATTGACCCCATTCAATATTTTGGATGGAAATAGTCAAAAACTTTTAAATGTGTGAGGGCTTTAACCTTGAGTAAAAAATTGACTAAATGAGTATTGACTGAATTCGTTTCAGTGAAGTTGCCCAACTAAAAGTAGAGGAGGGACATGATGCTCTCCGTAACGTCTTTGGCCAAAGAAAACATGAAACAAGCTTTGCAGGCTGGAAAAGAGGACGAGGAATCTTTGATCAGGATAACCCGTTCATCGGATCCACCGCAAGCACTTGGTTTCTTAATCGATACGGAAAGAGAAGGGGACCAGGTGATAAGGGACAATGAAGGGAATAAGCTTCTGCTGATAGGAGAGGAGATATCTCCTACCCTCGTTGGATTAGTGTTGGATTGCCGCGACACCGGCCAGGGGATGCGCTTTACCATCACGATGAAATTCCAATAAAGGGGAGAAAGATGACTGAGTGGACGACCATTATTCTATCTGCTGAGTTGCCGATTGTTAAAAAGTAGAAGAGGTAAAGAAGCGAATCATGGATTGGGCCTTAGACCTTGAAGGGCCGTTTGATGAAAGATCAGATATGTTTCGGCTTGTGAGGATCGAGATACAAAAGAAGGAATACGCATATGTTTATGATATTGAACGTGGGATGATTGGTCGGAAAAGGAGGATTTGAAGAAGAAAAAATCAAGATCATAATCAACAGGCGTATAAATGGCTTGATTATTTGTGGAAATAGAAGCAATATTGTTCACTGTTTATGACCTGAGTCGTTAGAGTCTCTTTTTGATCATTCTCTATCGATTCGATATTATTCAAAAAATGTACTTATCATATCCTTCTGAAAACCCATGAAAAAAGAATCCCAAAGAGGATACGCTGAATTACCTTCGGATGTCCACCAGGCTCGAACACGGGATATCATCTATTCCATACGGAGGTTGATGCAGGCTGGAGAAGTGTATACAAAGGAATTGAATAAGATTTACAATGTGAGTGCCACACAACTGAACTGCCTTCTAACGCTCCACGAAACCGGCCCTTTGTCTCCATCTCAGATCGCAAAATATATCCTGGTCAATTCAAGCACGGTCACCGGCATCATAGACCGACTGGAAAACAAAGGCCTTGTGAAGAGATCGAGAGTATCTTCTGACAGACGCGTCATAACCGTTGAGTTGACAAAAAACGGAAAAGTGCTCGCGGAGAACGCACCTCCTCCTGTTCAGACCAAGATTGTTGATGGACTGAATAAGCTTTCTGAAAAACAAATCGAGCAGATCGCAAAAACCCTTACAAAACTTACCAATATGCTTGATGTTCAAGACCTTGAAGTGACCTAGGTCCCCACCTGTTCTCAGTCTTCAATCCGGACTTTTTCCCAGAGACGCCATACGATGTCCCTATGATTTTGCATAAGGGGACACGATCTGAGTCAACATTCTCAAAAACACTTGACATTCGTGTTGTCCTTGTCTAAGGTAATAATAGTTTGAATTGAAACAATCAGAGATGAAATAACTTCGAAACGTATATCTTTAGTAGAATATTTCATGTAATTCTATCGGCTTATGTGAACTGAGGAGGATCTTATTTTGAACGAAGAACGGGTTGAGATATCAAACTCTTTATTGGGTAACGAGACTGTTGAGATGCTTTTCCGTACCCATGAGGATGCAAAATGGATACTTGAAAATCTAGGCGTCGGTTGCAAACAACCGGAGATGCAGGCCGTCTTTCGAAAATTTGAAAGAGACGGTCTGGCAATCGTTCATGAAGACCGTATTTATGTAACAGCCGAACTGGTTGAAAACTGTTTGAAGACCGTGCCTGGTGTGGAACAGTTTTTTGTGCCTCCATACAGCTTTTTTATTGGAGGGACCGCACCCTATGTGTATGACGACGAAAACGGAAAAGGGGGCATCATTCCCACGCCCGAACATGTGATCCGCATCGCCCAAATCGCTCAAGACAGGGATGGAGTGGCCGGCATGGGAAGGGGTATAAAGCTGAAAGATGAAGTACTGCAAATGAATATCATGGCAGAAAACTGTGAAAAGCCTCTCTATTTTGCAGTGACCTCGGATGCCTCTCTGAAGAGAGCCGAAGAAATCTATGGGCAGAGAAAAGACATCATGATCGTCTTTTGCCTTACGCGCCCCCCTCTTGAGGTCAACGAAAACTTCTCCGAGCACTTTGTAAAAGTTGTCAACGCCGGTTTGCCCGTATTCATATCGGCCATGCCCATGGCGGGAATAAGCGCACCATATTGCTATAACGGCGTCCTTTCCATGACTCACGCAGAGGTCCTCTTTGGGATCTGCGCGGCACAATTACTCAATCCCGGAGTCACTTGTATTCACGCGGGATACCCGACGATCGCTGATCCTCGAATCGACTACAACCCAAATTACGGTCTGGTCAGCCATAATCTCTTAAATATCCTCATGACTCATCTGAACCTGATGCTCGATCTACCGACTTTCCAGAGTGCGGCAACCACCCATGAGGAGCACCCCACAGAACGAGCTTATGCGGATGCCAAAATGGGGCAGGCCCTGTGCATAAAATACGGGTTTCATATGATCCGTCACCCCTTTGCCTTTCTCCGATACCTGATCGATTTTTCATTCGCGAAACTCGAAAGAGCCATTGAAATATCCGAAAAAGTAATGCCTGAAGAGGCCCCAGAGGTGGAGATGCCCTTATATGATGAGAGAGGTATGGAATCGCTTCAGAATATAGGGTTGGGGATGTACATGGAAGATCCTCTCACCACCGCTAATCTCGGAAGAATATTTGTAGAATAAAGGATAAAGGGAGAAAAGTAATGTGCGGTATAGCGGGCTGTATAGGCGCAAAAGATATTGAGACTATTAACCGAATGCTTGATGCCCTCCCACACAGGGGGCCCAATGACAGGGGTCTTCATATCAATGGGAATAGTGTGTTCGGCCACACCCGCCTTTCCATAGTGGACGTCGCCAAAGGGCATCAGCCCATCCTTTCCAATGGTGGAAGTCAGGGGATCATCTGCAATGGAGAGGTCTATAATTTTAGACAGTTGCGGGAAGAAATGCCACAAACACATCATTATCAAACCGATTCAGACAGCGAAGTGATCCTCCACTTGTACCAGGAAAAAGGCCCTGAGTGCGTCAAGGATCTGGACGGCATGTATGCCTTTGCCATCTTTGATGATGATAAATATATGATGGCTAGAGATCCCATAGGCATCAAGCCTCTCTATTATGGGTACAAGAACGGCAGCATCTATTTTAGCTCTGAATTGGGGGCCATGAGTCTTGCCGGCCTAAAAGAAGTCCATGAGTTCCCTGCAGGTCATTATTATACCCCTGAGGAGGGTTTTGTAGAATTTTATTCTACACCCGAGGTCCAAGACCATATTTTGACTGATGTCGAAGAGACAAGCCAAATCATAAGGAAGACGTTCATCCAAGCGGTTAAGAAGAGGTTGCTGGCTGACCCAGAAGTCCCCGTGGGCTCCTTTTGCAGCGGAGGACTGGACAGCAGCCTGGTCGCGGCCATTGCCGCGGATGAGATTCCCCATCTGCATACCTTTGTTGTGGGAATGGAGGATGACAAGGGCGACGTGAGTGACGATATCAAGGCGGCCAGAATCGCAGCCAAGCATATCGGCTCCACACACCACGAGTTACTTTTTACGGAAGAAGATTATTATGAGGCCCTGCCCATAGTCATCAAGAAGCTGGAAAGTTATGACCCTTCCCTGGTCCGCTGTGCCGTACCCTGTTATTTCACCTGTAAACTGGCCGCAGATTATGTAACGGTTGTGCTCACAGGGGAAGGAGCTGATGAGCTTTTCACCGGATATCACTACATGAAACATTTCCCCTTTGACAATCTGAACATGGAGGCAAGGCGATGCGTAGGCAATCTACATAATATCAACCTTCAAAGGGCGGATCGTATGGGGATGCTCTTCAGCCTGGAATTGAGGGTCCCTTTTCTTGATGAGGCCATGGTAGACCTTTCAATGAAGATCCCTCCTGAGTTGAAAATCAGAGAACATCATGATGCAAAGATCGAAAAATGGATACTTCGCAAAGCATTTGAAAACACACACTACCTGCCCGACGATATCCTTTGGCGGTATAAGGTCCAGTATACTCAAGGGGCCGGATGTGAGGATCTTGGAGAAAAATTGGCGCACCAGGAGATGACTGAGGATGAATATCAAAGGATAAAGGCTGAGAATCCCAAGGCGACCATCAACAGTCGGGAAGCGGCTTACTACTTTAAAATCTTTCGAGAGTTTCATCCACAGGATTCGATACTCGGGTCCATAGGCATATGGACGGGTTTTGATTTTGCTGAGGAGCGGGAAAAGGTCCGCGGGACAATCGATGGGGACCTAAAACATGATCGTGAAAATGACGGCACGGAGGAGCAACAGATAGAGGCTGCGTGATCATCTGTGGTAGAGAATGCTCAGGGTCCTTTAGGGTATTTAGAAAAGATCACATTCCAAACAGGAGAATACATTATGGCACTTCAAACATATTATAAATACATCATTATTGGCGCGGGGATGCATGGACTCAGCACCGCCTATCATCTCTCTATCGAGCTGAAGCTCAGGGGAAGGGGATCAGGAAAAGATATCCTTGTGATCGACAAGACCGCCATAGGAGCGGGGGCGTCAGGAATAGCCTGCGGTGTTATTCGCAATAACTACTATCAGCCTGCCATGCAGGAACTCATTGAGCATAGTGTTCGAGTGTGGGAAGAAGATGCAGAGGGATACGGCTACCTTCCCGTGGGATATATGCAGATATCACCTGAAATCATGCATAAAGATGTCAATGAAATCTATGAACGACAAAAAGATATAGGCTATGAGTCCGAATTCGTTGAGGGCGAAAAAGACTGCCTTGACTATATGAGGCAAAATATCTTTGACGATTGGCAGGCTGAAAATGTCACTTCAATCCTCCATGAAAAGAGGGGAGGTTACGCCCATAATACCAGGGCCCTCTACAGATTGGCGGACAAGGCAGAAGCGGAAGGCGTTAGGATCCTCACCGGAGTCAAGGTCGTGGGGATAGTGAGCAATGGAAATGTCTCAGGGGTCGAAACGACCAAGGGCACATTGAAGTGCGACTATCTCATCGTTGGAGCCGGCCCCTGGGCCAATGTTTTCTGGGAAATGCTGGGTATGCCGGGCTCGGTCCCCGTAAAGGGTCTGGACGGCAAAGTTCACCCTGACATCAGGATGTGGACCTATTGGTCTTTGCAGGAAGGAACGTTGGGTGTGCAACCGACCTACGGCATGGCCAACAATGGGAAAATGCCTCCAGTTATCCATGTGGATTCGGACGCACCCCTCTATTCAAGCGAGGACAAATCTCTTATCACAGACGAGATGTGGGGCATCTATTACAAACCGGATTTTCATTTCAAGGGGATTCAGGGAGGATCCGCGCCGAACAGGGTTGAAAACAAAGAGGTCAACGTTGACCCCTACGGGATTGATTCCCCTGACTTTATCGTGGGTCCTGAATTTGCACACACCTGGACTTCAGCCCTAGCCCACTGTCAAAAGCGGTATGAAGACAAATATGGTCGTTACAAGAAAGAACCCTCGGGTGGTCTTGGAGCGTTTTCTCCGGATAATTTTCCTGTTTTCGATGTTTTAAAAGGGAATTGCTACCTCATAGCGGACTCCAGTCATGGCTATAAGATGATCGGGGTCGGTAAACTCGTCGCAAAAGAGATCATGGGAGAGAAACAGGAGCTCCTCAAACCTTTTCGATACAGTCGATTCGAAGAAGGGGATCTTCTTCCTGAATCTAACAGCCCGTTTCCATGGAGTTGATCTCAGATCGATATGGATATGAGCCTCTTCATTTCCGGTGAGGACAAAGGGTCTCCCCTTCAAAGAACCGGACCTTCAGGATTTTTCATGATGGGAGTATCCTGATGACACTCCTTCTGAGATATCTTATCAGTTGAACAGGTCCCGAATCGAAGAAATCGAGTACCTCATCTGGATCATCCAATCTGGTATCTTGGAACGAAAATTTAGAAGATTGGAAAGAAAACATGATTCAGTATCAAGGTGTCAGCAAGGTCTTTGGATCGGGCCCATCGTCAATTGTCGCTGTGGATAATGTCACGTTTAATATCGAGGATGGTAATCTGGTCACTTTCCTGGGACCCTCAGGATGCGGAAAGACGACCTTACTTCGTCTAACCAACCGGCTGATAGCACTGAGCAGTGGGCAGATCCTTATAGATGGTAAAGATGTCATGTCCTGGGATGAAGTCAAACTTCGTCAATCCATAGGCTATGCGATTCAGGAAATAGGGCTTTTTCCAAACAAGACGATCTACGGCAATATTGCTATTGTTCCCCGGCTTTTGGGGTGGAATGAGAAACGAATAAGCGACAGGGTGGATGAACTCCTCAATATGTTGCGCCTAGATCCTGGAGTGTTTCGTGACCGCTATCCCGTGGAACTCTCAGGAGGCCAGCAACAACGCATCGGAGTGGCAAGATGTCTCGCGGCTGATCCTGATCTCCTGCTCATGGATGAGCCCTTTGGTGCGATCGATCCCGTTAATAGAGAGGAGATACAGGACGAATTCATCAAGGTCCAGGCCAAGTTAAAAAAGAGTATCGCCTTTGTAACACACGATATCTATGAAGCCGTCAAGATGGGGGATAGGATCGCTATTTTTGATGAAGGACGTTTAGTACAGTTCGATACACCTGAAGTTATATTGATGAAACCAGCGAACAAATATATAGAAGACTTTGTGGGTACGGACAGGACTCTCAAAGGACTCAGTTTGCTCTCTGTTCGGGAGACCATGAATCAGGATCATGCCAATGTTGTTGAAGGAAGAATTAAAAGCGCCGAGGCGATGAATGTATTGAAGGAGAAAGGTCTTTCTCACCTGAATGTCATAGAAGAAGGTAAACCCATTGGATACGTTACAACTGCGACCCTTGAAAGCGACAACATAGAAGTTAAAAAATTGATTGAACCCTATCCGCTCTGCATAGCTGAAACGGATAATCTAAGGGATGCTTTGTCAAATATGCTTATGCATGATATTCAGAAAATTCCGGTTATCAATGAAAATGGGTACCTGACAGGGACAATCAGCTATGATGATATTCATAGACGCATTGTAAACCTCTATTCCGATCATCGGATCACGAAATAGCGTTTCTTTATGAGGATACTCAAATTCGTACAGGAAAATGCGAGTGATTGCTGGGGTCTCGGTCTTGAGCATATCTGGATAGTCGCCATTTCAGTATTCCTGGCGGCCCTGATCGCTATACCGTTAGGGGTGTATATATCTCATAACGAGAGGGTGGCGAAACAGGTCATAAGCGCCGCCAATATCCTGATGACGATTCCCTCTATAGCCCTTTTCGGTCTTATGCTTCCTATCTTGTCCATTATTGGACATGGTTTAGGGAAGGTGCCGGCTGTTATCGCCCTTGTTCTCTACAGCCAGCTTCCTCTTATCAGGAACACGTACGTCGGTATAAAAAACGTCCCTCCGGAGCTGGTCGAAGCGGGAAAAGGGTTAGGGATGAGCTCGTGGACCAGATTAAGAGAGTTGGAGATCCCCTTGGCCATTTCTGTTATTATCGCGGGCCTTCGGACAGCTACTGTCATGAATATCGGTATTGCGGCCATTGCCGCATATATCGGGGCAGGTGGTCTTGGTGTCTTTATTCAGCAGGGAATAGCGAGGGTCTACAGCGAGATGATTATAGCGGGCGCCTTACTGGTCGCCCTGCTGGCCATATTTGCCGATGCGGGGATGGCTTTTCTTGAAAGGGCCCTTACGCCAAAGGGGATTAGAATCGCCAGGAGAATCGGAAAATGAACAGCACTTTGGTGACACTCTGTCGCTTCTTTCTCCTGATTATCCTTCTTCTGGCAGGGATGTTTCTTGAAAGGACTGGCATGATGGAATACCTGTCAGATCCGTACGAGCTTTGGTATACTGTCGAGTTAGTGAAACAGCATATGGGGATGGTGGGCGTGAGTATGGCGATGGCAACGGCTTTTGGACTGGCCGTCGGTATCATTTTCACAAGGCCGAAATTCGAGAGATACTCAGGTCCTGTTATGTATATGGTGGGCTTGGGTCAGACGATCCCTTCTCTTGCAGTTATCGCATTGGTCATGAGCATCCTCGGCATTGGTTGTAAGGCCGCTGTTTTCGCGCTTTTCATATACTCGATGTTGCCGATTGCGAGGAACACGATGGCAGGTATCAAAGCGATACCGGCATGGATGACAGACGCTGCCAGAGGGATGGGCATGTCCAGCATGAGAATTCTTTTTCAGATTGAGATTCCTAATGCAATGGATGTCATTCTGACGGGATTTCGAGTCGCGCTGGTCATCAACATCGGAACTGCAGCATTGGCCTTTCTTATCGGAGCAGGAGGCCTAGGCGAACATATCTTCATTGGCATTGATCTCATGCGCACGGATAAGTTATTGGCTGGAGCTATTCCGACTATTCTCCTGGCGCTTTTCGCGGATCACCTGTGTGAGGTCCTAAGGTTCTGGATCATTCCCAAAGGCCTCCGTCTTCAAGAGAAAGCATGATATAGAAGACTCGAGAAAAATCTGATGAGTCATTGTCGTGAACTATTCGGGATAAATGGGGTTAAAATTTTGCTTAGAGTTAAGAGCCTGTTATGTGGACTGATCGTTTCATCACTTTGTCTGATGGTAATTCCAACTCATGGCGTAAGTGAGAAAAGGATCATAATCGGGGGAAAGAATTTTGCTGAACAGTACATTTTATCTGAAATGGCGAAGATCCTATTGGAGGACAATGGATTCAGTGTCATATTAAGAACAGGTGTCGGGTCAACCGTGGCCCGTCAATCACTGGAGAATGATCAGATCGATATGTATTATGAGTATACAGGCACTGCCTACACCGTGTACCACAAACAGAAAGAGAGAAAGATTATGACACACAAGGAGAAATGCTACGAATGGGTCAAAAATGCCGACCGCAAGAAGGGAATTAGCTGGCTTGATAAAGTAGCATTCAACAATACGTATACCCTGATGATGAGGAAAAATCATGCAGAGAAGCTTGGAATTGTCTCGATCAGCGATCTGAGCCGGTATATGAACGACCATCAAGGCAAGCTTGTCATTGGTGTCAACGCGGAATTCTGGGAGCGTCCCGACGGCTTTAAACCTCTGATGAAATTCTATGGTTTCAGAATCCCTTATGACAAGGTCAAAAAGATGGATTCGGGGCTTGTATATATGGCGCTTAAACAGAAACAGGTGGACGTTTCCATGGGTTTTGCCACCGACGGCCGTATTTCCGCATTCGGTTTCATCACTCTTGAAGATGATAAATCATACTTTCCCATGTATAATCCGGCTCCTGTAATCCGAAGGAATCTCTTAAACAGGTGGCCTGAGATTCAGGATATTCTCAAACCTGTGGCTGAGAATCTCACAAATCAAGAGATTCGGAAATTGAATGCAGCCGTGGATATCGAACACAAAAGGATTCACGATGTCTCGCGAGATTGGCTGAAGGAAAAGGGAATGATAAAATAGAAGACAGATTGTTTTATACCTAGATATGGAGTGATTTTTTTGAGCAAAGAGGAAATTAATCACGGCAGCGATAAAAAAGAGACTTTTCCGGAAGAACTGGAGCTTCTTGACAGAATTCACCAGGATGCCCTTCGAGTGCTTGAAGAGACAGGTGTCAAATGCTCTTCCAAGGTAGTTAGGGACATGTTTGAAAACACCGGCCTTGCTGCGTTTGACGATACAACAGGTCACATCCATGTCCTCGCGTCCTTGATCGAGCAGATCCTTGTAACTGTGCCGAAAAGGGGACAGTATTGGATACCCGAGAATTCATTCGGTGTCGGTGGAACCGCGCCATTTGTCTACGATGATCAAACCGGAGAACTGGTACAGCCGACCTTTGAGCACTTGGCCCGGATAGCTTCAATTGTCAATGACGCGGATGTAATCAATTTCATGGCACGGGGAGTTCTGATCAAAAACCAGGAAGTCAAGGTGATGGATGTTATCACGGACCATTGCACCAAGCCCATCTACGTGGGTGCTGTGACGGATAACGGAATCAAACGGGCAAAGGAGATCCATGAGAGAAGAGGCAATATCACGGTCCAGTTTTCTATCATCAATAGCCCTTTAAATATGATCGAGAGCATGATCGATCCCTTTTTTTCTTGCGCGAAAAAGGGTATTCCCATATATGTGTCGACCATGCCCATGGCAGGGCTCTCCGCCCCCTATTCCATGTCAGGTCTTCTCACCTTGACGCACGCGGAAGGATTATTCGGCATGGCCATGGCCCAGTTGATTAATCCCGGTGTCATGGTCGTCCATGCGGGCCTTCCATCTATTGCCAACATTAGAATGAACTATGCCGTGGATCTGGGGCTCAAATCCCACAACGTCGCCAATCTGCTTATGGACAAGGTCTGCAAAAGGATTGACATTCCATCCATACAGACGGCCTGTACGACAAGTCAGGAAAGGCCAAATGAAAGATCAGAGAAAGAAGCCGTCTATGGATACGCACTGATGAAAAGATACGGTTTTCACCAGATGCGTCATTCATTCGGGTTTCTAAAGGAACTGATTTCTTTTTCCATCGCCAAACTTGAAAGGCACATAGTCCTTTGCCGCGAGACCAGCCGAGATCAAATAGACGGAATTGAAATCGACCCCTATGATGACGAAGGTGTGGAAGTCATTATGCGAAACGGCAGCCAGGCCAATTACATGTGCGATGACCATACGTTGAAGAATATGGGAAAATGCTTCTTAGAGTAATTGAAATATAAGGAGAAGTCCGATGAAAGTCGCTGCCTATCAAACCA
>JAFGFY010000238.1 GCA_016930795.1 Deltaproteobacteria bacterium
ATGGAAAAGTCATCGGGATGGAACTCATCCGCTGTACCTCAGTCTATGATCAATCCGGACGCTTTGCTCCAACCTACGACGAGAATTTTAGGACGACTGTTAAAGCGGATGTCATCGTTATGGCGGTTGGATACGCGGCCGATCTGAAATTTGCCGAAGGGGTTGTGAACATCAGTCGCGGTCTGATTGGGATTAATCAGAAAACCCAGGCGACGAACACATCAGGCGTCTTTGCCGGCGGCGCGGCGGCACGGGGCCCCGCGACAGTCATAGAAGCCATCGCTGACGGGAAGAAGGCCGCAATGGCCATGGACGCGTATCTGAGGAAAGCGGTGAAGGATAGGGGGAACGCGGTTGGGCCTCTATTAAAATTCAATCCCCAATATTACAGGAAAACAAAGAGACTCAGGGCGTCCAGGATCGCGGTAAGTCAACGCGCCATAGATATTGAAGACACTCCCGGTTTTGATTTGAACCAGATCAAGACCGAGGCAAGCAGGTGTTTTAACTGCGGTTGCGTGTCCGTCAATGCTTCTGATACAGCGGTAGCGCTTGAGGCCTTGAACGCCAGGGTGAAGATTGTCGGCGCGAGGGGAACCAGGACGATACCCGTTGCCGAGTTTTTCGGCCCTTTCCCCAACGCGCTCGAACAAGGGGATATGGTTACGGAAATCCAGGTGCCCGCGCTACCTGATGGGGTCAGGCAGACATTTGTCAAATTTCGGTTGCGTGAGGCCATAGACTTTGCCCTGGTCAGTGTGGCTTCCGTTGTTTCTATGAAGAATGGGATCTGTCAGGACGCGCGTGTCGTGTTAGGCGCGGTCGCGCCTCGTCCATTACGGGCTGTCGCGGCGGAAAAAGTGTTGGTCGGGCGGCACCTAGACGATAAACAGGCCGCTGCCGCGGCAAAGGTCGCTCTTGAGGATGCCCTGCCGCTTGAGAAAAACAGCTACAAAATTCCTATTGCCATGGAAATGGTCAAGCGGGCCCTTGTCAATCTTGGAAAATCTGGGAAATGAGGTCAATATGCCGGATAAATCAACCATACACCTGGTCGTCAACAATAAGCACTATGAATTGATGATCGGGAAAGACATCATCCCATCGGATACGTTGGCGGAGACGCTGCGAAATCATCTGGGTCTGCTTGGTACAAAGATCTCGTGTGACGAGGGGGCCTGCGGCGCCTGTACCGTCATCCTCAATGGTAAAGCCGTCCTGTCATGCACGATACTGACCGTGGAATGTAACGGTGTGAATATTACGACGATTGAAGGACTGGAAGACCCTAAGACAGGCCGGCTCCACCCGTTGCAGCAGTCCTTCATTGACCACACCGCCTTCCAATGCGGTTTTTGTACCCCCGGCATCATTATGACCGTTAAAGCACTATTGGATAAAAATCCCGACCCAACGGAGAATGAAATCAAAGAAGCCCTTTCAGGCAATTTCTGCCGTTGTATATCACATTACGAAGTTTTAAAAGCGGTTACTGCAGTCATCAAGGGTGGAAAGTATGACAAATAATTACCGTTACATTGGAAAAGACACACCGCGTAAAGACGCGAGAGATATTGTAACGGGAAGAGCGGAGTACCTGGACGATGTGCGTTTGCCTCACATGCTCATCGGTAAAGTGCTCAGGAGCCCCCTCCCTCATGCCGAGATAAGGAGTATAGATGTGAGCAAGGCGGAGGCCCTCCCCGGTGTCCACGCGGTACTGACCTATAAAGATGTACCGGATGCGACATGGGGTATCCCCAATCACATGAGGCTCCTGGATAAGAAGGTGCGTTTTGTCGGTGATGCTGTCGCGCTGGTGGCCGCGGATACGACCGAAATCGCGAACCATGCGGTTGAGCGCATCCGGGTGGAATACGAGCCGCTTCAGGCTTGCTACGACGTCGATGAGGCTACTCAGCCGGGTCAGCCGCCTTTGTACGACCAGTACCCGGATAACGTGATTCCACAGATTACCAAGCTTCTGCAAAATGTCATCAAGGGTGACGTGGATAAAGGCTTTGCCGAGGCCGATGAAATCATAGAGGGGACGGGATTTTATGAATGCTTCCCCAACCCATTGCCGCCGGAACCTCCGGGTGTCATTGCGTACTGGAAGAACCCGGATAAGCTGGTGGCCTATGTGGCCACTCAATCCCTTGGCCTGAACAAATACCTGGCCCAACCTTTCTTCCGTATGGCGGACACGCAGTTTATCGCCACACAGTGCGGCGGCAGTTACGGAACGAAAAATGCCAACCTGACCCCAATCGGCTACGCCGCGGAACTAGCACGGGCGACCAGACGGCCGGTCAAGATCTATTACACAAAAGAGGAGCACCTGGCTGCTTACTCATTACGATTGTCATGCCGCATCAATGCCCGGGTAGGCATCAAAAATGACGGGACGGTCACGGCTGTAACCGGGGAATGGATTGTCAATACCGGTTCGGGTTCGGAAGCAGGACCCCATGAGATCGCCGTAGGATGCGGTGAGCTTCAATTGGCCTTGCGTTGTCCCAACTGGGATCTCCGCTCGAAGCTGGTCGTTACGAATCGGGCGCCCACCGGCATTGTCCGGGGTTACGGCGGCCAGGAACTGGAAAGCTCGATTTTGCCCATCATGGGCATGGCTATGGAAAAAGCGAATGTGGATCCATTGGACTTTTTCAAAAAGAACTTCGTCCGGGTTGGTGATGAATATTTCTGGCGGAACGGCATAAAGTATATTTACAGGGGGATAGATTTTTCTCCGGCCATAGATAACGGCGCCGCCAGATTCGGTTGGGAAGAAAAATGGAAGGGATGGGGTAAACCAATGTCTGTCCATGGAAACAAGCGGCGGGGTGTCGGTGTAGGCATTCACTGTAACGCGGATGTCGGGGAAGACCATTCCGAGGCCTGGATCAAGCTGACACCGGACGGACGCGCGCTCATTTTAGTCGCCGTCTCGGAGGCAGGGCAAGGACAGCGCAGCAGCTTATGCAAGATGGCCGCCGAGGTCCTCAACCTGCCCCTTGAACATGTGAATATGAGTTTTCCGGATACGGACGGTAACCCATTCGAGTTTGCCCTGGTCGGTTCTCGCGGCACCTATACGGTCGGCAAGGCAGTCATCGAGGCCGCTGAAGACGCCCGGCGCCGGCTGCTGGAACTGGCGTCGCCGGTGATGAACCTTAAACCGGATGAGTTGGAAACTGAAGATGGATATATATTTGAGATTACAAATCCCGATAACAGGATACCCTGGCGTAAGGCGACCGGCATCGTGCGCACGGTCCTGGGGCAGGGCCGCTTTAGCGAGGATTTCACGCTGAGTAACTTTCTTGTGACCTTTGTCGAGGTCGAAGTGGATACGACGACAGGCATGGTGAAGCTGGTCAACGTGGTGAACAGCGCCGGATGCGGTCAGGTCATTGCTCCCGCCTGTCTGGAAGGCCAGCTGCACGGGGCCCTGGGGGCCGCGGGCCTGGACACCGCGATATTCGAAGGGGGCATGCTGGATCCCAGTATCGGGCGAATGATGAACTCCAACATGATAGACTATAAGTGGAGGACCTTTAACGATTTGCCGGAATTTTCAACCCTTACTCAGGACACCCCGATGCCCAGCCATCGTTTTCACGCGGTCGGCGTGGGTGAGATAGCCACCTCACCCGGCCCCAGCGCCGTGCTTATGGCCGTGTATAATGCCATCGGCGTGAGAATCATGGACTATCCGTTCACCCCGGACAAAGTCCTCAAAGCACTCAGCAAAATCAGGTAGTCAGCAACCTGAGATGGTTGGAACGATATGAAATAGCAGGGCCGGGAAGGGTGATGGCTACAAGTAGACCAGGAACTTACAAAACACCTAAAATTTGATACTACGGGAGTCGCTCATATTCTCCTTCCACAAAATCCTCAAGGGCCTCCGGCCTCGATGAAGCAGTATATTCTCTTCTGTTTACGAATAAGAACGGGGTTTTATCGAGTCCGTTCCGGATCGCTTCTTTCTGGGATTCAATCTGTCTGTTTATAATCGCTGGATCGTCCATCAGCTCCCGAAACCGATCGGCATCCATACCCTGTAAAGCCGCCCATTCGGGGAGTTTATCGCGGTCAAAATCATTAAAGTGATCACACATATAGAGAAACATTTCCCAAAATTTGCCCATAGATTCTGCGGCGTGCATAGCCAGCGCGCCGGCTGTGGATCCCCTGTGTTGCTGGAGAACATATGGTCGAATATAGTACTTGGCTTTTCCTTTGAGCCTTCCTGAGGTCACACTCTTATAGATATCCCGCGTGAATAACGCGCAATAGGGACATCGGGCGCATAGGTAGGCAACGATTTCAATTTTTGCGTTTGGATCGCCCGCTGGTGTTGCCCCGCTGAGGTCCATGTCTACGCGTGGAGCTGTCGTGCTCGCCACGCGTTTGGAATACTCTTCATCAATTTGGGCCTTGGTTCTGCCTTCTGCTGCTAGGCGGCAGATACTTTTGGCAAGCCGCAAAACAAGGGGACAAACCGGTTCCTTTGACAGACACTCTAGAATGGTTTCATCACAGCAGTCGTATGGACGTCGTGATTTTAAAATGGATAGGGCGACTTCCTGTTCAGCTTCCCCAAGATTAGTACAGGTTTCAATCTGGTCCCAAGGCTGAGAGGCTAGACCCATAGCGGGGACCAAAAGAATCCAAATGCAGAGCATCAGTCTCATGGACTGACCTTCCTGTTGAGAAAGATGTGATCAAGCCCAAGACGCGCCCGATCGAGTGTCAGAACATAGAGCGCTAATAATAACCAGACGAGGTCCCGTATCATCGTATGCCATGAGATGGGATCGTCTGTCGTGGCGGCCTGGGAGGCAAAACAACCACATGCCATATCCAGTCCCAGGTGAAGCGCCCATATAAGCGCCACGATAAAGCTCAGCATCATACACAGGGTCAACAATGCCGCAGCCCGTGCGCGAAGCCCCAAGATCAGCATGACTCCGGCCAGCAACTCCACCCAGGGCAGGACCAGCGCAAATCCGTTTGTGGCCCACAGGGGAAGAAACTGATAGGTCGCGACATCCAGAGCAAACGTCCCAGGGGCCATGATTTTGTGCCAGCTCGCGACGACAAATACCAGCCCCAGATAGATACGGGCACCCAAGAGCAGCCATTGGGAGCCGATTATTCTTTTCCAGTATGGGTTGTTCATTGTTTTCCTCCGGACGAATCTTTCAACCGTTGGAGCGCATCGGCACCTCCCGAGATGTAGACCACGTTCTTTATGCCCGATCCGGACAATGACGCGGCCCAGTGCTTGCCGGAATCAGGATTTCCGCCATCACCGTAAACAACCACATGATGCTTTCCGCTTCGGGCAATACTCTTGGCCACCTCGGCTGCTTTACGGTCCACTTCATCCTGCTCCGCCAGCCAATCATAGGGTTGATTGAGGGCTTGGGATAAATGCCACTCGTCGTACTCCTTCAAGGATCGTACATCGATGATCAGGGAGTCAGGATCCTTAATAAGAGGATCATCAGGGTTGATAGCGATTGCCTCTCCCATGGATTCGGGGCACGGAACCAGGATGGTATATTCTTCTTCGGCTACCAGGGGAATTCCATCTTCTCGGAACGCGTTGCTGACCAGGGCTATAGTGGTCGCAATAATGAGGACTAACAAGGCATCACGGATCATGGCAAGACCTTTAAATCGTAAACCGAAAAGGTGAGTGCATTCCCTGCAGTTCTCGGCAGGGTACTCCTCGACAACAAATGAAATTTTTTGGGGTGTGAGTATAGGAGAGTATTGACTTGTATGTCAAGGGAAACATCGTTACAGGATGTCGTGAGCAAGTCTCTTGAGGCCGGTGATGAAGCAACCGGCTGTTTTGAAAATACTCCCTGCTTCCTTGGGCCCTAAAAGCGAAAAGAGTGGGGTTAGATATGGAATTCATGGTTAAATTTGGAGGAATTGTGTCTTGACTTTTTCTCCGTATTCTTGTATCGTTATTTCAAGTATTTGATTTCATCAATGATTTCAAATACTCTGCTGTAGAGTTGGAAGTATTACTGAGATTTCTCCGCGTGAACCCATACATGGGGTAGAAGTCAAACCAAGAATTTTTTGACTGTGAACAAGTCGTATACTTCAGTCAACGGATAAGGATTAGGGTCGTAGCATAGGATCGTGCTTTCTGATGGATTTTTCAATGAGGCATCTGAGCAGAGCTACCGCTCGCGTCGGATGCCTTATTTACTTTGTGTGAATGGATAAGAAGACAATGAAAATGCATCTTATCAATGGTGGAGTAAAAGAGATCGAGGCCGCATCCATTTCAGCCCTGGAGGCCTTGGAAGAACTCCATGTCGCGGGATTGGAGAGGGTGGTGGCCGTGAAGATCAACGGAGAACTCAAGGATCTATCCGCACGCGTAGACTCTGATGTGAGCCTGGAACCTGTTTTCCTTGATTCAGTGGATGGACTGGAGATCATGCGCCATAGCACTTCCCACGTGATGGCCGAAGCCGTAAAGGAGCTTTTCCCCGGCGTCAAGGTGACCATCGGCCCTGCCATAGAGAATGGCTTTTACTATGATTTTGATTATGAGCGGCCGTTCAAGGAAGAGGACCTTCCCAGGATTGAAGAAAAGATGAAGGAAATTATCAATGCTGATCTACCCTTTGAAAGAAGGGAAATGACCAGCCGGGAGGCGATCACGTTATTTCAAAGAGAGGGGGAAAACTATAAGATCGAGATTATAGAGGATTTGGGTGAAGAGAGGGTTTCTGTTTACACCCAGGGGAGTTTCACGGACCTTTGCCGCGGCCCGCATCTTCCTTCAACCGGTAAAATCAAGGCCTTTCGACTGACAAAAACAGCAGGCGCGTATTGGCGCGGTGATGAGAAGAGGCCCATGCTGAGTCGAATCTATGGTGTGGCGTTTGCCGATCCTAAGACATTGAAGAAACATCTTCAGAAGATTGAAGAGGCCAAGAAAAGGGACCACGTGAGGTTGGGGAAGGAACTCGATCTTTTCAGTACCCATGAAGAAATCGGTTCGGGAATGATTGTCTGGCATCCGAAAGGGTGCATGCTCCGTCATATTTTGGAGGATTTTGAAATTCAAGAACACCTGAGAAGGGGTTACGAAATCGTCAAAGGTCCCTTGCTTCTGAAGACTGAGTTGTGGCAGAGATCCGGGCATTACGATAACTACCGTGAGAACATGTACTTTACCGAGATTGATGAACAGTCCTATGGTATCAAACCGATGAACTGCCTGGCCCATATGTTGATTTACAATTCCAAGATGCGGAGTTATAGGGACCTGCCCAAAAGATATTTTGAACTGGGACTTGTCCACCGTCATGAACGCTCCGGGGTACTACACGGTCTTATGAGAGTCAGAGAATTTACGCAGGATGATGCCCATATCATATGTACGCCGGATCAGCTGGACGGGGAGATCAAAGGGGTCCTTGAGTTTGTCAGGGATGTCATGGAGATTTTCCAGTTTGAATATGAACTCGAGATCAGCACACGTCCTGAGAAATCGATCGGCTCTGAAGAGGACTGGAATCGCGCGACAGACGCGCTTAAGAAGGCGCTGGATGATCATCATATGCCTTATCAGATCAATGAAGGGGATGGCGCTTTTTACGGACCCAAAATCGATGTGAAACTGAGGGATGCCTTGGAGAGAGAATGGCAGTGCGCAACCATTCAGTGTGACTTTACTATGCCCGAGAGATTTGATCTCTCTTACGTAGACAAAGACGGACAGAAGCATAGGCCGGTCATGATTCATCGAGTGATTCTGGGCGCTGTGGAGAGATTCATCGGCGTGCTCATCGAACACTATGCAGGGGCTTTTCCGACCTGGCTTTCTCCTGTACAGGCCATACTCCTTACCGTAACGGATCGAAATATCCCTTACGGAGAAAAAGTGTTGAAATCCTTAAAAGAAGGGGGTATAAGAGCCGATGGGGATTTTCGAAACGAAAAGCTTGGGCTGAAGGTCAGAGAGGCGCAGCTTCAGAAGATTCCGTATATGCTCATCATCGGCGACAAAGAGCAGGAGCAAAAAGGTCTTACACCGAGATTGAGAACAGGCGAAAATCTTCCGTTTATGACCGAGAAGGATTTCATTGACTTAATTCACGAGGAACTCAGGCAAAGGAGGTAGTGGCAATAGCAAAGAAGATTGATTCTATTAGGGTGAACAATAGGATACATGCAAAGACAGTGAGATTGATTTCAGTCGATGGGCGTCAGCTGGGTATCGCGGGCATTCGGGACGCATTGAATGCCGCCATGGAGGAAGGGCTGGATCTTGTTGAAGTGGCCCCGAACTCAGATCCCCCCGTTTGCAGGATCATGGATTACGGCAAGTTCAAGTACGAGGCGAGCAAGCGGGAACAAAGTACTCGAAAGAAGGGGAAGTCCTCTCAGCTGAAGGAGATTAAGCTCAGACCGCACACGGAAGACCATGACCTGGGTTTCAAGATAAGGAGTATCAAGAAATTCCTGGCCAAGAAAGACAAGGTGAAAGTGACTGTGGTTTTTCGGGGACGAGAACTGACGTACAAAGACGCGAGTGTGGAACTCCTGAAGAGGATTGAGGAGGAAGTCATTGAAGAAGGGATGGTGGAACAGCCCCCCAGACAGGAAGGCCGCAACCTGACTATGGTCATTGTCCCCAAGTAGGGACTGAAGGAAAAAGAAACCGTTCGCCTGTTCTGGGGTCAGGTGGGGCAAATGGCGGGAGAAGATATGGTCTTTTCGATGGAGGAAAAACCGCCAAGTTTTCAAAGGATGGAGATTCGAGTATGCCAAAAATTAAAACCAACCGCGGAGCAGCCAAAAGATTCAAGACCACGGGTTCGGGGAGGGTTGTACGAAATAAGGCTTTTGGGAACCATATTCTTACGAAAAAGACGACCAAAAGGAAGCGCAGCTTACGTAAATCGACCCTTGTAGATTCGACCAATTTGCAGAAGGTGAAGAGGCTTATCCCTTATGCGTGAATGGATAACGGGGTCTGATTGGAAATCCGAGGCCCTAAGGTCTGGGATTTTTTGCATTGTATGCGGAAAAAGACTGTGGAGTGAGGTTTAATCATGCCAAGAGTGAAAAGAGGCTTTAAAGCCAGGCAACGAAGAAATAAGATATTTAAAGCCGCGAAAGGCTTTAGAGGCGGTCAAAGTAAGCTTTTTAAAACAGCCGCCATTGCCGTCAACAGGGCGGGAGCGTTTGCATACCGGGACAGAAGGACCAGAAAGAGGGACTTTAGACGACTCTGGATTACGCGGATTAACGCGGCGGCAAGGGAGAATGGAATGTCTTACAGCACTTTCATGGGGGGATTGCTCGAGGCGGGGGTTACCCTGGACAGAAAGATACTCGCCGACATGGCTGTAAATGATCCTGCAACCTTTTCAGAAATAGTAAGAGCGGCGAGGCCCTCCGTTTCTTGAGTCAGGAGAAGACGCAAATGATCCCGCGCATTCCGTCGGTTCGGGAGTAAATGCGAAGGAAATTCGATGCCCTCGACCGCAGAAATGATATGGGAAAAGGCCCCGTTTGGCTTTGGTTCAGACGGGGTTTTTGGTTCTTTGTTGGCTACGACTATTGTTTGTTGTTAGCTATCCGTTCTTAAAGGATTTTCCAAAAATCCACTCAATATGTAAATTTAGCCGGTCGCTGAACACACCAGTTGATTTGCGGTAATGAACAAGGACAAAT
>JAFGFY010000239.1 GCA_016930795.1 Deltaproteobacteria bacterium
CCTGCCTTAAAGAGCAATTTAGCAGTCTGGGCTGAAGCTGAAGAGGTAAACATGATGATCATGGTTGTTAATATTAATGATATGGGCTTTTTCATTTTATAACTCCATTTTATCAAACTACTTGAGTACCTTTTCTATGGCCTTTTCGATTATCTTCGTCATTATCTTATACCCTTCAGCATTCGGATGTATACCGTCCCCCGATAAATTATCCTTCAGGAACCCTTTTTCATCCACCATCGCACTGAAGTAATCAACGTAGATCGCATTCACTTTTTCAGCGTATTGCTTCATCCAGGCATTCAGCTTCAGGATGTCCTCAGGCGGATGGATAGCTGTTACCGGAACTTTCATGTAGGGATTCACTTTACCGCTGGCCTGCTGTTTTAAGAAGGCATAATCGTTTACGGGTAAAATCGAGCAGAGTATGACCTTTATTCCGTTATGTTGTGCCAGGTCCGTCATGGCCATGATGTTCTCTTCAACCATCTCCGCCGTAGCAGGCCCGGTGTTCTGGGAAATATCATTTATCCCGGCTAGAACAACCAAAGCCACAGGTTTATGCTGGATGACATCAGGATACATGCGAACCAGCATCTGCGGTGTTGTCTGTCCACTGATGCCTCTGTTGATATAAGGCTTTTCCGGAAAGTACTCTGCCAGTTTCCAGAAATCCGTAATAGAGTCACCCATGAAAACCACTCGTTTTGGGTCATAGGGTTTCTTCTTTAGCTCCCGGTTTTCATCCTGATATCTGCTGAGCTGATTCCAGTCTTGAAGTTGATTCACAAGCCTTTGCGCAAATATTGGCAGGCAGCAACTGGAATCTTCCTGATCAAATTCTTCTACCAGCTGACATTGTGCAGGTATACTGAACAGCATACAAAGCAGAAGGAACACTGTGATTTTTAATCTCATCTTTAACTCCTTTATTTGTTGTATTGGCTGGAGTCAAGTTCAGCCAGCCGCTTTTTGGCCGGGTCATAGATCCAGTTCAACAACATACCCACAAAAAGAAGGCCTGAAAAAACCGTCGCGAGGAGAAAGCCGTATTTGATATGACCGAATAGATCGCTGACAGCCCCCATAGCCAATGGCCCCACAGCTGCAGAAACACAGGTGAAAAACAGGATCACGCCGGCGACGGTACCATGCTCTGTTTTCGGGAAACAACTGATGCCCTTGGAATTAAGTGTCGGGTAGATCATGGACATGAAGAGACCCGAAAGGGGAATCAGCCAGATCGTGTATGACAGGCCGCCTGCAATGGAGACTGCAAAACAGATAAGAATCATCAGGCTGAAAAGGGCCATTACAGAGGTCCAATTATAGCGCGTAAGTACCCACGCCCCAAGGAAACGGCCGACAGCACGCAGGATGAAGAATATGGAGACTGCATATAAAGCCAATTTGGCAAAAGAACCCGTATAGTCCACAAGGAGCTTCGGGAGCCAGACATACACCGCACATTCTGCTGCAACATAGAGAAATATCCCCAGAGAAAATCCAAGGGCGTAGGGATTCTTCATCATACTCAGCGTGCGCTTGAAGTCGATGGGCTCATCCATCGTCTTTACCGTCTTTGGATATTTAACCAGCGAGGCGGTTATGATCAGCAGGACGCAGATTGTTCCGGCGATTATATAGAGCCATTTCCAGGAGAATCCACTCGACAGGAGCCTTGTCACGATTGCGGGTCCGATGATCGCGCCTACAGCGAAGAAGCCTTCAACAGTGTTCATTGTTGTGGTATGTTCCGAAGTGGAAACGGATATATCCCCCACAAGGGCTAGGGCTCCTGTCTTGAATATCCCGATCCCCGCTCCACAGATGAAAAGCAGGGCAAGGTAAAACAGGAATGCATTACCAGCCATAAAAAGGTAGGATGGAACCACGAAAAGAAGGAGTCCGAAAATAATGGTCTTCTTACGACCGAGCTTGTCGGCCAGATACCCGAGGAAAATGGCTGCCAGGGCAATGGCCGTCATATTCACATAATGGAACGCCCCAGCAAACAGCATGCTCAGGTCAAATTCCTTGATGACCTCAGGGATAATGTTGCCCACGGAATCGGTGGTCATGGCAAACATCAGGAACATCAGGTATGTAAGCCACTTGATTGCCGTCAGATTATGTTTTTGAGATGTTGGTGAGTTCATGGAAATCCCTCTGTAAGTCTAATAATAGGCACAAGGTTCAAGGCTCAAGGCACAAGGGAAAAACATTGAAACGGAAGATCCCGGAAATATTTCACTCTCTTAGCGTTCTTTGCGTCTTAGCGGTTAGGCTTTTATTCAGTCAGGCCTCTGCCTGTAATGCTTGCGTTGGGAACAGATAAATCTACGCTCAGCTTAATCCAGTGTTCATCCTGTTTCCAACGCATCTCTATGAGGTCTTCTTTCGGCGCCTCCACATGAAATTCGCCATTGAACGCAGGGTGAGTATTCCGGAGACGAATCAGTTCAATAAATCTTTGCACCATGGGCTGTTTAAGCGCCATATCTATTTCGTCATTCATGTAATAGTGCCTGTTGATGTCACGCCCTACTCCTGTCCGGGCAAGGAGTTCCATATCATTATGCCCTCCAAGAAGACCGACGTAGTAAACCTGCGGAATGCCGGGTGCGAAAAACTGTATGGCACGGGCAATCAGGTATTCCTCCTCCCGGCCGCCCAGGGCATCAAGAAAAGTGCAGTTTACCTGATAAAGGTCCAGATTGTTGGCAGCGGCTCCGGTCGCCTTTTTACTCTGTCCCTCGCTTCGCAGGTGGATGGTTTCTACCAGGTCGTCTATTTCTTCAGGCGCGAGAAGACCCGGTGTTCCATCCATATCATCAGCACCCACATCAATAACCCCTATGCCGTCGTGCGTATCCAGAACGGTTACGGCGTTTCGCGGACTTAAGGAAAGCCATTTGGCGAGGGGCTTTGAATCAGCTTTAAAAAGAGCGTGCAGCACAAGAGGAGGAAGGGCAAAATCATAGACCCAGTCAACTTTTTTCGCGATTTCGATCTGTTTGAGATAATGACTGTGGATTTCAACTAAAACCTCGATGCCGAGTGTATGTGTTTTTGCTGTTAATTCGGAGATGAAGTCGAAGGTTTCAGGGATCATGAAACAGCTGGTTCCGGGCTTTTTGATTGCATACCCCACAGCGTCGAGCCGTATCATTTTGATGCCTGCGGCTTGAAACTTTTTAAGGATAGAGTCGAGATAGGCTTCAGCTTGTGGGTGATAGACATCAATATCGATCTGTTCAGGGTTGAATGTCGTCCAGAAGAGTTTTTTTTCGCCTGACAAAAGCTTGAGGGGGCTGAACGGGACGGTAGGTCGCGGACGATATATGCTCAAAATATCCGATCCACTCACACCATTGGGAAAGACTCTGTCAATAGTGAGAAACATTCCGGCATATTGCGAATCAGATCCCTTTTCAGAATAATCAAGGAATTGCGGGGATGACGATGACACGTGGTTCACAATAAGGTCAGCGACCAGCTCAACCGTATTGGATATCGCGCGAACGTCCTCCCATGTACCCAGGCGTTCGTCCACCTGAGTATGGTCGATTGGGTCAAATCCGGCATCAGCACCGTCAATAGGAGTAAAAAAGGGCAGGAGGTGGGCTCCCCCGAAGACACCATTTAGAGGTCCTTTGAGTAGGTCGTTTAGCTGTGTGAAACCTCCGCCGGAAAGACGGTCCACATAGGTGATGAGTTGAACCTCATTTTTCATGGGCTTCCCTTTCGCTTGATGACTTGTTCCGGGAAACAAAAACCTATCTATGGGGCTTTTCTTTGTCTTGGCAGCGAACTAAATATGACATATTTATATGACAATCAGTATCAGAATGTATGAACTAATGTCAATGCATTTCCCTTTGAAGTACAGCTAAACCATTTGCAATTATTGTTCAGAAAGGATATACCATGAAGTCTCAGGCGCTTAATTGAAGACTTATGGACAAATATTCCCTGATATCCTCATCTCGCATATTAATATGTAATAACATTTATGGCAAATTTGTAACATTGGATTTCTTGACAACTAAGCTCCAGGGAACTAACATGCCATACGATTCATGGATCACAAAATTCACATACACCCCTGATTGCCATCAAACAAATCAAATAGGGAGGTCGCCATGCCGGTTCATCATTTCCCCCGCAACTGTAGTTTTTTAATCATGATATTCCTGTTTGCCGCGTTGCTATTGTCACAACAGGCAGTCGCCGTAGAGTCTGTCAGAATCGAGAGCGGTTTGATTCAAGGCACTGTCGAAGGTGGACTCTCCGTCTATCGGGGCATCCCCTATGCCGCTCCGCCGGTTGGAGACCTTCGTTGGAAAGCGCCACAGCCGGCATCAAAGTGGGAAGGGATTTTTCTTGCTGACAAGTTTGGTCCTGCGGGCATCCAGAATAATCCGGCGATCGCGGATCTTCCGACCCCAAGCGAGGACTGCCTGTATCTTAATATATGGACACCGGCCAAAAGTCATGAGGATCGCCTGGCTGTTATGGTATGGATTCATGGGGGTGGTTTTGTCGCTGGCGCCACAGCGGAAAAGCTGTACCATAGTGAATATCTGGCAAAGAAGGGAGTTGTGGTCGTATCAATCGGTTATCGCCTCGGGATACTGGGTTTTCTGGCACACCCTGCCTTGAGTGCTGAAAACGACAGGCATGTATCAGGGAATTTCGGTCTGCTTGATATGATCGCGGGTCTCAAGTGGGTTCAAAGGAACATCTCCGCATTCGGAGGTGATCCTGGTCGAGTGACCATCTTTGGTGAGTCCGCCGGAGGAATTGCCGTCAGTATGCTGTGCGCCTCTCCCCTTGCCAAAGGCCTGTTTCACGGTGCAATCTCTCAGAGCGGCGGTTCATTCGGACCGATTCGTGCGGGGGGAGGACCTGGTGAAAACATGCAGTCACTTTCTGATGCAGAAAAGGCCGGTAAAGCATGGGCAGAAAAGGAAGGGGCTTCCACGGCCCCTGAATTGCGTAGCCTTCCGCCTGAAAAGCTGGTGATCTCTATACCCGGGCAGGGTGTGGCATGGCCAATAATGGACGGGTGGATCATTCCGGATGACCAGTACAAACTGTATCAGGCAGGAAAATATAACGATACGCCTGTCCTGGTGGGTTATAACTCTGATGAGGGAGCAGCCTTCCCAGGTGCGCGTACACCCGAGGAATACATGGAGAGTGTGCATGAGCGTTACGGCAGGTTCGCGGAAAGGCTCCTTAAACTCTATCCGGCAGGGGAGGGGATCCTTGCAAAAACGGCCCGTGACCTCATGCGTGACACTGCTTTTGGCTGGCATACATGGACATGGGCACGCCTGCAATCGAAGACCGGAAAATCCATGGCTTTTCTCTATTACTTTGATCACCATCCTGAATATCCCGCTGATTCTCCCAAAGCCGGTTTTGGTTCAGCACATAGTGATGAAATGCCCCTTGTTTTTCATCAGTTCGGTCTACCTGGGCGTCCTAAGGAAAATGATGTGGATCTGGCCATGTCAGAATTGATCATCTCTTATTGGACCAACTTCGCCAAAAACGGAGATCCCAATGGCAAGGCCCTTCCGATATGGCCGGCCTACAATGATGATAAACCTCAATGTATGCACTTCCTTTATGATAAAGCGCAGGCTGGCCCTGTCGTTCATGAGGAGGGGCTGAAGGCGCTTGATGACTATTTCAAGTGGCGCCGGGAAGAAGAATAATCGACCGTTGTGGGGACTGATCTACCCGTCAGTGTTCGTCCGACGCGCGGCTAATCAATTAAACCTCAACAACCAAACAGAAAAAGGAGGAAATTATGAAGATATCAAGAAGGTCTTTTCTAAAAGCTACTGCGGCAGGAATCGGTTCAGCCACGCTGGGCGGGCTGGGTGCTGTCAAAGCCGAAGCAACTCAACCCGATCAGGTCAAGAAGTGGGATGATGAAGCCGGTGTGGTCGTGCTCGGCATCGGGGCGGCCGGTCTCATGACCGCGATAACAGCCTATGATCAGGGCACAGATGCCTTAATTCTTGAAAAGGCGCCGAAGGAGCATGCCGGTGGGAATACTCGGGTCAGCGGTCAAGGCTACTGGTGCCCGGCCGATACGGATAATGCCGTAGAGTATCAGAAAGCCTTGAGCGACGGATTTCCTATTCCGGATGAAGTCACTGAGGTATTCCACAAGCATTCCATCCATGTAACGGAGTGGCTTACGGAGATGGGCGCCGATATGAGGACGATTCAGACAAAAGGGGAATACCCCGAATTTCCGGGTGGTGCTGAATACGTTTGTTGGTCCAAGAAAGGAAACGGGTACCAACGTCTATGGCTCCTGCTCATGGAAAACGCTTTCGAAAAAAGAAAGGTCAGGGTTCGATATGAGACACCCGCCGTGGAACTGATTCGAGACGTCAAAACCGGAGAGGTCCGGGGCGTTGTTGCAGAAAACAAAGGTAAGAAAATATACATTAAGGCAAAGAAGGCGGTCGCTCTCTGTACAGGAGGTTTTGAGAACAACCAGGAGATGATCCGCGATTACCTGGGCATGCCTTGCGGGTATCCAAAGGGGAGTCCCTATAATACCGGGGACGGGATCCGAATGGCGATGGCGATCGGCGCGGATCTCTGGCACATGGACAACCAGGCCGGTCCGGATTTCAATTTCAGGATCCCGGGAAAGGATTGGGCCTTCGGTTATAGTTTTTCTCCTCCGGGACATAACTGGATCTGGATTGCGAAAGACGCCACCCGATTTACCAATGAAACCTATTTCACGAAACATGGCAAAATACCTTTTCACGGCATTTATATCCCTGTTCCCACACCTCTGCCTGTACACTGCGTCTTTGATGAAACCATGAGAAAGAGCGGGCCGTTATACCCGCATGAATATTTCTTCTGCTGGTGGCATGATATGGAGAAATATAAGTGGAGTGAGGATAGCAGTTATGAAATTGAGCAAGGCTGGATCATTAGGGCTGATACTTTGAAGGAATTGGCGGAAAAAATAGGCAAGGATCCGGACACGCTCGAAAAGACCGTGAGTGCCTGGAACAAATCGTGCGAGGAGGGAAATGATTCGGAATTCGAGCGGGATCCAAAAAGGATGGCGCCTATTCAAACGCCCCCTTTCTATGCAGCCGAGTTTGTCCCCGCGTTTACCAATACGCAGGGAGGGCCGCGGCGTAACAGTAAAGCGCAGGTGCTGGATACAAACCGCGAACCGATCCCAAGACTTTATTCGGCCGGGGAGTTGGGCGCCCTCTACAGCTGGCATTATCAGGGCGGTGGCAATATCCTGGAGTGCCTTGTCTTTGGTCGCATCGCGGGTGAAGGGACTGCCGCGGAAAAACCATGGGTTTAATTTGTTCCTATCCATAAACGGCTCTTTTGCCCAATATCGGCGTCACACTCAGATTGTAATTCTCGAAATACTCTGATGTATTCATACCTGTCCCGATGAGAATCGGGAGGGTTACAATCTTCATGTTCCTTAATCTTGACCAAAATATCACGTTTCTGGATGGACGCTACTTGGAAAGGATGAGGACCAATATGATTCTAAAAAGAACACACATTGCTGTTGTTGCTATCTTCATTATCCTATTAATGACGGTTTCGCAATCATGCAGCAACTCGAAGAGCGAAGAAAAATGGGTATGTACATGGGCGACAGCCCAGCAACTGGATGAGGTCGTATTTCCCAACATGAAGCTTCCTTCCAATTTTAAACTTCCGGAACAAGGGCCGCCACCTAAACCCGGTGAACTCGGGAATAATCCTTCCATATTTTTTGTGCCTTTTGACCTTAAAGATCGTACTGTAAGAATGGTTATCCCAAGCAGTATAGGCGGCAGTAAAATCCGGGTGAACCTTTCAAACTCATTGGGACGACCCCCGGTTCTGATCGGCTCGGCTCATGTTGCGATTTCTAAATCCGATGGGGCGATTGTCCCGGGAACAGATCACGAAATCACATTTAACGGCAAGCCTTCATGTACTCTTCTACCCGGTGTTCTTCTGGTGAGTGATCCGGTGGATATGGAGGTTCCTCCATTCACTGATCTGGCCATATCCCTCTACTTTCCTGATGAAACAGGTACTCCTACTGAGCATAGACTAGGGCTTCACACTACTTATATCTCCAAAGGGAATAGTACAGGATATGAAATTATGCCCGATCCCGAGACCACCTTTGCCTATTTCTGGATTGCGGGAGTTGATGTACTCGCTCCGAAAGAAGCATTTGCCATTGTGGCACTGGGTGATTCCATCACCGACGGATTCTCTACGACCTTGGACGCGAACCGTGCGTGGCCGACCCTGCTTGCTAAACGTTTGAGTTCCAATCCCGGCACGCGACACATCTCTGTCGTGAACCGGGGTATTTCAGGCAACCAGGTGTTACGCGACGGGGCCGGAATCAGCGCCCTGGCCCGTTTCGATCGGGACGTATTAAGCATCGCCGGTGTTAAATGGGTGATACTCCTTGAAGGGATTAATGACATCAATTTTCGCGGATGGAATGACGGTCCTGACGGACTAACCAGCGATGATCTGATTACAGGCTATAAACAGATCATAGAGCGTTGTCATACCCATGGAATAAAGGTGATTGGAGCGACACTTACTCCGGAGGAGGGTGTGCCGACCATGTCGGAACGAGGGGAGAAGATCAGGCAGACTGTTAATGAATGGATTCGAACAAGCGGTTGTTTTGATGCTGTTGTGGATTTTGATGAAGTGATCCGGGATCCGTCCCGGTCCATACGCATGAGGCCTGAATTCGATCCGGGTGATCATATTCACCCAAATGATGCGGGGAACCAGGCCATGGCGGATGGACTTGATCTAAAAATTTTTCAAAATTAAGTCCGGGAGACAGCGGGTAAAAAATTTGAAGAAAGGAAAGCTGATATGTCTTGGCGCAATATTCCCAGCAATTGTTGTCACACTTTGACGGTCATTTCATTTTTGGTCATAACCCTTCTGGGAGGCGCGGCTTCCGCGGCAACGGTGAAAGTTGAGGAAGGCCTGCTTGAGGGAACAGTCGAAGATGGTCTTACCGTCTATAGGGGGATTCCCTATGCCGCTCCTCCAATCGGAGATTTACGATGGCGCCCGCCCCAGCCAGTAACGAAATGGGAAGGCGTGAGAAAGGCGGATAAGTTTGGCGCTCCACCTATCCAAACCAATCCTGCGCTGGCGAGCGTACCCTATGATCCAAGTGAGGATTGTCTTTATCTGAATATCTGGACACCCGCAAAACAAGCCGCTCAAAAACTGCCGGTCATGTTCTGGATTCATGGTGGCGGGTTCACAGCAGGCGCGACCGCGGAACGTCTTTATCATGGTGAGTATTTGGCCCAAAAGGGTGTTGTTGTGGTGACCGTGGGTTACCGTCTCGGTGTGTTTGGATTTCTGGCACATCCCGAGCTGAGCGCAGAAAGAGACAGACATATATCGGGAAACTATGGTTTGCTGGACATGATCGCGGGTCTTAAATGGGTTCAGAAGAATATATCCGCATTCGGGGGTGATCCCGGAAGAGTGACCATCTTTGGTGAATCCGCCGGTGGTGCGGCCGTAAATATATTGTGTGCATCACCTTTGGCAAAGGGACTTTTCCATGGGGCCATTTCCCAAAGCGGAGGTTTTTTTGCACCTGTGCGAAGCGGAGTGTTCGGTGGGCCGGGTGAGGGGGTTAATCCACTCGCTGATGCTGAAAAGGCAGGTGAAGCTTTTGCCTCATCGGCAGGTGCTTCAACAATAGCGGAATTACGAAATGTTTCAGCCGAAAAATTACAGGACTTGAGTTTTCGAAAACCCTGTATAAACGGCCCTATCTGCGACAGATGGGTTATTAGGGATGATCATTATAAACTCTACCAAACCGGGAGCTATAACCACACCCCGATCCTCATAGGTTACAATTCCGACGAGGGCGCAGGATTTGGGGCACCGAGTACACCTGAAGTTCATATGGAAAGCGTACAGAAACGGTATGGTCCTTTTGCTGAGAAAATTCTTGAGATCTATCCTGACGGGAAAGATGATGCCACCCGAATGGCACTCTACCTTATGCGCGATGTCTCCTTTGGCTGGCCGACATGGACCTGGGCCCGGCTCCAGGCGAAGACTAACAAATCCAAAGTCTTTGTTTACTATTTTGATCACCACCCGGATTATCCCCCGGATTCACCCAAAGCAGGTTTTGGCGCGGCACACAGCGACGAAATGCCCCTTGTCTTCCATCATTTTGGCCTACCCGGACGTCCCAAGGAAAATGACGCGGATCTTGCCATGTCAGAGATGATCATGACCTACTGGACCAACTTTGCCAAATACGGAGATCCCAACGGAGAAGGACTACCCTATTGGCCTGTATTCAGTGACGCAGATCAGAAGGTGATGCATTTTAAGAATACTGCTTGGGCAGGAGAGGTGGTCAATGAGGAAGGCTTAAAGGCCTTGGACGATTACTTCGAATGGTTGCGAACAGGTACTCCGAAGGGAGAAGCCGAAATTCCTGCTCAATCCGCCCCAGGAGAGGCGCCACGGTTTATGTTCCCTCCGATCCCTGATTCCCCTGAAGTACATTCGGACAGGACGGTCACATTCCGGTTGCGTGCCCCTGAAGCAGAAGCCGTAGAACTGGTTGGGGAAATCCTGCAGGGAAACCCTTCTGAACCCATGACCAGGGATGACCAGGGAGTCTGGAGCGTCACGATCGGACCTCTGCCTGCTGAAATATGGATCTATAATTTCCGAATCGAGGGTGTTGATTTTCCCGATCCCTCCAACATCAACCTCATGCCAAGGGCAAAAGGACTTGCAGCCGTATCAAACTTTGTCGAGATACCAGGTGATGAAACGGCGTATTATGACGCGCGTCCGGTGCCCCATGGAGAGGTCCGCATGATTCTCTATGAATCAAAGGCCATGGATGTTCATCGTTATGTCTGGGTCTATACTCCCCCTGGTTATGACAGGACAGGCGAAAAATACCCTGTCTACTATCTCCTGCACGGCAATGGTGAAACCCAGTCCGGCTGGGTGATGAATGGACGCGCGAATATCATTCTCGATAACCTCATCGCGGAGGGTAAGGCCGTGCCCATGATCGTGGTCATGCCCCATGGACACGCCATACAAAGCGCTTCTGTCGGGCCGCTAAAAGAAGTTCTGCGGAAGGATCCGGCCAACTTTCTTGACTTTACCCTGTTCAAGGAAGACCTGCTGGGTCAGATCATTCCGATGATTGAGGACAACTTCCGCGTTTACAAGGACGCGGATCACAGGGCCATCGGCGGTCTGTCCATGGGCGCGTTTCAAAGCGTAGAGATCGGTCTCGCCCACCCAGAGCTGTTTCACTATGTGCTGGCTTACAGCGGAGGATTCGGCGGCTTCGGACCAGCACCGCCTGAAGGCATCGAAGCCCAATCGCCATGGAAGGATTTGCTGGCAAATCCGGAACAAACAAAGAAGGGCCTTCGCCTTCTTTTTCTGGGCGCCGGTCAACAAGAGACTTCGTTGCTGCCGCCCGGAAAACACCTGGTGACATTATTCAAAGAGAAGGGCATCAACGCGGTCTGGGCGGATTATCCCGGAGGGCATGTGTTCAGCGTCTGGCGTAACCACCTGAATTACACTGCACCGATGTTGTTCCGTTAGCAGTCATCGCCGCGATAGGCATTATTACAGCGCACCTTTTTTATGTGTCTCACCTCGTATAATTTATCTAAACCATATAAAATCTACTGGAGGATCAACAATGCGAGTCACCACGCTATTGGGAAGCGCCAAAAAGAAAGGGAATACTGCGACTATTTTGAGTTGGATCGAGGAAGAAATGAAATCATTGAGGCATGATGTTGAACACATAGTCCTCAATGACAAGAAGATCGGGGGCTGTCTGGGATGCGCCAAATGTAAGGATTCCCCTGATGAGATCGCGTGTGTTCAAAAAGACGACGCTATAGGTATTATGGAAAACATGGTGTCATCCGATGTGGTCCTTTACGCTTCCCCCATCTATTTCTGGGGCTTTTCATCTCAAATGAAGACCCTTATTGATCGGTGTTACTCCCTTGTTACCAATTATCACAGACCGGGTCACACCTCTTTAATGCGCGGGAAGCGTATCGGGCTGCTGGTGACCGGTGGAGGCCCCTATGAGAATAATGTGGAAGGTCTGTTTACCGCGTTCAATCGGATTGCTGACTTTCTGTTGGCCGAGAAATCCGGAGAATTGTACATCGGTGGATGTACCACGCCTGACGAATTATCAGAAAGCACCAGGGAGAAAGCTGTAGAATTGGCTCGTTCTTTGGTGAGTTGATACACTCCTAACGTAAGAAAAAATTGGCTAGACCCCCCCGATAATAGATATGTGACATAATTTCCGAGGAGACTGTGATGTCTGTGAAGATATACTCGAAACGTTTGGGGATTAACTATTGCTATGTCATCAAGGCCGAAGGATGCATTATGATTGACACCGGTCCTCCTCAAAGCGGAAAGAAGATCGAAAAATGGCTCGGAACAATCCCTATTGATCCACAAGAAATCCAATTGATCATTTTGACTCATGGGCACCCCGATCACGTTGGATGCGCGTTGAGGATAAAGAACTTCACCGGCGCGCGGATAGCTCTTCACGAAAATGACAGGTCCATGTTTGAGAAGGGGGAGATTGCTTGGCCTTCTGCGGCTTCAACCTGGGGACATATCGCACGCTACTTATTCAGGCCATTCGCACTCTTTTTCCGTTTCAGTGGTTCCAAAGTAGATGTGATTATCGGAGATGAAGGATTGTCCCTTGAAGAGTATGGAATTACGGGAAAAGTGATCCATACACCAGGGCATACACCGGGATCGGTTAGTGTATTATTGAACACAGGGGATGCCTTTGTAGGATGTATGACCCATAACAGGTTCCCGTTCAGATTTAAGCCGGGTCTGCCAATCTTCGCGGAGGACCTATCTAAGCTGAGAGACAGTTGGAGGTTGTTATTGGATGAGGGAGCGAAAACCATTTATCCAGCGCATGGGAATCCATTTTCTTCAGAGGAAATTCTCAAGATCCTTTCATGAATGGAACAAAATTTAAAGTCCGGTAGTTGAAAAGATTCCATTTAGAAGAAGCAGCCAAAGAAATGAAAAAGATTGTTGCTGCGATTTTTCTAATTATATTAATGGGATGTTCATATCAGCCATCGGATCGTGAGATGATCTCATCCGAGAAATCTCCGGCTGCTATCGGGCCATACTCACAGGCGGTCCGTGTTGGAGATACGTTATACCTTTCCGGTCAACTTGGACTGGACCCGTTAACAGGAAAATTTGCGGGGAATGGATTTGAAGCCCAAGCACGGCAGGCCCTGGAAAATCAAAAGGCAATCCTTGAAGCCGCGGGATTTTCACTGAGGAATGTGGTTCAATGCCAGGTATTTGTAGTAGATATGAACAATTATCCGAAATTCAATACCATTTACAAAGAGTATTTTACCGAAGATTTCCCCGCCCGTGCTGTGCTGGAGGTTTCCCGCATACCGGCAGATGGGCTTGTTGAGATCATGATGGTGGCTGAACGCTGAAATTAAAAAAACTATGTCAAAAATGGAGCCCTACGGGTAAACCCGTGGTTCCCATTACATGACCCGCCTTTCCATCCTCCGTAGCAGGCTACTGCGGAGGACGGGCGCACAAGGCTACGGCGGGTTCATCCGCCCGAGGTCAAGGGTGACATCCGCCGAAGCGGATGACAAGAGCATTCTTCCCCGCATAAATACGGGATTTCCTGCGAAGGCGGATGAAAACGCGATCCCGATTTTAGGAGGTAAACCCATGAATACGCCTATGCATCGATTTAAATATACCAAACTCACGAAAGAACAGATCGCCCAGAAGCTTGTCCCGGCTGCTGCCGGTCCGAAGTGCGTTTCCGGATTCTCGGACATTCTCGCAGGTAAATCCCTCAAAATAATGACCGACAAGGGACCTGTCTTGAACTATAGCTTCAAGAATAAAAACAGACTGACGCTTTTGGAAAACAGTGGAGCTTCCATCGAAGCCGGCTATGGGGCGCTGACGCTGAAGCAGATGGTGTTCTTTTCTCACATGGTTCCGCAAACCTTGAAGGGATACAACGTTTTTATCGACCTGGACACGAACCTTGCCACGATATTGGAAGTATGGTTCTGTGGCGGCAAAGACAGCCAGGGGCAGGTTCTGGACGACAGGGAGGTTCAGCGACAGATATACTTCGGATATGTTGATGCTGCAGGGCAGGATCCACCGATAGAACGCCATCACACAACAAACAGGATTGAAGGCAAAGGCATGTTCTGGAAGCAGGACACAGGCATCGAGACGCTGGAATTCTATTCTTCTGTAGTCTCTTCGGTTTTTGTGGAGCTGACACGTCATAGTGATCATCTCGGCTATTGCAGCCCGTCGGACTATATACTGGTCGACGACAATATCTTTATCTATGACAGAACCGAATGTGAATTCTCCGGAATCATGACGCTGTTTGTCGCGGACCTGTCCACCGAAACACAGGCAGGTATGCGTCTGGGTTTCTGCGAAAAAGACGAGCTGGAATATTACATGTTCCGGGGAACGGGCAAAGGCGTCGGCCACCTCACAAGGCTGGAGCCGTTTGACGAACATGGCGAAAACATTATTCTTGGCATGGGATCTGACCAAGAGAAAAAAACAAAAGGCCAGAGAGTCGTGTATCGCCCGGCAAAATCTTTTGTGAGTATGAGCGAAGAAGAAATGCACCGGGCAGCTGAAAAAAGCACCGTTTCTTTTGCATGGGATCCGGACATGCCAAAAGAAAAAGCCTCCGGATCGATGTCGGTTAACACTCCGCCCCTGAGCAGGCTCCTGGCAGGTAAGGAATTCGTTCTTCGTTATGATAATAATGGCCCGGTATGGGAATATAAGGTTGATGGTAAAAAAACACTGTATTGGCGGAGTCTGGGCGAAACGGAATGGATCAGGGAATCTTACCGGGCCTTTGAAGTCGATGAAAATCTGGTGTTTTTCAGCCATATGCACAGCGGAAGCAGGCCTCGCAAAAGTGTTAAAATAGCCCTGGACCTGACCAATGGACTTACAACCTGCATCTCATCAAAGATGGGCAATGCCTACCATGCAAATGAAATATCCTATCAAACCTTTTTCGGCGCAGCGGAATTAGAAGGCATAAAAGCTCCTCGCTATACACGTCATGGTTTTACTGATGAACTGGTAGGTAAAGGTTATAGCCGGACATGGGGCGCGATGACATCCATGCATCTTTACACCACACCCTATTCTACCTCCTGGACGATATACATGCAAGACCAGACTCTCGGTATGCAATGGAGTTCTCCGTGTATCTACGTAAAACTTCGCGACAATGTATACATTTTCAACCTGCATGAGGAAGCCGGAACTGCCAACGAGACCTGTATTGCGATCAATAACAAAAACATGCGTGTATGCGGATTCGGATACTTCGGCGGGAAGGATGGTGTTGAACTTGATGTCATAGGCGCAATCGCGCGGCCCATTGGAGGTTACGATGTGGAAGGTTATTTCGGATTAAACAGAAAGGAGAATTAAAATATTTAAGAGAATTATCATCATCGTTGTTGCATTGACTCTGTCACATCTAACTGATAATTGCTTATTATTAATTGTTGATTAATCATGGTTAATGTAAGGAGGATTAAAATGAAAAAATTCACACTACTTGCTATTCTGACAATTCTGGGATTAATAGTCGCCTGTTCCAAGGCTCCGACAGCACCATCCCCTGAACTGACAGCCCTAGTGGATCGTGCCGCCATCGAAGACCTTATCAACGATTATTATATGCAATTCCGGAAGGAGAGCAGGCAGGATTTTATGTCCTTCTACACCGCTGACGGCAGGCTTGAGGTAAACGGCTGGGTTGTTAACGGCTACGACGAGATAAAGGACATGTATCTCCAGGCCGGTATCATCAGTGGCGAGGAAAAGGTCCTGAAAGCTGAAGGCGCCGTTCCGAAGGGAGTGGGCGAGACGTTATACGCGAACCTGGATATTGATTTGCAGGGTGATAAAGCTGTTGTAAAAATGATCTGGTTAACCCTCGGGGCGGAACTGCTGACGTCACCGCCTAAAGTTACCGAGTACGGGACTGAATGGACTGAACTTGTCAAACAGGACGGGCGCTGGCTCATCAGCAACCGTATTATCCTCAGTGAGGGCGGCATGCCCGAGGGGCAGCTGGAATCCTATCCGAAAGACTAAATTGGTTATTGATCATTTTACCCCGTTAGAGATTACGATCAATGTACTATAGCTAATTTATCAAGGAGAGATAGAAACAGTTGATTATACTCTGAAGTGATAAGCGTTTCCTATCTCTAATGGGGTGTTCATTGATCACTTGCCCACCCTTCGGTCTTCAGTCTTTTTACACGCCGTCTTTGGGGCGGGCAGCCTTTCACCTAGCCTAATCTAAGGATTCTCTCCCTAAAAAATCAGGGTTTTCCTGATAGCCGGAAAGCAAAGAGTGCGATATAGATCAGGCATGAGTCGTTTCGAATGGAGCCAGCAAAACTCTAAGATCACAAAATGTGATCTTATAGCGAGGAAAATATTCGAAATATCTACCTTGTAAATTGGATTGGAACTCCTGTATACCGAACATAGTACCAGTAGAAAGAATCGAGAAGTCCATCTATCTGATCCGCGGACAGAAAGTCATATTAGACAGTGATTTAGCTGCCATTTATGGGATTCCCACATTTCGTTTCAACGAAGCTGTTAAACGAAATAGAGACCGTTTCCCAGATGATTTCATGTTTCAACTTACACATGAGGAAGTGGAAATTTTGATATCGCAAAATGCGATATCAAAACCCGGGCGCGGAGGAAGAAGGACGTTACCGTATGTTTTTACAGAAAAGTCCACTTGCTGTGCAGATGAGCGTAATTGTTGTTAGGGCCTTCATCAAAATGCGTGAAATGCTTGTCTCCCATAAGGATCTTGAGCGAAAGTTGGCTGCTTTGGAAACAAAGTATGACAAACAATTCAAGGTGGTTTTTGACGCAATC
>JAFGFY010000240.1 GCA_016930795.1 Deltaproteobacteria bacterium
CTAACTAATTTTTATATCATTTCCATAAATAAGCAGATACGCGCAAGGACTTTGTGCATTTTTTAACAAGCCCTACATTTATAACCGATTTCTCACACGTGTCAAGAAAAAACGAGCACAAGTTTCCAAAATTCAGGCAAAAAAGCAGAGCGCACCTCATTCTGCTCATTTTGGAAGCTGGCTTATTGCAAAAATACCTGGTTTGTGTATCCTTATGCCATATGGAACCCTTTACTCTGATGAAGCCAATAGGCCCTCAGATAAGGAGGAATGGAGCGAAATGGAGATCACCATTCTAGGTTCAGGGACCGGTCTTCCTCTGGTTGACAGGGGTTCTCCCGCCTTGGTCTTGCTTTCGGATAAAGGACTCGCGCTTTTTGATATAGGTCCAGGGACCCTACGTCAGCTCTCACGGGCGGGGATCCCTTATAATCGGATTGGGTATATCTTTATTACCCATTTTCACCCGGATCATACGGCCGATCTGGTTCATTTCCTCTTTGCCACGCGTCACCCTCCAGATCTGGCAAAAAGAGAGCCATTTGTGATAACGGGTCCGCAGGGGTTCAAGGATTTTCATAAGGGACTTGAGAAGGCCTATGGGAAGTGGCTGAATATCCCCCCGGAAATCATGGAGATTAGGGAGTTGGCTGCCGCAAGGAAGGATAAAATAGGATACGAAGCCTTTGATATTATCTCACAGCCAGTGAAACATTCAGATCCCAGCATTGCCTACCGCGTCGAAGACCCGTCCGGGAAGAGCCTTGTCTATTCCGGAGATACGGGTTTTTGCCCTGAGATCATAGACCTGGCCAAGGGGAGTGATCTCCTTATCCTAGAGTGCGCGCTGCCGGACAATACGAAGATAGAAGGACATCTAACCCCCTCTTTGGCCGGAAAAATCGCCACCCAAGCCGGCGTAAGGAGACTCCTCCTCTCCCATTTTTATCCCGATGTATTGGAGACAGATATTGCCGCAGAGTGCCGAAAAACCTTTGACGGAGAACTTATCCTAGGAAGAGATTTGTTGCAGGTGAGAGTGTAGCGTATACGGCACAAGTCGCAAGGCACATGGTAAAAGGCGCAAGGCGCGTGGCATAGGGCGCAAGGTGAAGGAAGACACAGCCATTCGTCTTTTGTCAAAAACTCCTGTCTATGATATAGGCATTCAGACCAAGCAAATCTCTCCTAACCGGAGATTCAGGGAAAAAATCGAGAAAATCGGCCGCCTTTTCCACGTATTCCCTTGCTTCAGATCGGATCCTGTCCATAACCCCGTTTTCTTTGACCAGTGCGAAGAGTTCTTCATAATCCTTTTCACTAGCCTTGTGATTCTTGAACAGATTCTCAAGCCGTTCAGTCTCAGCCTCCTGGAGATGAGATAGGATATAGATGAGGGGTAAGGTAATCCTGCCCTCCCTCAGATCCTTTCCAACCGGTTTTCCAAATACCTCCGTGGTGGACGTATAGTCCAGAAGATCATCCACCAGCTGAAAGGCAATCCCCATGTTAAAACCGAATTGGGCCAAATGGTCCACAGCCTGCTTTTCAGCACTGGAGAAAATCGCACCGCACGCGCAGGCAGCGGAAATCAGCGAAGCCGTCTTGGAGGCAATGATTTCCATGTATTCGTCCTGAGTCATATTCCAATTATGTGTGTGTACCAATTCCAGGACCTGGCCTTCAGCCATTCTCGTCGTCGTGTCGGTCAATACTCTCAAGAACTCCAGGTTGCCGGAGCCGACGGCTATAGCAAAGGATTTTGAATACAAAAAATCACCCCCCAAGACTGCGGCAGAATTGCCCCAGACATGATTGACTGACGGTTTCTTTCGCCTGATATGACCGTCATCTATTACGTCATCGTGAAGCAAGGAGGCTGTATGGATATACTCGAAGATCGCTGAGAAACGATAGGGATCCTCTCCTTCATAACCACACGCCTGGCAGGTCAAAATGAAGAGGAGTGGCCGTAGCCTCTTTCCTTCACCCAAAAGAGAATGATTCCCTATGCTATCAATAAGAGGCACCCGGCTGCTGAACACCCTGCACAAGGCCTCATCTATTCGGCTAAAATGAGTATTGAACCGCTCTAAGAAAATCTTTGAATCTGTGGTCATTGAACTCACTGCTGTCATCTTGCTCTTTTCTCTCAAGAAAACTCGACCTCAGAAAAGCCGGTTTTCATCCAAAACATACCACACCCTGTTCTTGCCCACAAGTCGTATGCGTCATTCTGTATTTATGACATCGCCCGCGTGCCTTGCTCCGTATTCCTAATCCAGAGAATCTCCGAGCCCTTGGTATGAGTCCCATGGACTATGATACGAGGTCCTGATATCCACTACCCAAAGTCGAGGTTATATCTTTATGGAAAGGCGGCGGACGGCAGCCTGGGCGAAATTCTTAAGAAAGAGCAGTTGCATGGATTCCGGAGATTTGTCGAGAAGTGTGGCGCTGACTTTTAACAGGATGCAATCTGTATCAGCAGATACCGTTGCGGCTCTGACCTGCCCGCTCAGGTAGGACATTTCCCCAAAACACTCCCCTCGACCGATTCTCGCGATGATTCTGTCTTCTTTCCTGACCACGGCGTTCCCGCTGAGGATAATAAAAAACGAGTCGTCGATCTCTCCTTCAGTCACCATCACATTCCCCTTCGTGACCTTTATGATATTGCCCGTATTGAGAACCTCATTGACTTGATCTTTGGAAAAATTCTCGAAAAAGGGGACATTGAGGACGTAGTCGATCACATCATCGATCTTTCCATTCCTGGCCCCGCCGTTTATTCCCCTTAACGCGACTCTCAGGTCATAGGCGAAATCCATACACGTCTGATACCTCTCCATCCGGTCTTTGGCGTGGGCCTTTTGCACAACCCTCTCTAGAAGTTCAGGGACATCCGGGCGTATTTCCCGTATGGGTACCGGCTCTTCATTGGAAATCTTGTATACGATGGAAAAGAAATTCTCCCCTGGAAAGGCCAGCCTCCCTGTCAGAAGCTCGTACAGGACACTCCCTAATGAAAAAATATCACTCCGGTCATCCAGAGGCTCTTCTTTGACCTGTTCAGGGGACATATAGCTGGGCGAACCCACAATTCCTCTGGTAACCGTCTGCTCAGATTTTATCTGGGCAATGCTGAAATCGGCTATCTTCGCGACTCCCGATTTGGTCAGCAGGATGTTCGAAGGTTTGATATCCCGATGAAGAATGTCCATTCTGTGGGCATAGTCAAGCCCATTACAGACCATGAACATGACTTCTGCGACTCTACTAAAGGGAAGCAAATTCTTTCTGCAATATCTTCGAAGACTTGGGCCATCCACATATTCGATGATGATGTAGTAAAAATCCTTATACATCCCCGCGTCGTAAACAGCGACAATATTGGGATGCAGAAGCCTCCCCGCGGATTGCGCCTCGCGGAAGAATTTCTCTCGAAATCTCTCTATCCCCCTTGCCGCGACATTGGCGGAAGGTCTGGCAATCTTAATACCGACGTCTCTGCCGATGTATGGGTCCCTGCCATGATAGACGACCCCCATACTACCCTGGCCAAGCTTCCCGATGATCTCGTACCGACCAACGCTCTTAAAATCCGACAGATCCTCAAGAGATTGTGTATCTAACGGTTCGTCCTTCTGCTCTTTTCCGAGGATTTTGCCTTTCAGCCATTGGGTCAACCCCTGCTTTTGGGTGTTGACCCGCTCTTTTTCTACATTCTCTATCAAAGGAATCGTCTCGAATAATTGGGGATATTTCTCGTAAATTAAATAAATTATACCAC
>JAFGFY010000241.1 GCA_016930795.1 Deltaproteobacteria bacterium
TCGATGTCTCTATCCAGTAACCAATTCCCGGCTCATTACAAGATACGTCAGGAAAAAAAGCATCAGGCATTTTAAGCCTCCCCCTGACTGACTTTTTCCGTGAAACATATCGATCCCTAAAGAAAAGCGCTCTTGGGCATCAGCGCTAAAAGGCGTCCTCGACTATCCTGTATTTATATCAATTAATATTTAGGGTAACAAGAAAATACCTTCGAGCGATGAGGGCGATTAGGTCAGTTTGTAAATGAAAATCCCGGCTTTTAAAGAATCCATATTATTTTATCTCAAGCTCTTTTTGTTCTAATGCCCTGATTTTATCCCGGAGAAGGGCCGCTCCTTCGAACTCTAATTTCCTGGCGGCCTGCTTCATCTTCTTTTCCAGATCTTTCACCATCTCCCGAATACGCTCGGGAGTGAGATATTCGGCTTCCTCTTCGGCTATGGCAGGCACGGTGACGTAATCCGCTTCATAGACCGAGCCGAGGATGTCATCGATATCCTTTTGAATGGATGTAGGTGTGATTCCGTGGGCCTCGTTGTATTCCATTTGTATTTGCCGACGACGATCGCTTTCTTCGATAGCCCTTTGCATGGAGTCCGTCACCTGGTCCGCGTAGAGCAGGACCGTGCCTCGAACATTCCTGGCCGCCCTGCCGCATGTCTGAATGAGGGACCTTTCGGACCGGAGAAATCCCTCCTTGTCCGCGTCCAGTATGGCCACCAGAGAGACTTCCGGGAGATCAAGGCCCTCCCTCAAGAGGTTGATGCCGACAAGGACATCAAAGATCCCCAGTCTGAGATCCCGGATAATAGACATCCTCTCGATGGTCTTTATATCGGAATGCAAATACTCCACTTTGACGCCCAGATCGGTGTAATATTCGGAAAGGTCTTCAGCCATTCTCTTGGTCAGGGTTGTGACGAGGACGCGTTCATTCCACTGCACCCTTTCTCTGATCCGCCCTAAGAGGTCATCCACCTGATTGCCGGCAGGCCGGACGATGATCTCCGGGTCTGTCAGGCCTGTGGGCCGTATGATCTGCTCCGCCACGGATTCCGAATGCTCCAGCTCGTAGGGACCGGGCGTGGCGGAGACATAAATGGCCTGTTTGACTTTGGCCTCAAACTCTTCGAACTTGAGGGGCCTGTTGTCCAGGGCGGAAGGGAGTCGAAACCCATATCTCACAAGGATCTCCTTTCTCGATCGATCGCCATTGTACATCCCGTTGAGCTGGGGAATACCGATGTGGCTCTCATCAATGATGACCAGGAAATCCTTGGGATAGTAATCCAAAAGGGTGGGGGGCGCCTCTCCCGGGGCCCTTCCGGTGAGGTGTCTGGAGTAGTTTTCAATGCCGTGACAGTATCCCATCTCGGTCATCATCTCAAAATCAAAGAGGGTGCGCTCCTCGATACGCTGGGCCTCGATGAGTTTGTTCTTCAAACGGAAATATTCGATCCTCTCGTTGAGTTCTTTCTTTATGTTCTTAATGGCCTTTTCTCGAACACCCGCTGTGGTCACATAATGTGTGGCAGGATAGATGGTGACGCGATTGAGCGATTGGATCACTTTACCTCTTAACGGATCGATCTCATAGATCCCTTCAACCGAATTCCCGAAGAAGCTGAGACGAACGGCCCGGTCTTCCTCATGGACCGGATAGATGTCCAACACATCGCCCCGGACACGAAATCGACCCCGGTAAAAGTCCATGTCCCCGCGTTCATAATGGATTTCCACGAGCTTTTTGATGGCCTCTTCTCTAGGCAAAGGCCGGCCTTTTTCCACATAGAGGAGCATGCCGTGATAGGCTTCAGGCGACCCGAGACCATAGATGCAGGATACGCTGGCCACGATGATCACATCATCCCGGTCGAGAAGGGAGCGAGTGGCCGCGTGACGCATCTTGTCTATTTGATCGTTGATACTGGAATCCTTCTGGATATAGGTGTCTGTCTGGGGAAGGTAGGCCTCCGGCTGATAGTAATCGTAGTAACTGACAAAATACTCCACCGCGTTATGGGGAAAGAAGCCCTTCAGTTCACCGTAGAGCTGGGCGGCAAGGGTTTTGTTCGGGGCGATGATGAGGGTGGGCTTTTGGGTCCGGGCGATAACGTGGGCCATGGTAAAGGTCTTTCCGGACCCTGTCACACCGAGAAGGACCTGGTGCCGGAGCCCCTTTTTTACGCCCTCGGACAGGGAATCAATGGCATGAGGCTGATCCCCGCAAGGTTCAAGATCGGTTATGAGTTGAAAAGGCATAGAATAAAAAGGTTTACGGTTTAAGGTTTAAGGTTTACGGTTTATCGTTGAACCGGGAACCCAGAACCTTAGCTCACCTTCACTCTCCAGGTGGTTCCCTGAGGGCCGTCCTCAAGGATAATTCCCATTGCGTCCAAACGGTCACGGATGGCATCCGCCTTTGCCCAGTCTTTTTCGGCCCTGGCCGTTATCCTCTCCTCTATCAGCCCCTCTATTTCATCTTCATCAACGGTCTCGGAGTAATTGGATAAACCCACGAAAAAGCTCTTTGGACCTTCCTCCAAAAATCCAAGGACATGAGCCGCCGAGAGGAGATGACGTCGTTCCTCCTCCAGTCGGCTCAGCATGTCCTCCGGGGGGTTGTCGTCATGTGTATCCATGAGCCTATTCATCTCCTTGACCTTTTCAAACACAAGGCCCAGGGCCCCTGCCGTGTTCAGATCGTCATCCATGAATTGGATGAACTCCTTCAGGAAGGGAACACTCTGTTCATCGGATAAAGCGCCGGCATGGGGCACGTCCTCTTTTTGAAAAGGTCCAATCAGACTCTCAAGTCTCTCAAGGGTTCTGTAGATACGGACGAGCCCGGTCTGAAGGGAAAGGACATCCTTTTTTGAGAAATCAAGGGGACTTCTGTAATGCTTAGACAGGAGAAAGAGGCGCAACACCTGAGGGTGGTAGCTCTTCAGCGCATCCCTTATGGTCAAGAAGTTACCCAAGGACTTGGACATCTTCTCCGACTCCACGGTGACAAATCCGTTATGAATCCAGTATCGGGCAAAGGGGGCGTCATTGGCCGCCATGGACTGGGCCCTCTCGTTTTCATGATGAGGAAACACGAGGTCTTCGCCTCCCCCATGAATGTCAAAGGTGGGGCCCAGATAGTGGTTGCTCATGACAGAGCATTCCAGATGCCATCCCGGCCTCCCCGGGCCCCAGGGACTCGGCCACTGGGGCTCGCCGGGTTTGGCTCCTTTCCAGAGTACAAAGTCCATGGGGTGTCTTTTTTTCTCATCCACGGCGACCCGGCTTCCCGCCCTCATGTCTTCCAGCCGCCTGCCTGAGAGTCCGCCGTAATCCTCGAATTTCTCAATGGAGTAAAAGACATCTCCTTCTTCCACATAGGCGAAGCCCTTATCTATGAGTGTTTTGATCATTTTGATCATGTGATCGATATGTTCCGTGGCCTTTGGTTCCACATCAGCGTTCAGTACGCCTAACGCTCCCATGTCTTCGTAAAAGGCCTCAATGAATTCTCGGGCCAGGTCCTCCGGGGTCTTCTCCAATTGGCGGGCCCTTTCGATGATTTTGTCATCAATATCCGTAAAATTGCGGACATGGGTGACATCAAAGCCCCTGGCCTGAAGGTATCTGTACAGGACATCAAAGACAATGGTCGATCGCGCGTGGCCGATGTGACAGAGATCATACACAGTCACGCCGCAGACATAGAGACCCACCTTGCCTTCTTTGATGGTAATGAAATCTTCTTTCTTACGAGTCGCCGTATTATAGAATTTGATGGGCATGGTGAAAAATAAGGTCTAAGGTTTATGGTTTAAGGTTTATGCTTTATTGAGTCGGCCTGTTTCAAAAAGCCGGTTTGTTCCGATTTCAGGTGGCTTGCTAGGGCGTTTAAGAGCTTACAGATTCCGCGACGAGGCTGACTATGGCATAAGCGGCGATGCCCTCCTGGCGGCCACAAAAACCCATTTCTTCTGTGGTCGTGGCCTTGATGCTGATCTGATCCATTCGAATGGCCAATGTCTTGGACAGCCTCTGTTTCATGGCCTCGACAAAAGGTGACAACCCAGGTTTTTCCGCGACAATCGTTGTGTCCAACTGATTGATCCGGTAACCATCCGAATGGACCCATTTCATCACCCTTTCCAGCAGGACCATACTATCCATGTCTTTGTAAGCAGGCTCGGTATTCGGGAAATGTTGGCCGATGTCGCCCTTTGCCAACGCGCCGAGGATGGCATCCATCATGGCATGGATCAAGACATCCGCGTCAGAATGCCCGGCAAGACCCAGGTGATGGGGGATCTTGACACCCCCGAGAATCAATGAGCGACCTTCAACAAGGCGATGAGCATCATATCCGAAACCGACGCGAAACACATGGACCTCCCGGTTGAAAAAATGAGAATCGTCTCCCCGTTCATTGGGAGGCGATCCGGAAATCACATCATCAGTGGCACGTACTACAATTTTTGCTCGAACAGGAGGCACATCCCGAAGAGGTTGCGGACGATGAATACCCGGAGTCGCTCTTGAAGCTGCAGGCCGACATGAGCCGTTCAACACAATCGTCTTTGCAGTCAGGACAAAACACGGGATCATCATTCCTGAATACAAGGTGTTCAAATACTCCATCACATTTTTGGCATTTATATTCGTAAATCGGCATAATTGGTTTCCTTTTTATATACTTATCCTTCCTCCGCCAGCCTTTCTATCACCGCGGCGGCAAGCAAAGGGAACATGATCTCATGATGCCCCACCAGTGAATACCCTTTTCCCCCCTCCAGCGTGGGTCTTTGGACCACATTGGTCATGGGGCGATAATGTCGAATAAAATCCATGTTAACGGTGGTAAAATGCTTGACGTCAAATCCGAGATTTCTTGCCAAGGAGAGGGCCTTCAAGAAGACTTCGGGCAGAATGACCGCAGAACCGAGATTGATAAAAACACCCCCCTCCATTCTGGAAATAAGACTTGAGAAGATGCGAAAATCCAGATGAGATGTTTTCCCTATGGCCGCTCCATCCGCACGGGGATGAAAATGGATAATGTCGGTACCGATGGCCACATGGACCGTCAACGGGATATCCAGTTCAAAGGCCCTGGCAGCAAGGCTGTAGCGATTATAGGGAAAATTCTCCTTTACAAGCCTTGCGCCGACGGCCTTTCCGAGACCTTCGCCCTGATCCGCTCCGTTAATGATCGCCTCATTGAGGATTCTTCCTGTCTCCTCTGCCATGCCGAATTTCCCGTCCTTGATTTGGGCGGCCACATCTTCGGATGTCTGTCCCACCATGGCCAATTCCGCATCATGGATAATACCCGCGCCGTTCAAAGCCAGGCCATCAATAAGCCCCCGTTCCATGAGATCTATGATGACAGGATTTAGTCCCACCTTGATGACATGAGCGCCCAGGGCCAGAATAATCGGATTTCCGGACCGGATCGCCTGAACCATATGCTCCGCGACTCTCCTCAAATCGTTTGCGGCAAGTGTTTTGGGGAGAGATTTGAGCCAGAGGCCCATACCTCCACCCGGTTTCCAAGGCTCTCCAAAATCCCGGAAATGGACCTTGCTTTCTCTCTCATTCAACGGATAGGACTTGACGCCATTCAGAGATATGGGTTCTGTCTTCGACAAAAGAATATCCTTATTGCTTAAGGTTCCGAGTTCAGAGGTTTTGGCATACCCTGTTGAAAAAGGATGTAGTCCACCAGTTCGCAGATGATATGCCCCGCCAGGATATGCGCCTCCTGAATTCTCGCTGTTGTGTGGCTTTTCACCACCAGGGACAATTCGACAAGATCTGCAAGTTTTCCTCCATCTCCCCCGGTGAGACCCACCGTAAAGATCCCCTGGCTTTTGGCCGTCTCGACTGCCTTGAGTACGTTGGCAGAATTTCCGCTTGTGCTTAAGGCCAGCAGGACATCTCCTTCTACGCCCAGGGCCTTAACCTGCTTGGAAAAAATCTCATCAAAGGAGTAATCGTTTCCCACGCTGGTCAGAACAGAGGTGTCTGTGGTAAGGGCCAAAGCGGGAAGAGGAGGGCGTTCGAGTTCATAGCGATTAATAAACTCCGCGGCTATGTGCTGGGCATCGGCCGCGCTCCCACCGTTCCCACAGAGCAAAAGCTTGCGGTCAGCGGTGAGGGCGAGGGCGATTTTATCAGCAAAAAGAATGAGTTTGCCCGTATTTTCTCTGATAAAATCTTCCTTAGCCTTTATGCTTTCACGAAGGGCCCTCTGAATGATCTTTTCCATTGAAATCTCTCCCCTGTTCGAGCCCGCGGCTTTTCTAAGGCAATAACTAAGGCCTTTCAGTCCACTTGTCAACTCATCTTATATATAACAAAGAGACTGTTTTTAAAAGGGGTTCTTCTCCCAATTAGTTGGGAGAAAGGGGTCAAGGACTCTAGGGTTCTAGGATTCCCCGTAAAA
>JAFGFY010000242.1 GCA_016930795.1 Deltaproteobacteria bacterium
AAACGTAAAGCCTATGGTTTCCACGATCTGAGATATTTTACTCTTAAAATTTACCAGGCTTTTTTCAACTAATTTGGAGAAGAACCAGAAATCAAAGGTGTCTGAAGATGGGGCCAAATATGGAGAAGATGACCATTCTTAGCCAAGGCAGAACACATGAGAGGTAAAGGAAAATAGAACCCATCACGAACCTGCCAATTTGGGCAATAGGCTCCCCGGACCTGCTTGACCTACCCAAAACAGCCTTTTTCTGTTAGAGAAAGAATGCCTGCAAATTCTCCTGCGTGGGACTCAACCGATTGTCATCTGTCCGGCGCGAAGTCAAGAAAGGATGAGAATCCCTGTGGAGTGGCGACAGGGTATTGAAACCGGCCAGATTTTACTTTTATCACCTTTTGAATCCTCACAGCGACATATCACCACTGCCCTCTCGCAATAGCGTAATAAATTGGTTGCGGCTCCGGCCTAAGAGGTTTATTTTGCTCATGTTACTCTCAGAGGGAAAACATTATGACTAGCCGTACAAATTTCAGAATGGGGAATTTCTACAATTCGTTAGGAAGAAGTTACCCAAACTCTTAATCTTTTCCTAATATCAAAGGCGTACCCAATCCTGCGATAAGAATAGTATCAGAAAAATCCTGTTTTTCTGCCTCGAAAAACCTTGGATTAACAAAAGGGATTGATGGAGGACAGACTTTTTACAGCGTAGTCATGCGTATTTGGTCACAACATTTCCTTATGATTGAGAAACCTAACATGGAGCCCCACGGGTAAACCCGTGGTTCCCATTACATGACCCGCCTTCGCACAAGGCTTCGGCGGGTTCATCCACCCCGACGTCAAGGGCGACATCCGACGAAGCGGATGACAAGAGCATTCCTCCCCGTATAAATGCGGGGTTTCCTGCGAAGGCGGATGAAAGACAGATAGAATTGCGGCTAATGGCAGTTCAATCTACCAATCCCATCTTCTCCAGCAACTGTATCCATCGGGTGTCTGAATGGAGGTTGTCAAATGCGGGATTTGATTTGACTCCAACTTGCTGGGGATCGCGCTCCTCATAGGCCCGTTCCAGCCATTCAAATGCCTTTTCCTCTTCCCCCAGAGCTGAGTAGACCTCAGCCACAGAATAAGGAGCGAAATAACCGTTTTCTATTCGCTGGAGAAGAGCGTCTAGGGTTTCCCAAGCATCCTCTTTCTTGCCGGCCTTGGCATAGATATAAGCAAGATGGGCTTCTGAAACATGCCCTCTTCCCTGGCGCGTCCATTCTTGAATCATAGTAATGGCCAGATCATACTGGCCCTTCTCTACATAGACCCTTGCAATCCACGGCCTCACTATGAGACTTGTTAGGCCGGGTTCGAGGTTTTTCTCTAATGTTTCTAAGGCTTGGTCAAAACGGCGTGCCTGAATCAAGACCATCCCCAGCCAGCTTCGAGCAGGACCGGATAAAGGATCAAGCTCCAAAGCGCGTTCCATTTCCTCAATCGCCTCATCCATACGGCCTACTGCCGCTAAGTACAACCCGTATCGACTGTGGATTTCAGAAGATCCCGGATTCAATTCTAAGGCGCGTTTGAAGTCTGTCTCAGCCCCCTTCCAATCGTATTCATAATTCGCTTTTAGTTCACCCAGTTCGGCATAAGCGTCAGCCAGTTTATCGTCGATCTCGAGGGCCTTCGCGATTAACTCCTTTCGTCTTGGATATGCCTCTCGCGGCAGGATCGCGCCGGTGGATGCAAGCATGCCGTAGGCTCGTGAGAACTCAACATAAGCAGGTGCGTTCGCGGGATCTGCCTCAATCGCCTTTTCGAAGAACTCTATGGCCCTTTGAGGGCCGATGACATCTCCTCTTTGGGAGAAGGACCTTCCCCGGAAATACCAATCGCGAGCTTCCATGTTCTCTGTATAGGGTCTGATGAGTGTGGGGGGTTCCCCGCCTAGTAACTGGACCTTTAGCTTATCCACAATAGCATTAGAGATCTCTTCCTGAATGGCGAAAACGTCTTTCAACTCACGATTATAGCTCTCTGACCAGAGGGGTGTGTCGTCAGATACTTTGATGAGCTGTGCCGTAATGCGTATCTGATTGTCAGCCGTTCTCACGCTCCCCTCAAGCACGTTTTCCACATTAAGCTGTTCTCCTATGGTTCTAAGGTCCACATCTTTGCCCTTAAAATAGAATGCAGAAGTCCGAGAGATGACCTTCAGCCCCTCCAGTTTGGCCAAGGCGCCGATCAGCTCTTCTGTGATGCCGTCACTAAAATACTCTTGGTCCGGATCCCCGCTGACATTTACAAAAGGCAAGACCACGATGGAACGAGTCTGCGGAGTAAAAGAGGTGACATTCTTTTCGGATGTAGGTTCCGGAGCAGGAGGGGCAGGGCGCAGAAGAAGGTAAGCAAGTCCGAAACCGATAGCTATAAGAAAAACGACGATTGCTACGGCAAGGAACGGGTTAGGACTTCTGGTGAGAATATCGGATTTTTCTTTCTCGACAGCGCCTGAAACCCTGGAATCCATGAGGACTCGGTAGACTCCTATCGGTTTGGCGATATTCTTGACGGTCTGTTCTCCTAAGTACTCATAGCTGAGGGGAAGCTTTGTTTCTATCTGGTCGAATGCGGTTTTAGAAACGCATATTCCGCCGGGATCAGCTAATGCCTCCAGTCTTGACGCAATATTGACTCCGTCACCGTATATTCTTTCACCTTCCTCTATGATATCCCCAAGGTTAATGCCGATACGAAACTGCATCCTGCGTTCCTCAGGGTACTCATCATTTCGGACCTGTATCTCCTTCTGAATAGCCACCGCACACTGGCCTGCATCCACCACACTGTCAAATTCTGCAAGCACGTTGTCTCCAGGGGAGTCCACCATTCGGCCCCGGTGTTGTTTGATCAGTGTGGCCACAACTTCCCTGTAAGCGGTAATGGTCTTGACAGTGGCTGCTTCATCTTCGCCCATGAGGCGGCTGTAACCCACAACGTCGGCACTGAGAATCGCTGAAAGTCTTCGTTTGAAGCCTTCGGTGTTCATTGGATGACCTCTAAGAACACAAAAGCCTCCAGGGAGGGACAGCTCTCCCTCATAGGCTGGGATATGGAGGCCTTCTCGAAAGCACTTTTCATGGCTTCCTCCAGAAGGTTTACCCCTTTAAATGCCGCCGGTGGCGGACCCTGCGAAGCAGGGATTTAATGGGGTTTAAAATTGGCTGCAAAAGTTGATGATATTTAATGGGAATTTAGGTTAGTTGGATATGATTTGTCAAGACAATCTTGTTTTTCTTCTGAGAATACGCTGAACCCTTTGAGACCACGATCTGTAACCTTCAATAACATCCAACTTTGGACCAGTCCTAGCTTGTCATGAGCAAGCACCATCGCCTGGATCGATTTATAACAGCAGCGTTGAAGTACCATCCGCTCCGGTTATGTTCAATTTGTGGATTCAGTATGGCTCCTTTTATCTGATGAGTCCGCACTCATTCAAATTATCCGCGATATCTTTCATATCAAACTGCTGAAGAGTTTCCGCCTTGAGCAGCCCGCTTTCAACATCCCAGCCCCTTAACTCATAGTATTCGTCTTTCAATACTTCGAAATCCTGCCTATCAATGACTGCGCCTTCTTTTGATACGATCTCACCATCTTTTCCGGGTACAATACATTCGGGATCACAGAACAGTTCATTCTTTCTCAATGGTTGATTGAAATAATAGTCCATCAACTGGTCACCCCTCCGTCCGTCCCAGCCCTGTCTCAGGAGGACAGCCCTCTGCATGTTGAAATTCCTCTCTCCAAGCCAGTAAAGTCCTGCTTCGTCCACATCTCTGCCTGTCACGGCGGAGAATATCTGCCATTCGAGCGCCGGCTCGTCAGGATTATCGGCAAAATAATCCGCCCATATTCTCATCCAGCTGAGGTCGCACAGAATCATACTCTCCTTTACATATGCCCTGTCCTGGGCCTTCTTTGAGGCGAGCGCTTTTCCCTCCATGCTGGTGAAATCGGCTGCCTCTTTACTCCCCCATAAACGCTCAGCGAACCGTCGAAGTCTATGGCTTGAAAAATGGGCGTTTTCTTCCTTGTTCGCCCAGCTTATCCATCTAAACAACAACTCTACCGGTTCATGGAGGGTTTGTATCGGTCTTCTGGCTTCAGTGGCATAGATCAGGGCGTTTATCGGCATCAGCCTTGGATCATAGTCCTTGGTCTCGCTGTTCCTGGTGGCAACAAAATCACCTATTCGCGCCTTGGCCTGCTCCCCCAGGGATTCCGCCGCCTTGATGGTCCCCTCGGCAAGGAGGTCTCCAAAGCCTTCTCTGTAGGCGACCATTCGAGTAAGGGCTTTAATAAACTCAGGACCGCCGATCTTTGAAAGGGGTAGGCCTGTCTGGTTCTCGTCCAGAATAGATTCCCTATGACAGAACGCAAGCCAATCGACCATGCCGTGTATGACGGCCGTATCCAGACCATAGTCGTCGCATAGTCTGGTGCCCAGCATGCGTGTTTCATGATCTTCTCCCCCCGAATAGGCCAAGATCGGAAAGAAGTAGAACATGGTCGCCTGGCAGAGGGATTTGTATTTTCGACCCGTTGCATCCCTATAAAAATTACGGCCGCAGCCTATCCCGCATTGATAACAGATTTGCTGCCTGAAAGATTCGGTGACCTTCCAAAAATCGGGGGCAAAGCGGGCTGTTTTTGTGATCTCCCTGATCTGATCTGCCAGGTCATTCAGTCTTTTCGGATCAGCCGCTTCAGGTCTACCGTCACCCGCGACCACAATGGCCTTCAGCATTTTGGACCCCATGACAGCACCAAATCCTCCAGAGCCTGATGATCCATCATCTGCTAGGATTGTGGCAAAAGAGACAAGTCTTTCAGCTGCCGGACCGATCGTGACGACACTAAAATCTCTTCCATATTCCGCCTTGAGCATGTCACAGGCTTCAAAAGCGGACTTGTCCCAGTATGGGGAAGCATCCCTTATTTCAACCCTCTCATTTTCTATAAGGACATAAACCGGTTTTTCAGCTTTCCCCTGAATGACCAGACCGTCATAACCGGCATATTTCAGATCAGTCCCCCACTTACCTCCGAAGTTGGCAAAGGAAAAGGCCTCCCTGTCGCCCGAAGGTGATTTTCCGCATATCTGCCACCTTGAGCCGGCAAACCCCTTGAAACCGGCCACAGGTCCTGTAACGCATATCAAACTATTTTTCGGATCAAACGCCCTGGTTTCAGGGGGCACAAAGTCCCAATAGAGTTTCGAGGCGATGCCCCTTCCGCCGATAAACCTGTCCGAGTATTCAGCGGTCTCCATTCTTTCGCTGTTCTCGTTGGATAAATCAACCCTCAGAATATGACCCGAATATCCATATTGTGCCATCGTATTCTCCACGCGCGATCAAGTCGTATAGTACGCATTGATCTTCACATATTCTTCGGTGAGGTCACACCCCCAAACCCTTTCCGAATAAGGGCCATTCCCCAAGACGATCTCTATGTGGATCTCTTCTCTTTTCAACATTTCTGAAATGTCATGGAGTGGAACTTCATTTCGTTGAAGGATGCCGGCGTCGATCTGAAGTCGGTGGTCCCCTTGTCCAAAGATAATTTTCAGCTCACGCACATCCACGGAGTATTGAAACACCTTGCCTATGGCCATCACGAACCTTCCCCAGTTGGGATCTGCCCCGTAAATGGCTGTTTTTACCAAAGGCGAATTGATGACCGACCTAGCAGTCAGCAGGGCCTGTTCTTCAGTCCGGGCCCCTGAGATAAGCAGCTCAATGAGTCTGGTCGCGCCTTCCCCATCCCGCACGATCTCCTTTGCCAGGTAAATGGCCATCTCCGACAAAACAACCTCGAATTCATCCTCTTTCATCTGACCGGACAGTCCATTGCTTAGGATGACCACCGTATCGCTCGTGGAGGTATCCGTATCCACGGATATTCTGTTAAAGGAACGATCCACGACCCTTCGCAACATAGGCCGCAATCTGTCCGATCTGATCTTCGCGTCCGTCACAAAGTAGCAAAGCATGGTTGCCATGTTCGGCTCAATCATTCCAGACCCTTTCGCGATTCCGAGAATAGTTACCCCCCCTACTTCCGCACTGACCCATTTGGGACGCGTGTCTGTTGTCATGATGCTGCGGGCAAAGGCCTCGATATGCTGTTCGGTCTTGCCAAAATCTTGTTTCACCCCCTTGCAGGCTTCGGCAATGACTCCCATGGGCAGGAGTCGCCCGATCACTCCCGTGGATGACGGCAGCACCATGCCGGGCTCCAGGCCACAACTCTCGGCAACGAGTCTGCAAATGGTTATGGAATCTTCAAGACCCTGCTGTTCAGTGGCCACGTTGGCGTTTTTCGAATTCACAATGACCGCCTGAAGCAGTCCGTCTTTCAAATGCTCTTTACCCACCAAGACCGGGGCGCCCGGCATAGTATTCTTCGTGAAAACACCAGCCGCCTGACAGGGAACATCGGATAGAATCCCTCCAAAATCCAAGGAATCATCTTTTATCCCGATATTTTTGCCAAACCAGGAAAAACCCTCAACCGTTCTTATCTTTCCTTCTATCATTCGGCTACCTCCCGCGAACTCTACACAGTTGACACGATAGACTTTTAATTCTCAGACCCTTTTCCAACCCTGATCATCATTTCGATACTCGCGTCGTGTATTATAAAGAAGAAATGAGGCATGGGCTGTTCCCTCAAGACGATATCTCAGAAAAAAATTCCACTGAACACCGCAGTGATCTGAACTTTGAGGGAGGATGCCCCGGGGTGCGCCCCGGGGGGTACTCCTCGGAACCTAAGCAGAATATATAGCTCGCTTGGAAGGGACAGCCTCTTAAACCCTCAAAGTTCAGATCACCACCACTGGCCCCTATAGATATCGTTTTTAGGGAATAGTCCGTGCCTCATTAGACATCGTGGTGTTATCCTTATCTCTCGAGCACAGCCCTGATTTTACTGACCACAAAGTCAATCTCCTCCCTGCTGATAACCAGAGGAGGCAACAGCCGGATGACCGTCGCACCCGCCAGCAGGACAATCACCCCTTCACTCATCAGTCTTTGGACAAAGGGCCCGGCCTTTTCCTTAAGCTCAATGGCGAGCATCAAACCAAGCCCTCGAACCTCGCGGATTTTGTCGCTTTCAATGCCGTAGAGTTGATTGATAAAATATTCACCCAAGGTCTTGGCCTTATCGATCAGCTCTTCTTGGATGATGATTTCCAGGCTGGCCAGAGCGGCGGCACAGGCCGTCGGGTTGCCGCCAAAAGTCGACGTATGACTCTTTAGAGGCACGGATATCCTATCCGTGCATAGAACAGCGCCCATGGGAAGGCCTCCGGCAATCGATTTGGCCAGACAAAGCATATCCGGTGCGACGAACTGTTCACAGGCAAATAGGGTGCCGGTTCGGGCAAAACCGGTTTGGACCTCATCCATAATCAAAAGCACCCCGGTTTTGTCACAGACCTGTCGTACCCCTTCAAAATATTCCTTGTTGCCCGGCCGCACTCCCCCTTCACCCTGGACCGGCTCCAGCACAATAGCGGCCGTTTCTTCTCCAACCGCGTTCTTCAGTTTGTCAAGATTGTTAAAAGGAACATGTTTGACCCCTGCCATCATGGGGGCAAAGGGTTTTTGGTATTCCGACCCCCAGGTGACGGCCAAGGCGCCCATGGTTTTCCCATGAAATCCCCGCATGGCCGCGATAATCTCCTTCTTGCCGGTGGTGGCCCGGGCGAACTTTATAGCGGCTTCATTGGCTTCCGTTCCGGAATTACAGAAAAAGACCTTTTTGAGTTCGTATGGAGCAAGACCAATCAGTTTTTCCGCCAGCCTGGCACGTATCGGATTATAAAACATGGAATAGCAATTACCCAGTTCCAGATACTGATCGTGGATCGCTTGGGCCACGCGCGGGTTGCCATGACCGATGTTGGAGACGCCAACATTGGCCGCACAATCGATGTATTCCCTTCCCTGCTCGTCGTAGAGTTTGGCCCCCTTGCCCCGGACAATGACAATATCTCTCTTGGGATAAACCGGCAGAGTATAGGCATCCTCTATGGATTGGGTACTCATTGAATCACCGTTCCTTTTCCCTTTAAAGCGTCTGACACGGGATGCTCACTTCTACCGTCGGCGATGATGACCCGCGACGCTCGATGTTCAAAAAGTCTTCTAATGGCCATCATTTTGCGTTTCATGCGCCCGTCGGCCCGGGCCTCATGGACTTCAAGGTCCGTCGCGGCAATAGCGGGGATCAGAGAGCCTTCATCCTCCGGATCTTTGAGAAATCCGGGGGCCTCGATGAGGTTGATGATAGTATCAGCCTTTATGGCGGCCTGGAGAACACGGACCACATCATCATTCTCCGTATTAATAGCACAGTTCAGTTCATCAATAATGGGAACCGTGATCACCGGGACATACCCATTTCCCATCAATAGGGTCAGAAGGTCTTTGTTGATTGATTGAGGCTTCCCTGAGAAGTCGCGAATGAGCTTCTGCTTTTTGTTCTCGTAGACACGAATGCCTTGATTGCGCTGTCCGAGAACGGTTTTTCCATCAAGCCCGGTCAGCCCCACGGCATTGATGCCGTTTTGCTGACAGAGCTCGACAATTCGTTTGTTACGGAGACCCGCGTAGGCCATCATCATGACATCTATAAGTTTTTCGTCCGAATAGACGCTGTTATACCCTTTGACCGATGTCAACACTTGTTTGGGTTGTCCAAGATCCTCGGCCAGTTTGTCTCTGAGCGCATTGGCCCCGTGGACAATAATGAATTCTTCATCCAGTGCCGCGAGATCAACGATAATCCCCTTCACATTGATGCGGCTTCCGCCGCCGATCTTTACGATAATCATCTACCAAACCCTTATGCTATTGTTTTGAATACTCTTCCAATGATCCTCGGATGGATAGGGGGCGGAGCATACAATCAGTTCTTTTTCTCCGTAACCGTCCTCTCGATAGCGCATGGTAAAATAGTCCTCATCTTCATTAAAATGGCTAAACACGTAGATGCCCTTCTCGTTGATGAGAATCATATTCATGCCGCGAATGTATTGGGTCCGTTTTTTGATGATATCGGTCGCTTTGGAGAGAGCCTCTACCGTATCACCCCTGTCAAAACGACGGATGGTGTTGAAAATCTTTTCCGCGCCTATACGCCCCTCCGCCTTGATACGGACACCCCGAAGCTCTCCATTGAAAACAAATACCGTCCTTCCGTCAAAAAAGGGCATATTGTTTTCTATGATAATATCGCGATCTTCAAAGGCACTGCGGGCGTGGGCCACAAGAAGTCTCGTGTCAGGGAAACCGCTCAAACCATGTTCCCAAATGGGATTGATGTTCTTGTAGATTTGCCACGCCCCTTCCGTGTCCTGATAAGCACAACCCCAGCCGTGTCCCTGATACTCTTTGCTATGTTTGGAAATGGCAGCGAATCTCTCCAGGTGTGGGGTGATGGCAAACGGCGACCCGGCCTTCACAGTCAATAGCCTACACATTATTACACCTAGTTTTAGTGTCGTGTCCCAGAAATACCTTCCATAATTATTAGCTGATATTATGACACGTTGGGGGTATGGGGGTCTCTTTTCAGTTTCACCACCATCTATCCAGAGGTCGTGGAACGGCACCATAATTTTGCATATTATGAAGCAGCCCCACG
>JAFGFY010000005.1 GCA_016930795.1 Deltaproteobacteria bacterium
AAATCGTATGAATTTAGCCCTTTCCAATAACTGTGTGGAAATCATGCACCCTTTCTTACGTTCCGAAGCTCCCGGACTGGTCTTTTTGTTCGCCGCAACACCAACGCGTTTACCCCTCAAGTGTTCTCGCGCTTGTGCCGATGACAATGCAGGGCCTGTTTTTTGGGTGGATAGGGAATGGTTTTGGGCGGTGTGACCGCAACCTTTTCGGTTAAATGCAAAGGATGCCGGCTATGTTTAAGAATCTTAAGTTGAAGACCAAGCTGATGGCTGTAACCATCGGGTTTCTGATCCTCACGGCTTTTTCTCTAGGTACCGTCTCGTACTTCTTGACCACGAGAATGGCGCAGGATCTGGTAAATAAAACCCTTCAGATGAAAATCCAGGGAGACATTCGGTCGAGCCAACTCTATGTGGAGCGCTATTTTGGAAAGATCCGTTTTGCAGACGGACAACTCCTCGACCGCGACGACGAGCCGATCGCGGGTCGTTTTGACATGGTGGATGCCCTTCAGAAGGATCTTGGCGTGGCGGCCACAATCTTCATCCGTGACGGGAACGACTTCACGCGCATCACCACCAATATCATCAACGGCGAAGGTCAACGCGCTGTCGGGACAAAGCTTGGCACGGACAGCGCGGCCTACAATCCCGTGATGCAGAAATCCCTCTATGTCGGTCAAGCAGCCATTCTTGGAAAACCCTATCTCACGGCCTATGATCCCATCATCAATGAACGCGACGAAGTGATCGGAATCATGTTTATAGGGGTCCCGCGCCACGAGATCAACACCATTGCCGACACGGCACTCGGGACGATTCTCTGGTATCTGGGCCTTTCCATGGCGCTCATTATCGGCGTGGCTGCATGCGTTTCCTTTTCCTTCAGCCTCAATCTCAGCAGAGCGCTTACGCGGATCGCCGACTCCCTTGGGCAGGGCGCAGGCCAGGTGGCCTCAGCTTCATCCCAGGTCTCGAGCGCCAGCCAGTCCCTCTCGAGAGGAGCCTCCGAACAGGCGGCCGGCATAGAAGAGACATCCTCCTCTCTTGAACAGATGTCTTCCATGACCAAGCAGAACGCGCAAAACGCCGGAAAGGCCGACACCATCATGAAAAATGCCCAGCATGTTGTGGGCCAGGCCAATGAATCCATGCACAAGCTGAGCGCTTCCATGGGTGAGATCTCAATGGCAAGTGAAGAAACCTCCAAAATCGTCAAGACCATCGATGAAATCGCTTTTCAGACCAACCTCCTGGCTTTGAACGCAGCCGTGGAAGCGGCCCGTGCAGGTGAAGCGGGAGCCGGATTTGCCGTGGTGGCGGGCGAGGTGCGCAACCTTGCCATGCGTGCCGCGGAGGCGGCCAAGAGCACGGCAAACCTGATCGAGGGGACCGTGAAAAAGGTCAAGGACGGTGCTGAATTGACATCGACTACCAACCTGGCCTTCACCCAGGTGGCGGAGAGTTCCGCCAAGGTGGCTGCGCTGGTGGGTGAGATTGCCGCAGCCTCTAATGAACAGGCCCAGGGCATCGAGCAGGTGAACAAAGCGGTAATCGAGATGGACAAGGTGGTGCAGCAGAATGCAGCCACCGCCGAGGAATCCGCTTCCGCCAGCGAGGAGATGAATGCCCAGGCGCAAGAGATGAAGGGCATGGTGGGCGAGCTGGTGGCTCTTGTCGAGGGGGCCCAGGGTCAAGTATGCTCTTGACTCTTAGTGATTCTTCAGGATTGGGGGTGGGTGCGGGTTTTAAAACTTTTTCTGATGAGAGCACTTATGACTTTCCGGAGGGGTGAATCTGCTGGAAATCTCTTCATCAGACGGCCACCTGAGTCTCGGCGATAAAGGCTTCAAGAATCGGGGGATCGGATTCGAGTTCGCCGAGACCGAAAGTCTCAACATGGGACTTGATGGCCGATTTTACATTCTCCAAAACAGATTCATAGGAGTCGCCCTGCCCTACGACCACTCCTTTCAAACCAAGCGGATAGGCAACATATGTGTCGGGGTGTTTTTCCACAACTATCTTAAATTGTTTCATATTCCAGCCTCCAAGGGCCAGTTCCTCTTGATAACAAAATCATCTCAGCACAAAATTGGGAATTTATAGGCATTCAAGAAGGGAATGCACCAGGCTCAGGATGCAAATCAACATATCTTGCTTTGGGCTTCGGCGCTACTTTGTTGATGGGATTCCCAAATCTTTTCAGATCTTCTTTGCCAAATTTTCTTTTATCTCCGTGTGCCGGGGGACTGAAGACCTTCTATTCTGTTCTGGATTCCACCACCATGAATGCCGTCCCCCCTCCCTGAGAAGTTCACACCCGTATGACTTCAGGTGATCTAAGGGCTCTTTTCTTTTCACAGTTCCAGCACAATTTCAGAATAATTCGATTCGGCTACAGAAAGGGCTTCATTTTTGTTCATTTTCTAAGGCCTCTCATATTTATTTTCCATTTTGTCTCCAAAAGGCCCTTTATTTTTACGTACTCCCCATGCAAGACGTATAGATCCTGATAGGGTATGTGCGACTCCTTCCCGCTTTTCCTCTATTTTGCGAAGCTTAAAAAGCAAATAGTCTTTGCAAGACAGAGATAACGTCCATCTGAGTTTCCGGCTCGATCTTTCCAAGCTTTTTTATCAAACGTGTTTTATCTATTGTTCTTATTTGATCCAAAACGATTTGCCCCTTTTTCTTTTGGAATATGCATTTTACCCGAGTGGGATAATCCTTCCCCGCTATAGTCATTGGGGCAGCTATGAAGGTACGAATATGTCGATTCATTTCATCGGGCGAAATAATTAAACAAGGTCTCGTTTTTTGGATTTCTGACCCTGTTGTGGGGTCGAGATTCACTAAAAACACATCAAACCGATTGATTACCATTGCCATTCTTGTTCATCCCAGGAATGCGACAGGTTTTCATCTCCATCGACCAAAGCGTCATCATGATTATCAGACATTGTTTTGAAGGACTTTTCCCAGCCTAGCCTAGGATCTGAGACAGGGCGAATAACAATTTTCTCTTTCTCTATATCCAGCTCAACCTCATCCACAATTCCCGTTTGATCCAGTAGTGTTTTTGGAATGCGGATCCCTTGAGAATTACCTATCTTTACGACACGTGCCCTCATGATTCATATCTCCTTGACTGTCAGGTAATTACATTGTAATTACCTATTTCAAAAAGATCAACTTATAAATAAAGCATTTCTACTTGCAATAGCTTATATTATAAGATAACATTGATAATAATATGAAAACGATAACCTGGACGACAAAGGCACTGCGGCAACTGCGAAAGATTCGGGATAGCCGGACACGAGAAAAGATTTACGACAGAACAGAGTGGAAGGCTTGAAATCATTTCCTGAGTGCAAAAATGTAAAGAAGCTCCATGACAGGGATGCATTTCGTCTCAGGGTTGGGCAGTGGCGGGTCATTTTCACTGAGTCACTTCAGATCATAGAAATTCAGGAGGTAAAAATTAGGAATGGGCACACTTACTGACGTCCAAATTATAAAAAAGGACGGGAAACCTGCTTTCGTCGTTATTCCCTACGAAGAATATCTGAAACTCCTCCCCCAAGATCAAGGCATGACTGTTCCTCATGAGGTGGTAGGACTGGTCATCAAGAAGGGAATGAATCTGGTGAAAGCGTGGCGAACACATCTGGGTCTTACTCAGAAGCAGGTAGCGAAACGAGCCGGGATATCACAGGCAGCACTCTCCCAAATGGAAAAA
>JAFGFY010000046.1 GCA_016930795.1 Deltaproteobacteria bacterium
AATTAGCATAGGATTCGAGTAAATAACCTGATAATTGCAGCATATTCTTTTAGCCTAGAATAAAGGTTTATGAAAGATACCTGTATTTCATTCACCATTCGATGTTGGATATTCGATGTTCATCTTTCATTTTCCCTCGAATCCTTTCTCACTGGAAGCTGTTTCAAAATCTTCAATCAGGTTCAAGATCAAGGCGTGCCGATGGATTTAAACGGAGGAATACATGGAGTATTTCGAGTATTGAATCTATCGGCCCAACGCCGATATTGGGCCTTAGGGGAGGTTTTGAAACAGCTTCTAATGTGATTCCATCCAATCTTCGTAGCATTTCCAGATAATAATATGAATCTTGGGATAGTCGCTGTGGACGTAGGGCTGCATGGCCATAGGCATGGCTGTTATATATAGAGGAATTACCATCGCTTCTTCGCTGGCCTGCCTGACCATTCGTTTGAGAACGCTGTAGTGCCCGGCGTCGTCGTAGGTATACAAGGCCTCTTCGCACAAGGCCAGGTATTCCTCCGACTTCGCGATGTTGCCGGTGCGATAGGTCATGGGATCCGGGCCGTAATGCACAAAGAGATCGGTCGCATCGGGGTTGATTCCCGAGGCGGCGAGTGCCAGACCCTTCCAGCCGTCGGCGAAAACCGCTGCGTTGTAACGGGCCGTGTCGGCGATGTCCAGATCTACTTCAATACCCACATCACCCAGATAGCTCTGCAGGGCGGCAGCCGCGTCCCGGAGTATTTCGTTGGCGATGATTTCAGTGCGAAATCCCTTGGAATAGCCTGCCGCGGCAAGCAGTTCCCTGGCCTTGGCCACATTGTAAGGGCGGGGATCAAAGTCCGTAACATAACCGGGAAAGGCTTTTCCGGCCAGCTGGGTAAGAGGCTCGTACTTACCGTGTCCAATCATTCTGGCCAGCGCCGGGCGGTTGATGGCATATTCCAGGGCTTCGCGAACCCGAAAATCAGCATAGGGCGAACCCGGATCGCTGGAGTTGGGTAGCAACGCCATCAACAATCCGGGTCCCCAATTCACCTTAAAGCCCATCTGTTCCATGTCGAGCGCGGTGCGCACATCGACATTGGTGAACATGTCCGCTTCCCGGGCCTGCATCATAGCCGAAGCGATCATAGAATCCGGTATCAGACGACTCTCCATACCGTCGAAGTAGGGTAGGTCCTTCCGCCAGTAGTGCTCGTTCCTTTCATAGCGAATGAGCACATCACGCTTAAACTCTACGATCCGGAACGGGCCGGTACCCACAGCGTTCGAACGAGCCCACTCCTTGCTTTTCTCCGGATCGCCGCCGCCGGCCCTTTCAAAGGCGGTGGGTGAGACCATGACACTCCAACCGTAATTGTGGAACATCAATCGGTGGTAATCGCTGAGGTGCATTCGAAGGGTGTGATCGTCTATCACTTCCAGAGATTTGACGGAATCGCCATCGATTAAACGGCCGGCGCGCAGCCGAGACTCCCAGTTCCATTTGAGCGCCTCGGCATCCCAAGCCGTTCCATCGGTAAAAAAGACACCCTTGCGCAGGCGCCAGGTAATCGTCTTCTTTTCCGGATCCCCTTCCCAGGACTCGGCCAGGACAGGAATCAGGGTTCCCGCAGCATCCCAGCTGACCAATCGCTCCAATGCCGGGGTGGAATAATCAGAATCGATGGGGGCGAACTCTTCCGGGTAGCCCAGAATCTTGGGGAAGGCGGTCGCCACCCGTCTCAAAACACCGCCGTGACGGGGTAGCCCGGGTGATAGTGCCGCGTGATCCGTTGGGTCTGATGCCTGGGGGGTGGTGGGTTGTGAATCGCAGCCTGTGGACAGGAATATAAGACAGAGCAGGATCACCGAGGGAATCATAGTAACTCTCATTGGTATGCCATTTCTCCTGGAAAATGTGTGTGGCTTGAGTCAGAATCCGCTGTACTACCAGCGGACAAGTCCGCCGGAATTGGAGGAGGCTGATTTCGCCTATCCCTTTGATTCGGAATGATCAATCCATCGGTCTGATGATGGCGCGGCAAGGACCGGCATCACCTTTTTCCATACGCAGGGGTAAGCATATCATCTCATAGTTGCCGGGCGTCACGCCGTCGAGATTCAGCATCTCTATGATATAAATGTCGTTTCCGAGGAGTGTTTCATGAACGATTTTTATATTCTCCAGGTCTTTTTGACTCCCAATCGTCACATAGTCGACCCCCACCAACCGTATTCTTTTGTCCTTTAAGTAATAAGCGACTTCGTTGGTGCAATAGACATAATCCGTGATGAAATCAGTCGTGTTATAGGCATGGGATGAATTCCCGGTCTTAAAGAGGATCCTTTCACCTTCTTTGATGTCATAAGGCTCCACTTCATTAAGCTTGATACTCACAGGATCTTTGATCTCGATCACCCGTGCGGGGCCGATCGCCGTATCAAGGGGCATCATATCGATGGTTGTCCCATCCGCCATGAAATGAAAGGGCGCGTCGATATGTGTGCCGTTGTGTGAATTGATATTGATCTGTGACATGGTGACCGGTTCACCCTTGGTTCTGTCAAAAATTCGTGTGATACTGGGTCCCTGGGGGTCGGTAGGGAAATATGGCATGGGTTTATCCACCGGAAAAGGAACGCTGATATCAATCCATTCTGATTGAGCCATGAGGATATCCTCCTGAAAACAGAGTATGCTTTTGCAATCAAACGACCCTTACGGCTTCTGTGGGGCCTCATCCACCGTAATATATTCATCCATGTTTTTGTTATATTCGGGCCAGTGCTTGTCTTTGTAGACAGTGGCGTTTTTATTCTTCTCCCATTCCGCGTGAGTCACTTTCCCATCACCGTCCTCATCCAGCACCCGAATGAAATCCATCCCCGTCTCGCCCCCTCCCACATAGGGGCTCGTCGCCTCATACTTCCTCTTGGGCGCGCTCGCCATCCTTTTGTCGAACTCTATCATCTCATCCACTAAGAGAACGCCGTCTTCATCAGTATCCATCGCTTCGGGCAACCTACAGTCGGCCATTTCTTGTGCAGATAATATACCGTCCTTGCTTGCATCACAGAATGTAAAAGGCAGATCAACTAACCTGGCCGTTTTCCACTCATCTTTGGACATGGAGCCGTCCTTGTCTATATCCACCTGCTCGACAAATGCCCCCACATTTAACTGCTTCATGGCCATGCCCGGCCCGGGCGGTGGTATCTCCTGCGCCATCACAGGCATAGAGAGTGACAGAAATACCAAAATTTTGAAAGCTATATTCCCTGTACGCATTTTGTGCCTCCTTTCATATCAAATGGGTAATTTATTATTTACAGTCATTTGACTTAAGCTTACGAAGCCTTTCAAGGACCAGAATTCCCTGTCAACAAATCTAACCGAAAAGGAGGGACTCCCAATGGCAACTAGGTTAAAAAGAAACAGAGATAATTTCAAAGGAAAAATGTGTAAATTTGTGATTTGTCACGTTAGTCAACAACGTTCCCTAAATTCCGCCATTTGTATCCTCTCTATCCTGGCGTTGAAATCACAACCATTTGTTATCTCTTGATTTTTTCTTTTCGGCTTTCTTTTTGAACCGATTCGTAATACTTTCCTCATAGGGTGGCTCCTTTCTGTTTTATTCTCTATTCTTATTTTATTTGGAGCCCCTCCAAATTTCCAACTTACTTAAAAACACCGTCAAAGTCGATTTTACACTGGATCGACAATGATTGACGAAAACGATTGTGTGAACATAATAGAAGTATCTTAAAATGAGAATTTACTCGCGTTACATTTAGAACAAGCTTGAGTGTTTTCTATCTCTAACGGGTTCACCCCGCTAAATAGCTTGAGTCTTAACTCAGGGCTTGAAAATGATTAAACATTCTGTCAAGTTAAAGGGGTTGAGTTGGTTTCGTTCTAGCGATGTGTCATGGACTCTTCGGATACAAAATATTCATTTCGTACTCTGGGTAATCGTTTTTCAGTCGGCAGCTATCGTCTGGCGGCCAAGGCTTTAGCAGTCGCTCTTCAACGCCATCCAATTATTGAAAGCGTTTATGTAAATCGCGGTGTTGGTCGTGGAGAGGTTTCTTTCGGCCGAAGTGATATCGATTTGCATCTCGTAGTGCGTACTCCGAATCCAGAGTCATACGACGGGCCCGAGCTGGCTTCTCTGCATCAAAGAGTGAATGTTCTAAGAAAGTTGAATCCTGCTCTGGGCCATATGATGGTGTTCGATCCACAGGGTGTCGACCGGTGGAGCCGAACGGATACGGTTCTCAGTTCACTGGAACGTAGGAGCGCGATTCTACTTTCAGGCAAATCGATTCCCATTCCGTACTATCCCACCCGCCGTGAAGACGCGATTCGTTGGGTTGCCTATTGGAATGAGAGCTTTTTCCCCATAGCAGTCAGGCAGAGAAACGGTCGCAACCTGCGAAAATTTTGCGCGGAAATCTGGAAAGCCTGGGCAGTTGCCCGGAGGATAACGCCAGAACCTTACCTGACGAATAAGGAATCCGAGATTGGAGCACGCAGTGACCCTGACGGTGCCGGCCTTTTGGGCCGGGTCCATGACCCAAAGTTCGCTGTGAAGTATGTTATGAATCTTGCTGGGATCTTGCACGACGAGCTTTTTCCAAAGCTCCGTACTCTACAGACTCCCATAATTATCCGCACACCGCTGCCGCCAAGGTCTTTCCATCGTGTGCTCGTGATTCTGCCGCAGGGCATATCCTCATTGCCGGATGAGGTTTTCGACAGTCAGTCGTTTATCGCTACGCCTGAGTTATTTCATCTCTATATACACTTCGTCAATCCCTTTATGAACTGGAGGATCCCTGAAGAGTTGAAAAATATCGGTTTCTTGACTCCGGAGCTAAGGGAGTTCGTGCGTGCCTGTCATTTTTATGGTCAAGACAATATGCTGCGTCTTCCCGGCTTTGTCCGCCGGGACACCTGGACACCGGGCACGACAGTCGCTGTTAATCGGTACTGCATACCCTACTTGCGCAACGGTGAGATTCCACCGCCAATGCCGGAGAGTGCTGTGCGAATCGAGTTGGATCACCGCCCGAAGATATCGGCGTACTATCAGCAGGATTTTGGGCGGCTATATCATGAATCCTTGGAGCACTGGGAAATCCTTGAGCAACTCGAAAAACGCTACATGGATTCATGAAATAGTCCAATGAATCGATTTCACAGTCTTACGTTTCTGTATTAGCGTCGATTTTTTTATTCAGTTTCGCCGGTACGTACTGCTTCGATGATCCAGAGCTGGGATGATGTCGGGAGAGCTGTTGTAAAAATAAAACCGCCGGCAGACAGAAGCTCTCGGTATTCATTCTCTGTGCGTTCCCGTCCGCCCATCTGCACCAACATGCACAGGTCCAACCAAATCGTGTTGGAATTGTCTTTGGCACTAGACGGCATCAGGCGTTCCATGAGGAGTATTTTCCCTCCTTCTCCCAAAGCCTCGCGGCAGTTTCTGAGAATCGTAACGCTACGTTCGTCATCCCAGTTGTGAAGGATATTCTTCAGGATAAGTACGTCCGCGCCTATTTGAATACGATTGAAAAAGTCTCCCCCAACAATCATGCATCGTTCCGCCACACCGGCTTTCTCGAGGTAAGACAGAGCGTCGTCGGTAACATGTGGCTGGTCGAAGAGAATGCCTGTATGAGTAGGATAGGCCTTAAGAATGGCTGAGAGGAGCGTGCCATATCCCCCGCCAATGTCGGCGACAGTTTTTAGTGAACGAAAGTCATATGCAGCCAGAATGCTTTCTGTATCCAGGCGTGTTCGTCGCGCCATCTCCGTATTAAATGACCTGCACAGATCGGGATTCTGTTTTCGAAATTCATAATAATCTGTTTCCGGACTTGAACACGCCGGCTTGCCCGTCATTACGCTTTTAATGAGCGATCCGAATGCAACATAACGACCCTCTCCACACAACAAAGCTGAGTTGCGTAACGAATTCCGCTTGCCGGAGAGGAGCCATGTCCCCAGCGCTGTGAGTGCAAAGCGCCCGTCTCTTTTTTCTGATAATATGCCCATCAATACAAGCCCTCGTAGAACCCTGTGAAGCGATGCCACATGAGCTCCAACCATACGGGCCAGATCTGAGCTATTCCGAGACCCATGTGATAGGAGGTCCGCTAGATCCAGTTTAGCTGCCACATAAAGCAGTGCGCTTTCACGGTAACCATTAATAGAGGCTTGCAGGGCGATTTGTCCTATCATTGTACGGTTAAGCTTGTTGTCCTGGAACCAGATACGGATCAAACTGACTATGGTCGATAGGATGAGAGCGGCGCTTGATTTAAGCCTGACCACAAACGGCATGCTGAGAAAAGCATTAAGATGCATTTTTCGTTTAACCGAACGATCTTGCGTGAAATGCCTACGTGTGATGATTATTCATTCTCTATTCTGCAGTAAAAAGTCACGCAGGCATTCGAGGTTCCTGTCAATATCTCTCCCAATCAGGAATTCATAAACACGGGTTTGTTTGAGCAACATCAAGTTGTTATAAACGCGTGAGAACAACAAACCCATATGCTGAACCGATTCTCTAAAACTTTTTTGGGAAAGGAACTCCAATCCTTGATAAAGGCCGACGCCGATTATGGAATTTGTTAGTGCATGACGCAGTGCGGCAGTTTTAGAAACCGGCGAAATCCTGGCACGACGGCCGGTAGACCGGGTGCCCAACAGAAGTGATGCCGCTGGGACGGCCTGCCGTGACACCTGGTTGCCGAAGAAACGGATATCGATGTTTATCTTGGAGCTGAACTCTATTCGTTTATCCAGCCGGGTGAAGCGAGTGTCAATGTGGGAGGGGACCACATGCGGATGGACGCCGATACGCAGGGGAAAAGGGAGTAATTGCCCGTCTGATCGCAGGAGAGGAGAGTCTTCCGATATCAACCGGAATCGGTCATCATAACGAAGAAGGGAAAGAGCCATTGTAGACTTCCCACCGCCGCTGGGTAATAAAATGACGGTGCCTTTACCCTCAAATTCAATGCCCAGTCCGTGAATCCTATGAAGATGTTTTCGCTCCAATTCCTCCGATACCCTTGACAAGATCGTTAAATATGCAATCTCATGTGCCAGTTCCAGGTCGTCGGTAATGATCTCGCAGTGATTGGCCTGGCGGTCGTAGATATTGAGTCCCTGGCCGAAATAGTCGATGTAACTGAAGCGCTCATCACTGAAACAGATGTTGCGGGGAGTGGCAAAAGAACAGGTCAGTTCCGGCAGGAGATCGTAATCCGGTTTAGAGTTGGTCAGAGTCAGACCTAGCGACGGGCGATCGGCCTTCCCTAGAAAATAGGAAAAGTCGTGTTCTACAGCACTCAGGGACTCTTCTTCAGCACTTTCAATCCGCACCCCAACACCGTAGAAATCAAACTGGCGATAAGCCATGAAATGACCTCCTTGTTTGCAGTACACTGAATTAGGAGCCTTCATTCAGTGCTGGTTATCTTCGGATCGAAACGATTACTTAACTCTCTTCTCGATGGGTTCCTGCAACTTTCCTGTTTTCAATAGCTTGATAGAGACTCGCCTCTTCTGGGAAGGAAGGTAAGAGAATTGGGATTACATGTCAAGTCTGGATTACACACGACATATTGTCTATGAGATATGGATGCCGAATTTCTTAATGAAAAAGGCACGAAGACGGACGGATTTGGAAAGGTATTTGAGGGAAAGGTGATGGCGAAGGGCATTGATATTGTTCATCCACAAGCACTCAGCCCATCGGTTCCCTGATTCACCATCAAGGCATCATCTGCCATTCGACAGGCTCATGGCCCTTAGTAACTCGAAGGGCTGTGTTGCCTTTGATCTCTCCTCTCGTTCGACCTTGAGGCGCTCGAAAGGCTTGCGGCGTATGACCTATACGCCTCAGTTATCGCTCCTCCCGCACAAAACAGCGGGCTCTGCGATGCGACGCCTTACATCTAATACCTTGCTGGTGATCAGGCATAGGTCCAAACCACTTGATTTGAAAGAATATGTCCATATTAGATGGTGGATTTTGGGTTCTTTGATCCTTGAAAATGAACAGCGAGCGAATTATAATAATCAGCCTCCTTGCATTTGGGAGATGCCTGCATCTTGCTGTAGGGTTCTTCAATTGACTGTTTAAGGCCCTTGACTTAACCTCGCCTTTCTATTAATAAAATATCATTCAAACTAACAACTTTTAAGTTATATTGAATTAGCATGGATTACCACTAGTAACTACAAGATGGGAGTTCAAATGGGTTAACACCAGCAAACCCCGTTTCTGGAAACCAGCACAGGGATTTTCTGTTTATACCCCTGTCTCTTTGTCCTAATACTCCTTGTTATCGAAGTTGAGGACAGGATTTTATGCTTTTGAGGTTGAAAACAGAAGTCGAGCACGGACTTGATCCCTCTATTCTTACATATTGTTCACTGTCTTTTTTTTTCATTGTTTGTTGATTATTGATAACCGTTCATTGTTTAAAGGAGATAAAAAAAATGACAGCCATAAAAGAATACAACGATTTCGGAAATGAACTTGAAAACAGACTCAAATTAAGAACATTTCCAATAGCCGTTAAGATGCTGGAAAATGAAACGGATATCCCTGAAGAGGCCTTTAGGCCCAAGAGGGACAAGGGTATTCATCTCGCCCAATGCCAGGCGTTTGCCATGTCCCGTAGGGACGGAGTCACCGTGGCCATGCTTAGGGAAGATAACTGGTGCTTCGCCCCATTGATCGCCTACGGCCTGGAAGACAAATCCGATGACCCGGAAATTCAAAAATTCCTTGGATTTCCCCGTTTTGAAAGAGACAGATACATTGGCATACTCACAGCCCCTCTTTCAAAAGCCGCATTCGAGCCAGACCTTGTACTCGTCTATTGTGATCCAGGCCAGCTGAGGACCATGCTCATGCCGCTCCATTTCTTTGGAGAGAAGGAGCCGCCAGTGAATTCCCACTACTTTCCACCATCCTGTGCCTACACGATTGTGCCTGTGATCAATGAAAATGAACTCTTTGTGGCTCCTCCGGACATCGGAGAGGATATGCGTACAATAGGTTCGAGAGATGAGATGATCATCTCCATCCCCAGGGATAAGCTTGAAGAAATCGTTCAAGGACTTCAAACTCCCCTGTTCGAAGGGGCTGATTTTATGACTTCACCCATGCTGAAGATGGCAGACTTCGACCGGCCGGAACTCTACAAGAATCTATTCAGAAAGTGGGGCCTTGATCTAGAGGATGAATAAGGATCAGATTGAAAATCCTGCATTCAAAACCCCATATTTGATCTGGATTGCATTATTCAAAACAGAGGACTGATTTTAGATCCGGCTTCAGGAAATTCTTTGATTTGATGCATCAAAAAAGCCTTTTTCTCAATAATTTTATTGAGTTAACAGATGATTTACCCTAACATGGAAGGGTGTTATTGTTGCATCATTCAAGAAAACTTCCGGGAATATTCCTATGATAAAACACCCTGATCTTGTGGCTGATTTTGAACATCAAGAAATGCGAAGGGAAAGACCGGATTATATCTCGGCTTTAAGGTTGTTTGAAGGAATGTGGCAGGAAGGAATGGCCCTTGGTGTGCTCCCCCTGCAGGATCCTCTGGAGGGAATAGAAGTGGATATCCGGATCGCGAGGATGTTGAATCATGTTTGAAGAACTCATTGCGAGGATAGCCAGAGAGTTGAAAAAGGCTGATCTTCCCTACATGATCATCGGTGGCCAGGCGGTTCTCCTCCATGGGACACCTCGCATGACAAAGGACATTGACATTACGCTTGGACTCGATGCGGAGAGTCTGGAAAATTTTCTTCCGGTCGTTGATGCCATGGATCTGAAGATCATACCCGAAGATTTCAGATCATTTGTAAAAAAGACCTTTGTCTTGCCTACAAGAGATGAAGAGAGTGGGATAAGAGTAGATTTCATTTTCTCGTTTACGCCCTATGAGAAACAGGCCATTTCAAGATCCAAAACCGTCCTTTTAGAAGGGACCGAGGTCATGTTTGCCTCTGCTGAGGATTTGATCATCCATAAAGTCTTTGCAGGGAGACCAAGAGACCTTGAAGACGTCAAGTCCATTATTCTTAAGAACCCGGATATAGACAAGGAGTATATAAAAAAATGGCTGACCGAATTTGAGAAGTCCCCTGAAAAGGAAGGGCTTGAAAAAGTGTTTGAAGATGTTTTAAACGAATAACTGCTTGATCGTAATCAAAGTCAACCACCTTCGGCTAAAGCCGAAGGCTTGGGGTCCAAGGATCCAAGGGGTCGAGGGGTCAAGTGCAAAAAAGCTTATAACTGATCGTATGCCATGAGCTATGACCTGTTAGCTGTGAACTCATTTCTGTTTCATTTGAATCCTTGAATCCTGGAACCCTTGAACCCTGCGGGGTGTATAATGTTTAACTAAAGTCTTCGCCTGAAGGTGAGGGATTTTCTCCCATTCCCCGCATGGGACATTAAATTTTTTCGATTCCATATTCATTAAGAAAGCCTCAATCATCAAAACACGTCACCTAGAACAGAAGATAGTATTCACTAGTCAGCAGTCAGAATCATAAACCAGAGGCTAATATAAGATCACCGGGTTAATCAAATGGCGAAAAAGGATACACCATACGAACCTAATGAACCGGTGTATACCGTGCTGGATCCCCGGAGCAGGGAACCAGTGGTCGCATTCAGGGGCTTAAATCAACGTTTGGACACCCTGGCCGATAAGAGAATCATCGTCGCCAACCTGCATGGAGGCAATGAGGAAATCATGGAATCCGTCGCGGCGGACCTGAAAGAAGCCGCGGCAGCGTGCGATGTCGTCTATTATTCCACCAAAGGCCGCTGGGACGATCTGGCGCAGGAGGACTGGGATAGAATGCTCTCCGGTGACGCCGTCATTCTCGGTCATAACTACTGAGGCGGTGCCTCTCTGGCCATGAGCCGGGTCGCGGCTCAACTCGAAAAAAAGGGCATGCCGGTGGTATTGGAGTCCTTTGAGGACCCGGGTATCAATAAGACCGCGAAGCTGAATTTCATGCGGCAAGGCGTACCCGCGATACGTGAAGTCTTGACCCCCCAGGATACGACACTCAAATCCCTGCCGAAGGAATACACATTGAAGTTCATCGATGCTCTGACACGGCCTCTTACTCAAGACGAAACGGCTTCGGGAATCCATGAACCTCCCCGAAACGAAGGCGTTTTCATGTCAGGGACCTATGACGAGGTCCAAAAGACATTTGAAGGAGAACTGGTGTGCCATCCGAGTATCGGTCCCATAGCAGAAATGACCGACGGTCTGCCCATTACGCCCCCTACGGAAAAAAGGGTGTCTGAGATGCTGAAAGGGACCAGCCACGATCCGGATGAACCCATCGAATTCACAGGTTTCTGGAACAGCGCCAAATACCTGGCCACGGTCAAGAAGGTGGCCATCAACGCGGTCATGGCGGGCTGCAAGCCGGAATATATGCCCGTAGCCCTCGCCATCGCGGAAGCCGGGGGTTGCGTGGGTTACCCCGGAGACTCTTCATTCGGCCATATGTTTGTGGTCAGTGGTCCCATTGCCAGAGAGATCGGCATGAACTCGGGGTTCTGTTTCCTTGCTCCCGGCAACCCGGCTAACATGACTCTTCAGCGTGTAGCTGCGCTAATCGGCATTAATCTGGGGGGCGCTATCTTCGGCATCAATGTCCTTGAACGCACAGGCCCCCTACATTGGGGAACAATCTTCGCGGAGGACGAAAACACACCATGGGAAGGTTTGAACGAGCATTTTGGGTACAGACCTGACGAGAGCGTGCTCCTCTCCTGGGAAGGAAAGGTTCAGCTCGTTCCATTCCAAAACATAGAAGTCAAATCCGCCGAGACTCTGCAGGAAAACCAGGTTGGGACACCTGAACACGCCGTAGCCGCCTTGAAAACCCTCACCAATGTGAACGGGGCGATCCTTTCTCTTACACCCGACACCGCCTGCTTTTGGAAAGATGAATACGGCTTCAACACCATGAGGGATCTTCAAGAATATATGTATGAACATGTCACATGGAAGCAGGGTGTGTGGGCGAAGAATTACTGGCTGCATAAATTAGGCATGGGACGCCAGTCAGGATACTTTACCGGCACTAACAACCGTCCGGATCGTCCCGCGGACTATGAAGTGGATGAAAGGTCAGGGACTGAATGTCTGAGCCGGCTTCCCAAAGATACAGATGTCCCCAAGTTCGTCAGTCCAAGGGCCGTCACCGTCATTGTGGCCGGCGGAACCGGAAACGCCTGGACGTGGGGAGGCGCCTACGGCAGACCTCTGGCCTATTCAATAGACAAATGGCGTTAAATAATTCAAGATTCAAAATCCAAGATTCAAGATTGAGAGTTTTGTATGTCTATAATCGAGAAGTTTGAGGATATGGAAGTATGGCAACAGGCAAGGTCAATTGCAAAAGCGGTCTATATTCATTCCAGAGAGGGGCAATTTTCAAGAGACTATGGACTAAGAGAGCAGATTCAGAGGACAGCAGTATCGATTATGTCTAACACCTGCCCTGTTAAATACCTTGAGGGTTAAAGGATGTTTTATACCTACGTACTTTTGAGTAAAAAAGACGGTAAGTTTTATACTGGGTATACGAAAAACCTCAAGGTAAGAATTGAGCAGCATTATAAGGGGCAGGTTGAATCGACTCAAGATCGAGGACCGCTGGAATTGATATACTATGAAGCCTGTCTCAGTCAAAAAGATGCTACTCGTCGGGAGAAATACCTGAAAACATATCATGGAAAGGCGTTCATACGAAATAGACTCAAATCCTATTTAACAGGGTAAAAAGGATTTGAGAGAGGTTCTAATAGAGAGTTCATTCAGTTTCTTTTTATTGCCAAAGGATCAGCTGGGGAAGTCCGTGCACAGCTTTATGTTGCCTTCGATCTGGGTTATATCAAGAAGGATGAATTTGAAAAGTTGAATAATGAACTACTCTCCCTGTCAAAACAGCTTTCTGATTTCATAAGATATCTCAAATCATCAGAAATGAAAGGGCAAAAACGATAGTATAATCTATTCCGCGATTTTGAATTTTGAATCTCAAATCTTGAACTTCTTTTTGGGGGAAAAAACATGAAAAAGACCACCTATTATCTGACAGGGATTTTCCTTTCAATCATACTTTTATGTGCTTCCTGCGCAAAGACCGATGATAAAAGTTCAGCGGCTCTAAAGGTGACCGGACCAATTGAAATCACTTCGGAATCCTATCCATTCAACGCTGCGGATCATTCGACTGTGCCCCAGGATCTTGCGGCATTCAATTACATAGAAGAGGAATATTTTGTCAGCGGTAATGCCAATGTGTATGATTATGATTCTGAGGAGAATGTCATTATCCGAACGCCTGATGCGCCGTATAGCACGAGAATCCTTATAAGGAGGCCGGCTGACCAATCGAAATTCAGCGGGAATGTCGTTGTGGAACTGAATAATCCGACGGCCATGCACGATATGGATCTTCAGTGGATGTTCTGCAAGGACTTTTTTATCGAAAATGGCGACATATGGGTTGGCATTACCGTAAAACCTGTTGCTGTTAAAGCCCTCAAAGTATTCAATCCTGAGCGGTATGCTTCATTGTCAATGAGTAATCCTCAGCCTCCTGATCAGAGATGCGAACCCAAGCCGGGAAGCCTCGATGATACGACACCCGAGACTGAAAACGGTCTTGTGTGGGATATGGTCAGTCAAGTGGGGGCCCTCTTAAAGAGTGACTCAGAATCAAATCCAATCAGAGACTATAAGGTGGAATATCTGATCGCCACAGGCTACTCACAGACAGGCGGTTACCTCACCACCTATATCAACCTCATACATCCCCTTGATACGGCCAAACTCAAAGACGGAAGCCCTATATACGACGGCTACATGATCGGTGACGGTGATGCCTTTATGTTTCCCATAAACCAGTGTGCGGATGCCGCTCCTCCTGGAGAATCCAGTATCATAATAAAACCTCGTGGAGTCCCCATCATCAGTGTGGTAAGTCAGGGATTATTGAATATGACCATTCCTGCCAGAAGGCCGGACAGCGATACAGCAGAGGATATGTACAGGCGATATGAGATACCGGGTTCATCGCATGTGAATCAGAAAAGTGTGGATAACAAGCCCTGTCCCGCTGATATCCAGAAGGCCGGAGTTCCGGCAACGCCGGCCAACTGTGCGGGCATCAACGAAAATGGCGTGACCGATTTTCCAATCGAGTTTTTCATGAACAGCGCTTACAACAATCTGTATATCTGGCTGAGAACAGGTACGCCCCCGCCAAAGGCCGAGCCTATCATGACGGAAAAGGCGGAAGGAATAGGCGAGATACAAATAAAGCTGGATGAGTATGGAAATGCCTTAGGCGGTGTAAGAAACCCCTATGTTGAATATCCCCTGGCAACCTATTATGGACAGAGCCGGCCCCTGGATGAGGAGAGCGCCTTTTTCTGTATGCTGGGAGGCTACAAGGAACCCTTTAACCATGACAAAATCAAGGGCCTTTACCCTACCCGTGAGGATTACCTGAACAAAGTCAATGCGATGGTGGACGAAATGGTAGAAGAAAGGCTCTTAACAGAGTCAGATGGGATGAGGATAAGGAAAGAGACCCAGGAAATGAAGATTTGGTAACCCAAATTGTAATCTTGAACCTTGAATCTTGAAT
>JAFGFY010000243.1 GCA_016930795.1 Deltaproteobacteria bacterium
GAAGGCTAGTCTTCAGCCTTCAGTCTTAAACCTTCTGCCTATGTTACCCTCCCCCCCTGTAGACCTGCTCAAGGCCCTTCTTATATCCCTCTATACCTGCAACGATACCCTGGGCCAGCTTTTCCTGGTATTCTTCGCTGAGCAGAAGCGCTCTCTCCGATGGATTCGTAATAAAGCCCGTCTCCACGAGAATAGCCGGCATATCCGCGCCTATAAGCACATAGAAGGGGGCCCCCTTGACCCCCAGATCCTTTATTCCTTTATGGACCTTCCCGGCTTCGACGATCATCCCTCCTTGGACTTCCGTGGCCAGCCTCTTTGACTCCACAACCTTTGTGTTCAACAAAAGCCCGCTGAGCGTTCTCTGTAAGTCACTGATGGTCTTCTCTGTAGTGGCGTTCTCCGTCGCAGCCACGGTCCGGGCCCTTTCATCGTCGGCCGAGCTCAGGATATAGGTCTCTACTCCATGTATCCCAGGGGTCCTGTAAGCATTGACATGAAGGGAAATGAAAAGGTCCGCCTTTTTTGCGACGGCAAAGGCGGTTCTTTGTTCCAGGGTCATAAAAACGTCCTTGTCCCTCGTGAGGAAGACATCACAGTCAAACCTCTCCTTAATCCTCTTCGCCAGAATCTTAGCAAGGCTTAAAACAATATCCTTTTCCTGAATTCTTCCGTTGACATACGTTCCCGGATCCTTGCCGCCGTGGCCCGGATCAATGACGATCGTTTTCACGCCAAGACCCAGTTGTTCCACAATTGGTATGGGATTTTCAAAGGTCTTCTCTTTTTCATTTTCAACCGGTCTCTCCTCTTTCCGAGATATCCCTGTACTTCTTCTCTTTTCCGTTTGAGCGCCGTGCATATCCACCACGATGCGAAAGGGATCGTGCAAAGCAAAGATCTGATGATTGTCGATACTGTCGGCATCCAGGACCACACGGACCTTCTCAGGAGTAAGCTGTTCGGCTCTGGCTTCCTGGAGTAAAGCATCCTCTATGGTCACGAAGCTTTCAATGTCTAAATTGACCCTAGTCTTTTCCAGGTCCACGCAAAGCCGACTCGTCTGTTGATCTTCCGAATTCCTTTCCAAGAGGTCAGCGCTGTAATCTACAGGGTCTTCGAGATCAATGACCACACGAGCATAGGTGGGTGTAGACCAGTGACGGATGTCTTTCACGGAGGTCAAGCCCGAAGGAAAAGAAGGGTGCTTATTGAGAAGGGCGGATACCTTTTCGAGCATGGCCTTCGCCTGAGGGCGCATGTCTCCGGAGGGATACCTGATGTCCACTCTAAGAAATTCCACGTACGCCTGAGAATGATCTTTCAAAATCTCGTAATAGATCTCCCCTATCCGATACTGGGCATCATCAGCCAGACGGTGATCTGAAAATTCCTCTGTAAATTTCTTGAAGTGTTCTATCCCTTGATCTAAATCACTGTCTCGGCCTGAAAAATCGTAAAGCTCGGTAAACATTCGGGCCTCTCGATACAAGGCCCAGGGTGCCTGTTCACTCTCGGGGTATTGGGAATAGACTTTTTTATAAATACTCATACACTTTTCCCAATTATGCCGGTACTTCATGTCCTTCTCTGATCGGTACAAGGCCTTCCGGCAGACGTCCCCCTGTTTTAGAAGGTTTTCGGGTTCGGAAGATGCCCCTCCCCACACTTCAGCCATCCCCATCATGTGCAAGGACAGAAGCAGTAAGAGTGACAACAGAGTGATATGAGTTTTCTTTGTTTTCATTTTCTATGCCGGCAAAGCTGCTCTTCAAAAAATCGAATGGCAGTGTCGTGTCTTAGAGTCAACTCTAATAATAAGGTCCTGCTGCACGGATTCAAAGGGGGCATAGAACCGGCTAAAATGATTGAAGGTACTTCTGGGATACGACACTAAGGTTCATCCAAATATTCCTTCATTTTATTCAGTTCAATGAGGGCTTCCAGAGGAGTCAATAAGGAAATATCCAATTCTCGAATCCGTTTGATCAGTCTATGATCCTGCGACCCGAAGAGGTTGAGCTGAAGGGAATCCTCCAACTCCTTCTTTCCCGAAGATCGTGCCAAACGAGGTCTGCCCACCTCATCCAACTCCTCCCCTTCAAGATTTGCTAAAATCTCTTTTGCTCTCTCAATGACTTGCTCCGGAATGCCGGCGATTCTGGCCACCTGGATTCCATAGCTCCGACTCGTTCCTCCAGGCATCAGCTTTCTCAAAAAGATGATCCGATCGTTCCACTCCTTGACCGCGATATTTTGATTTTTAACCCTCCTCTTAGTCGCTATCAGTTCCGTCAATTCGTGATAGTGGGTCGCGAACAGGGTCCTGACCCCCTTCCCTCCTCGATCATGCAGGGCTTCAGATACGGCCCAGGCAATACTCAAACCGTCATATGTACTGGTGCCGCGGCCGATTTCATCCAGGATGACCAGGCTCTTGCTCGTGGCATGCCTCAGGATGTTAGCTGTCTCATTCATCTCTACCATGAACGTGCTCTGTCCCCTTGTCAGATCATCGGCAGCGCCCACTCGCGTAAAGACACGATCAACCAAACCGATTCGAGCCTTCGACGCGGGAACGAAGCTTCCCATCTGAGCCATTAAAACGATTAGGGCTGTCTGTCTGAGAATGGTCGATTTCCCGGCCATATTCGGCCCCGTAATAATGAGAAACTGTTGTTCCTTGTCATCCAGATGAATGTCATTGCTAACAAAATCCTCGTCCTTGACTGTCTGCTCAATGACCGGATGCCTTCCATCTACGATATCGATGGTCTGGGTATCATCGATCTCAGGAGAGGTGTAGTTGTTCAGTTGAGCGGTCTCGGCCAATCCCGCCAGGGCGTCGACCTCCCCTATGAGGCCTGCGGTTTCTTTGATCCGCTGATTCTCCCGGGCCACCTGTCCCTGAATCTCTTCAAATATCTGATATTCCAGCTCCGCCCTCTTCTCCTCCGCGCCCAGGATTTTTTCCTCGTATTCTTTCAATCCCTCAGTAATATATCGCTCGCCATTAACCAGGGTTTGTTTTCTGATATAGTCGGATGGGACAAGATGGATATTGGCCTTAGAAACCTCGATATAGTATCCAAAAATCTTATTGAATCCCACCTTAAGACTGGATATTCCGGTCCTTTTCTGTTCTGTAGAAGCGAGGTCAGCGATCCAGGCCTTTCCGTTACGTGTCGCGGAAATCAACTCATCCAATTCTTGATTATAACCCTCCTTGATCAAACCGCCTTCCCTTATAGAGACCGGGGGTTCTTCACAAATGGCCTGGTCAATAACGTGCGAGACATCCCTTAGCGTATCCAGTCTTGTGGAGATATCTGCCAAAAGTCCGCTCGTCGATTTCGATAACCTCTTCTTGAATTCCGGCAATCGATGGAGGGATGCCTTGAGTGCGACAAGGTCTCTGGCATTGGCACGGCCAAGGGATATTCGGCCATTTAATCTCTCCAGATCATGAATCCCTTCCAACAGGTCTCTGACCTCCTCCCTGAATATCTGGTCATCGCGGAAACTCCCGACAGCGGCCAGCCGCTTTCGAATGGGGTCGGGCGCTACCAGGGGATAACCAATCCATCGTTTCAGAAGACGGCTTCCCATGGGGGTTATGGTCCGATCCAGGATCTGAAAGAGGGAACCTTTTACGGATTGGCGCCTCATCGTCTTAAACAGTTCCAGGTTCCTGATAGTGGCCTCATCGAGAAACATAAAATCACCAAGACGATAGGTCACGATCTCCTTGATGTGCTCTGGATTCCCCTTCTGAGTCTCTTTGATGTAATGGACAATGGCCCCGGCAGCGATGATTCCCTGATCCAGGACGTCACATCCGAAACCGGTGAGGGACCTGACGCCGAGCTGTTCTTTGAGGAGATATTCCGCTCTTTTCACATCAAACCTCTCTTGGCTCAGGACTTCCACTCGATGGGATAATAAATCCTCGCATTTGGCCAGGTCATCTCTTTCAAGGATCAACAATTCGGCCGGCGCGATTCTCCCCAACTCATCAAGAAGTTCCCCCCACTGATCGATCTCCGTGACGCGGAATTCTCCTGTGGACAAATCCAGGTGGGCAAGCCCATATCTATCCCCCCCCGCGGCCAGGGCCGCGATATAGACGTTGCTCTTGCCGTCCACATCTCCATCTTCCATCACAGACCCCGGCGTCACTACCCTGACTACTTCTCTTTTGACAATACCCTTGCTTGCTTTCGGGTCTTCGGTCTGTTCGCAAATGGCGACCTTACAGTCGTTTTCAATCAGACGCGCAATATATGATTTAGATGAATGATGAGGGATACCACACATGGGGATTTTTTGGCCATTGTGGGTACCGCGTGATGTCAGCGTGATGCCGAGGATCTTGGATGCGATCTTGGCGTCATCGAAGAACATCTCGTAAAAATCACCCATGCGGAAAAAAAGGATGGCATCCGAATATTCACCTTTAATACTCAGATACTGCCTGAGCATCGGCGTCATCTTGCTCATACCTTTTCCTCTATCTCTTTTTCGGTTTTCGCATAGAGTGGATTCGGAAGGTGATGGGGTGAAGTGGAATGACCCATTTCGAAACTCACAAAGTCCATGGTGTCCCATTTCTTGCATTGCAGACATTGCCATTGAAGACCGTCCGGTTCATAACCGCAGAAGGCGCATTGAAACTTTAGATAGGAGACGTTCAAGTGAGAAATGAGGTCCTGATAAGCAGCTCGAACATCGGTCTTTCTGTCTTTGGAAAGGAGTATTTCTCCGACCAGTTTTCTTGCCTCCCAGAAAAACGGATCCAGTTCCAGGGCACCTTCGAGTTCCTTTAGAGCATCATCATCTTCCTGTTTATTGTGCAGGTGGCGGGCCAGTGCCAAACGTGTGAAGGCATCTGAGTTGAGTTCCGCGCATTCCTTTAGAAAATCCTCCACGGGTTGAAGGTTTTCCATTTTCGAGTAAGCACCCTCTAGACGGCGATAGGCTAGAAAAGTAAAGCGAGGTTTCACGAGGACCACTTTTTTCCACACGGCGATCGCCTTCTTGTAATTCTGATTGTCAAAGTGGAGGTCTCCCAGGTGGAGGTAGGCATCCACACACTTCTCATCTATGGATATGGCCTTTTCATAGCAGGATTTCGCCTTGCTTATCTCCCCTTTGTCGTAATAGGCTTTACCCAACTCTGTCTGATGATGCGCGAGAATATGCCTGTGTTCCCCCTTTATCAGTCTGGAGAGTCTCTGACGAATGTCAAAGGCGTTTTCCCAGTCCTTCATCTCCTCATAGATTTTCTCAACTTCTTCAAGGGTCCGCACATTCGTCGGCTGTTTCGTGAGCACATCAAGGAACACCTTGAGTGCCCGGTTCAGGAATCCTCCTTTTCGGTAATCCAGACCCAGGTCCACAAGGGCTCGAATCTTAATTTCTTTACTGATATTTGGTCTAAGAATGATGCTCTGACGGATTCGTATCGCCCTGTCAATCTCCCCCTTGGATCGGTAGAGATTTCCGAGGGCTACATAGGTTTCTATGGTTTCGGAGTTGAGCTGGACAGATTTGGTGAACTCTTCAATGGCCTGATCATGGTCATTGGAAAGGATATACTGAATCCCTTTGAAAAACGCCTCATCACTTCTCTCAGCGGTCGCTTTGACCTTTTTCTCCGTCCTGCGGCGGGTCAGACGGCCGACCATTAAGCCCACGATAAAGGCAATGACAATGCCCAAAAAAGCTATCTGGTGATCAGGTACTGACAACCATTCCCGGAGTTGGTCCCACATCACATCACCCTCATTATGGTTCATCGGGAATGTCGATCTGACCCGGAGAAACGTCATCGGAAGTAATGGGGAGGTTTCTAAGGGAACTCAGTTCCTTATCTTTCTCTCGTAAGTCCTTTTTAAGACCCCTTATTTCTTTTCTGAGGCGATAATCCTCAATCATACCATAAAACCAGGTGACGAGGACACCGAAGAAGAATGTAAGAGGCACAACAACATACAGGGACAAAGGAGTGGATGTGAACTCCGTGAAAAGGAGATTTAACCTGAGTACCACCGATGTCGACATGGCCATGTGGTTTTGGATAATAATTGCGAGAACGAACACTATAAGCAGAATGGCTATAATGAATCTAAAATGCTTCATGTTTGACCTCCTGTGTAAAGTTTACAGAAGAAATGACGAGCAGTTTTCATTCCTATGACTGCTCTCTGAGAACTCCCCTCATGTCATTTGCAAAACGAGAGGGTTTATCCTATCACTGCAACGATAGGGCCTAACCATTGTCATTAAGCCTATGAAACTCCACTTGGAGTTTCTTATGCGTCTCCTTGATATGCTCCGGAATGACCCTCACTTCGCCAAGGACGGACATGTAATTGGTATCTCCGTTCCAGCGCGGCACAATGTGAAAATGCATATGATCCTCGAGACCGGCCCCCGCGACAATACCCAGATTCAGGCCCACATTAAAACCTTCCGGATTCATGACCTTCTTCAAGACATCAATGGATTTTCGAACCATCTGTAAGAGGGCCAGGCTTTCCTTATCTGAAAGCTGATCCAGTCCGGAGACATGCCGAATGGGGGAAACCAAGAGGTGTCCGTTGTTGTAAGGGTATTTATTCATGATCACCATGGTCAGTGACCCTACATACAGGATCAAACGTTCTTCATCTTTGGATCGATCATTCCCGGGGCAAAGAATACAATCCTCTTGCTTCTTATCAGAAAGGATATACTCCATCCTCCATGGCGCCCAAAGTGTCTTCATAAGCATAACCTTCTTTCTAAGGGGGCTTCATTCTTCACAGAGAGTATAACAATTCTCTCAAAAAACACAACATCAATATGTCTCTTCGATATAGAATCCATTTAAAAATCGATTGACTGTAAGATGATTTTCTTGTAGAGAATGAGCGCGTTAAGGAGGATTTTTTGCGGAGACCGATATGCCTATATACGAGTTCTACTGCAAAGACTGCCACATGATTTTCAATTTCTTCTCCAGCACGGTCAACACAGAGAAGAGGCCCATGTGTCCAAAATGCGAGAAGATCAAATTGGAGCGTCAGATGTCGAGTTTTGCCATCTCCAGGAATCGTGGAGAGGAAGACGATATGCCTATGCCCGATATGGACGAGGCCAAGATGGAGCAGACTATGAGCCTCCTCGCGAGCGAAGCCGAACACATCGATGAAAACGATCCCAGACAGGCGGCTAATCTCATGCGAAAGCTGACCGACATGACCGGCATGGATATGGGTCCCGGCATGGAGGAGGCCTTGAGAAGAATGGAAAACGGCGAGGATCCGGAGCAGATCGAGGCGGAAATGGGAGATCTCCTGGAAAGTGAAGACCCCTTCACCTTCAAGGGAAAAGCCGGACCCCGAAAAAAGGCGCCGCCAAAGGTGGATGAGGAGATGTATTACCTATAAGGCTGAAGATTGAAGGCTAAAGCCTTACTAACTCCACTTCCCCCCACGCGGCCATTTGATCCCCCACAATGGCCAGACCACCGGAGATCCCTGCCATCTCACCGGCCCAATCAGCGACCTTTTCCAGGTCTTTCTTATCCCTTATCCTGTTTCCAAGGGCTGTTGCCGCGCCGTCTGCGAGTACGGCTGAAGGAGAAACGATGCAGACAATGTCTGTTGATCCCAGACTGAGGGAATGCCCCACGGTGCCGGAAGATGCGCAAACCCCTAACGGCATCTTTTCTGGTGGGATCATCAAACCGATCTTCCCGCTCATGGGAGATTCACCGGCAAAGATAGACACCGTGACCGACCGGTTTGTCTTTAAAAAGATATCCCCGCCGTTTTCAAGGATCACTTGATCCGTCCATTTAAGGAGCCCATGCCCCACATACTGGGCAATCGCCCCTGCCACAGAGGCCATGGGGCCTACGCCCAGGTTTCTTGTGGTCTCAATCATCTCTTTGACCATGGGCGGGGCATAGGGATCTTCCGGATAAGGCTTCAAAGTGGTCAAAAAATCCGGGTGGCTGCTGATATAGTCCTCAAGCGGGAATCTCTGATTGAGAACAAGATCCCTGGCCTCTTTTTCCAGGTTTTGATCAGCACTGACCCACACATCGGTCTCTTTCACAACCACATGAAAGGAAACGAGATCTTTTGCATTGACCCTTTTTCTATAGGTCCGTTCTGTATACTCAGTCATTTAATTCTTTCACGAAGTAAACTATTTCTTATTATATTTATTCTGTTTTATTTTTATTTTAATTTATCATATTTTGTTTTATTATTCATATTCATACTAAAAGTATCAAGGAACTATTTTCATTCCCGCGCGAGAGACTGTGTCACCTCTCGTCATTCCGGCAAGGCCCGTGTAGCGGGGCGTGAGTGGGAATCAAGAGATTCTAAAATTCCGTAAACTCCTGTTGCAGATTATCCCCCATACACTCTGCTCAGCCTTCAGCGTCGCTCTGCGCTCTGCCAGGTAACTCTCGTATACAAAGACATTGACTCCAGCTATAGCATACAAGAAAGAGCTTGATCCCTTCAGTCTGTTATACTTGAATATAAATGGATTTTCTGACAGGCGAAAAACGATTTTGTATATGTATACGGGTTTGTCGTTGACCTTTGCCCATAATCTCAAAATAACAACATTCAATAACAGACCCGTGCACAAAAACCGGCTTCAGTTAGACTGGGGGCGTCTGGTCTCAAAAAAATGAATGCTTTACTTGACTTCTTCTTGCTGCACTGACCTCACTCGCGCTAGCCCTTTAGGGCCTTCACATACTCTTTGACTCGTCTTGTCACTTTTTTCCAAATACGCTCTCCAACTTCAGGCTCAACTCTGGTTTTCATCTTTACAGACTGCTCTCTGGCTCTCGACTTTTCATACTCGTAGGCGTCAAAACAGCCCTTTATGATCTTGGCTCTTTCGGGTGTGAGGTCGGTAAATGCCACCCCAACACCCTCATCCACGATTCTCCTGATCTCAGCCTTAAGCAACATGACCCCTTTCTGGGTCGGAAATCTAAGGACAAGATCGACCTTATCTCCCTCCTTGAGATGAGCAGCCCCTGTCGCGAAGGTATAGTGGTCATTCCCTTGGCTGCCGGCTGTTATTTGGCGGAAAACCCCTCCCATCCGGATAAACGCACCGTCGGTGCTAAAGTCCGTAATCTCGTTCCCACCTGTACGGCCCCATACCTCCACCTCAAAGTGAGATGTCATCCTGGGAGATTGTCTTCTTTCCATTCTCAGACTTTATTACTTGTTTTTGCTTGCGTCAAGTGAACAATATAGGTCAAGATTCCGTTTGACCCTTGCTTCAAACTGTAAGATGCGGCTGTTACTCATAATGACCAAAGGGTTATGATGGCAGAACAATGGAGCCCCACGGGTAAACCCATGGTTCCCACTACATGACCCGCCTTCGCACAAGGCTTCGGCGGGTTCATCCGCCCCGGCGTCAA
>JAFGFY010000047.1 GCA_016930795.1 Deltaproteobacteria bacterium
TCGCTCGCTAACCCCGCAGCCCCGCAAGCGGGATTTCCGCTGCGCTCCAACAAGCCTGTGGGGAATGCGCTCGCTGTGCATTTTCAACAGAGGAAATTAAAAAGGCACTAGGTCTCCAGTAGTGACACTTATACAGTGTTCAAATCTGCCCATCAGCAAGACTCATGTCTTGTCGCAGAGGCCGATCCCGTTTGGAAAGCGATTGGCTTTTTCGCGTCCCATCTCGAAAAAATCTTGACTATTTTGTCTTTTCATTCATAAAAAGTGTGAGTTAAACGGATATCAAACGGAAAGGAGACTCAATATATGTTGACCAAGAGACAGAATCTTCTAGAGACAATCAAAGGCGGAAATCCGGACAGGTTCGTCAATCAATACGAGGCATTGATTTGCCAGCCAACGATCTTCGGCATGATTATGGGTGATCCGATCACCGCGGCTTCGCCAATGCCTACTCCAGGGACTCAAGTTGTGAATGGTTGGGGCGTTACCATCCAATGGCCGGAAGGTGTGCCCGGACCGTTCCCCGTTCACGATGAGGAGCACAAAGTACTAAAAGACGTGACCAAGTGGAAAGAAGTCGTCAAAGCACCCAATCTCGATTATCCCCAGTCTGAATGGGACAAATACAAACCCGCGGTGGAGGCAATCGATCGAGACGAGGTATTCGCGACCGTTTTTATCGCGCCGGGTGTCTTTGAGCAGACGCATTATCTGTTGGGTATGGATTCTTGTCTGTTGGCTCTCGCCGTGGAACCTGAAGCCATGAAGGAACTCATCGAGTATATCACTGAATATGAACTCGGGTATGCTAAATTGCTATGCGAGAACTTCAGGCCTGACGCAATCTTCCATCATGATGACTGGGGCAGCCACAAGACATCGTTTATGTCTCCCAAGATGTTCGAGGAATTTTTTGTCCCCGCCTATAAAAAGATTTACGGCTTTTATAAGTCAAACGGTGTTGAACTCATTGTCCATCACAATGATTCCTATAGCGCTAATCTTGTGCCCTCTATGATCGAAATGGGAATTGATATTTGGCAAGGATGCGTGACCACAAATAATGTCCCTGAGCTGGTAAGAAAATACGGGGGGAAAATCTCTTTTATGGGTGATATAGACAATGGCGTGGTTGATAGAGAGGACTGGTCTCGTGAGGTCATCGCCAGGGAAGTGAGGAGGGCGTGCGAAACGAACGGCAAACATTATTTTATCCCGAACACGGCCATGGGTGGGCCGGTGAGTACCTATCCCGGTGTATATGAGGCTGTGTCAGAAGAAATAGACAAAATGAGTCAGGAGATGTTTTAAGAGGGTCTAGTGAAGAAGCCTCATGGGCAATATTGCCATAACGACGGGCATTCTTTGTGCCTGTCCACTAAACCTTGTTCACTTTTCGGGCGGTAACGGGCTTGGGCGTCTTTTGGGTGGCGAAACTGAAAAGAAACCTCAGCGCCCCCTTTGAAAATGCAGGGACATCATGCTGAACCGCATAGGGACCCATGATCGATGACTTGCCGTAAACGCCGTATTCTGTGGCCGCCTCCAGCATGGCATTTAGGTTTTCCACATTGGCTTCCTCTACAGCCTTTTGGTGTGGAAAACATGAGCGGCCTAAGATTATGGTTTTCCGGTGGAAGAAGATCGCTATTTTAAATATTTTTTAACCTTCTCCACCTTCCGCTTTACGTTCACGACTTCTTTCACACCAGGTATCTGCTCTTTGACCTTCTCAGCCAGCTTTTCTTCAAGGAGAGGCGGGTCATTCTCTTGTTGATCTTTTTCTTTGTCTTCCCGTGCGGAGGGTTTTTCGCGGGAGATCTCTTTCTTCACATTTCGGAATTCCCGGATCGCTCCGCCCAATCCTTTGCCGATCTCCGGTAGCCTTTTGGCGCCAAAAAGGACAAAGATGATGACTCCAATGATAATCAATTCACTTGTTCCAAGGCCAAACATGATGTGCTCCTTATATGAAATCACGCCTTCAGCGTAGATTCAATAGAGTTCCGCCATAGCGGAATCAATTGGATTGATCCCAGCCCCTTCCCTTTATCAGTTCAAACAAGTCAGGCGATGGGAAATCATCCTCCGGAAGAATTCCGAATACTTTTATCCCGGATGAATGAAGAAGGGCGGCCGTTACGCCCCTCCCGATTCCTGATTTGCCCTCACAGTAAGGAGTAGAGAGTCCACAGGATGGGCTTCTTTCTCTGAGTAGGGCTATTCTTGCGCCTGTTAGCCGTGCCAATCTTAAAGACTCCTCAGCGCCCCTTTTGTAGGCGTCCGTCACATCTTTCCCTTCTTGATTGACCACACGGGCACACCCAGAGAGGACATCATCTCCGTCACCCCCTGTGATAGTTGCGGACGGTCGGGGGGTGGAGAGACCGCCCAATTGTTCGGGGCAAATGGGAATTAGACTGGCTGAAGAGGCAAAACGAATCAGACCGGAAGAGGGACAGGTTCCTCCATCATATCTGCAGCCTATACCAAGCAGGCAACCACTCACCAAAAACGGAGAGTCTTTGATGCCCCCTAATTCGTCAGTTGGTGAATTGGACGACGTCTTCCTTTTCATCCCGTGCTTCCACTGAGCCGATATGATAGGCTGTTTCCCCTATGGCTTCTAGACGCGAGAGAACTTCGTTGGTGTCTTCTTCATTGATCACAATCAATAATCCGAGACCGTTATTAAACACCCGCATCGACTCCCTCATGGAGATATGACCCGCGCGCTGGAGGTATTGGAATATGGGTTGGGGTGTCCAGCATGAGGTATTTATCACGGCTTTGCATTGCTTCGGCAAGATCCTCGGTAAATTATCCACGAGTCCCCCGCCGGTAATGTGGCAGATCCCAAAGATGCGGAACTCACGTATTAAATGGGCGATGGGCTTTCTATAGATTCGAGTGGGTTCCAAAAGTTCTTCTCCAAGAGTACGTCCGAATTCTCCCACATGATCATCAACAGACATTTTAAGCTCGTCAAAAAAGACCTTGCGAACAAGAGAATATCCGTTGCTGTGCAGTCCGCTTGATCCGATGCCTATGATTTGGTGCCCTACGGCAATCTCAGAGCCGTCTATGAGTTGTTCATTCTCAGTCAATCCCACAATGAATCCTGCCAGGTCGTACTCCTCTTCGGCATAGAAACCAGGCATTTCAGCCGTTTCACCCCCTATGAGAGCGCAGCCGGCCTCAATGCATCCCGCAGCAATTCCTTTGACGATGTCAACCGCCTTGTCGATATCCAATTTTCCCATGGAAATATAGTCAAGCATGAATAATGGGGTCGCTCCTTCAACGATGATGTCATTTGCGCACATAGCCACAAGATCAATTCCCACAGTATCATGCTTGTCCATCATAAACGCGATTTTTAGCTTTGTCCCCACACCATCGGTGGAAGCGGTCAGAACGGGATTCTTGATCCCATCGGTCTTTAAAGAAAAGAGTCCAGAAAATCCCCCAATGTCTGTGATAACGCCTGGTTTAAAGGTCTTGCCGGCAATGGGCCTTATGAGTTCAACCAGCTTGTTTCCCGCGTCGATATCGACCCCGGCTTCTGCGTATCGGTTTTTCCTAATATTGTCGGCCATGTATTCAAGACCTCGTAACTCATTCAAAAATCAAAGAAACTCTGGGTTGTTTCTCAATGGTATATCTTCCATCTTGTTGTGTTGTCAATCTATTTCTCCTACGGATCAAACGTGTGTGCTACTTTAAAAAAGGCTATCAACAGGAGGGACCTTCAAAGACTCCCTTGTATTTATCCCGGTATATCTTCAAAGCCTCATTCCCAAAGCAGACAAAAACCACTTTGGTCAGACACTTAGAGGTTTCAAGAAATTCTCTGGTCTCACTCAGGGCAATCTCCGTCGCCCTTTCCATGGGAAAACCATAGACTCCCGTACTTATAGCTGGGAAGGCAATGGATTGTATCCCCAAATTCTCAGCAGCTTGAAGACTGTTCCTGTAACAATCGGCCAGCAAAGCCTCTTCGTTTTTGTGGCCTCCCGCCCAGACCGGGCCTACAGTATGGATGATCCACTTAGCTGGAAGACGATAGCCTTTGCTGACCCTTACCTCTCCGGTAGGACACCCGCCGATTTTCCGGGTCTCCTCAATGAGTTGAGGCCCCGCTGCGCGGTGGATTGCACCATCCACTCCGCCACCTCCCAGAAGGGAGGTGTTCGCTGCATTGACGATGGCGTCCACCTCTTGCTTGGTGATATCTCCCTCTATGATCTGCACTTTCTGATCCATCGTCCTCCTCCTTCATATCTCAATCTTTTCTCTTTTACAGGAATACATACATAGGAAAAAGAGGAATGAGACGCAGGATGAAATAGTCGGAGACAGGGTCTCTTTTGGGTGGTGGAACTGAAAAGAGACCCCCATGCCCCCTTTGAACCTGTTCAGTAGGCACCTATTATTGAAGATCATTCTGAGACACGACACGAGCAGCAAGATCCCGGATCTTCCTATTGGACGGGATAGTAGTAGTCTAGTCCCAGATGGGTAATTTGCTCTTCTCCCATGAGATAGCGCAGGGTGTTTTTCAGTTTCATCGATTGGATAAACAGGTCATGCTCGGGATATAGGTTGGCCGCGCACTGCGGACTCTTGAAATAGAAGGAGAGCCACTCCTGTATGCCGTGCATTCGGGCCCGCTGGGCCAGATCGGTAAAGAGGATCAAATCCAGGACAATAGGCGCGGCTAAGATGCTGTCGCGGCAGAGAAAATCGATCTTGATCTGCATGGGATAACCAAGCCAGCCAAAAATATCGACACAGTCCCATCCTTCCTTACTGTCCCCTCGGGGGGGGTAATAGTCTATCGCCACTTTATGGTAATAATTTCCATATAAGTCCGGATAGACGTCGGGCTGTAAAATAGTATCCAAGACAGAGAGTTTGCTTTCTTTTTTGGTCTTATATGAGTCTTTGTCATCCAGAACCAAGCCATCACGGTTGCCGAGAATATTTGTGGAATACCAACCGGAGAGGCCCAGGGCCCGTGCTTTGATGCCCGGTGCGAGAATGGTCTTCATCAGGGTTTGCCCTGTCTTAAGGTCTTTACCTGCAACAGCGGTCCGTGTTTGATTAGCCAGCTCGATCATGGCCGGTGTGTCAACGGTCAGGTTCGGGGCTCCATTTATGTAAGGGATTCCGCTGCTCAAGGCGACGTAAGCATAGATCATGCTCGGAGAGATATTCGGGTCGTTGTTTTCCAGCCCTTTTTTAAAATTGTCCAGCGATGCGTGGACCTCAGATGGTTTCAAATACACCTCGGTACTGGCACACCAGATCATAATGCAATGAGACAGATCGTTTATCCGCTTGAAATCTTCAATATCACGCTTCAAGGCCTCAACGAGTTCCGGATATGAGGTCTGGGGCTTCACATTAGAACCATGAAGATTCTTGACATAGGCCTGATTGAAGACTGCCGGCCAGGGACTCAAATCCTCGAGAAAGGATTGGACCGGATCGAGGTCTTCCCGTTTGAGAACGCCGGCCTGAATAGCAGCCTGGAAGCCATTGTCCGGAAATACGTCCCATCCCCCAAAGACCAGGTCATCAAGGTTTGCCAAGGGAACGAAATCCTTAATGAGTGGAATGCGATATTCAAAACGCTTGCCCAAACGAATCGTGCCCATCTGGCTTAGAGAGCCTATGGGAAGGGACAGACCCTGTCGAACTGATTCTACCCCTGCCAGAAAAGTCGTACTTACTGCTCCACCTATGCCAGGAATAAGTACGCCCAATTTGCCATCCGGTTTCCGAATCTCATCTTTCGTTTTCATTGTGTCCTCGCTATTTGAACAGAGTCTATTGAGTGCTATCCGTCGTCCACGTCAAGAATTAAAAGGAATTGGCAAAATATATTAATATTTCAGTGAGTTATATAATTCATTTAATTCAGGGTTACTCCTCTCTTTTATCAGAATCATACTTTGAAGATGGGACTATCTCCTTTTTCCAAAGGTTTCATCCCATATCGTGGCAGTCCAAAAAAGGCCGGGAGAGGATATCCATCGAATTAGCTTCCCCAATCGTCTATTTTGGAGACTCATTTGTCAAGAAGTCTTTGACTATGATGGCAACACTCCGGGTACATGAAAGCCTAATGTTAGTCGTCAGTAAAGAGAGGGATACAGTCTCGTAGAGAGAATGTCACAAGGGTCAATCCTTGCCTCTATCCAGGTCGATCTTCTGAGAGGTTATTTTGACAAGAGATAACGCCTTTGATATCTTACTTATCCGCGCAAAGCCGTACTTTGGAAGTTACAGGAAAAAGGGATGCAAATGACTAGAGTTGTCTTCTTGAGTGAAAAAAACAGGGCTAGGTATCTCAGGATCATTACACCTATCACTAAGCTCCTATCCAGATTGGGTGTCCATCCCAATATTCTCTCCCTTGCCGGACTCATCTTCAGTGTGACAGCGGGAGTCGCTTTCAGTACGGGGGCCTTCTTCTGGGGGGCTTGGATCGTCATGCTGGCCGGGACGTGCGATACCATGGATGGAGAGATCGCCAGGCGGAGCGGGAAAAACAACCGGTTTGGGGCTTTTTTTGATAGTACCCTGGATAGATACAGCGACGCGTTTATCCTTTTGGGGATGGGCTGGTATTTCGCGGGAGGTCCCGCCCTTTTCGGGGCTGAGGGTGACGGCGAGGTCGGAGTCCAGAGTTGGTGGGCAGTGGTCTTTGTCATTGCGGCTTTAGCGGGCTCCTTCATGGTCAGCTATACCAGGGCCAGAGCAGAATTCCTAGGATTTGAATGCAAAATAGGGCTCATGCAGCGGCCTGAAAGAATAACCCTCTTGATCATGGGATCTCTTCTTGGCTCTATTCCCGTGGTTGGGCTCGGCCTTCTTAAGGCTATGCTCCTTGTCTTGGCCGTATCGAGCCATATCACCGCCATCCACAGGATGGTCCACGTGAGGAACCAGTTTCTAGCGGAGAAACAAGACCCATGAAGGATCGGCTTGTCTGTCCACACTGCGGCGGGGTCGTGGAAAGATACCGAAATCCCTTTCCCACAGTGGATATTATTATAGAGGTCAAGGGAGGAATTGTACTCATTCGAAGGAAGAATCCTCCCTATGGCTGGGCCATCCCCGGTGGCTTCGTGGACTATGGGGAGACTTTGGAGGAGGCGGCCATCAGGGAGGCCAAAGAAGAGACCAATCTTGAGGTCAAACTTATTTCTCAACTCGGGGCCTATTCCAAACCTGATCGCGACCCGAGGCAACACAGCATTAGTTTTGTCTTTGTCGCCAGGTCCAAAGGCACCCCCGAGCCCTCAGGTGATGCCTTGGATGCCGGTGTTTTTGATGCGACCTCGCTTCCGGAAACCATGGCCTTTGATCATAGAGAGATTCTGAGAGATTATTTTGAGGGTGTTGTTTCTTCAAGAAAATTGATAATTGATTGAAATTATGCTATATTTCGCCTTTTGTTAGGGTTTTTTGTATCCACCAAAGAACTTGATTACACAGGGAGTTATTTTCTCATAGAGCGCCGATGTGGCGCGTTTGAAAAAGTCATGCCTTGGGCGTGATTTTTTGGAGGGCAACCTTCATGGCAAAACCAGACCTCGAAGAGATCTTTAAAAAGAGGACACGGCATCCATTTCGACCCAGGGCATCTGATATCATTAACAAGCTGTTTCCGGATTTTAAGGAATTCAGGAACACGGGCGTTTCTCTTGTTGGAGGGACTTGTCAATTCCAAGACAAAACGCTCTATGTCATCGGCCAGCAGAAGCCGAAGCCAGCGGATCTCAGGAGTAATGACGACCTGAAAAGGCTGGATTACGGCATGTTGACCTCAGATGATCACGCTCGGGTTCTCAGCATTCTTAAAAATGCGGAAAAATCAGATTCAGAAAACACCTTTATCTTCTGCATTGTGGATACCTACGGGGCGGATATCTCCATGTATTCCGCCCAGCGTTTTCAGGCCTTTTTCATATCACATCTTATTCGAAAGTTCCTAACCATTCCTATTCGGACCATATCCCTGGTTTTGGGAGAAGGCGGCAGCGGTGGTGCCCTCGCCCTGCAGGTGACTGACGTTAGGGGGCAGGTGGATGATGCCCTTTATGCCACGGCCCCGCCTGAAAGCATGGCTTCCATTGTCTTCAGGGACCCCACACGTATCGGGGATGCTCTTTCCATCCTGAAACCCACGGCAAGAGACCTAAAGCGCCTTGGGGTCATTGACCGTATTGTCCCCTCCCCTGAAGATGTGACCAATTGTCAGGAACTCGCGGATAATATTCAGAAGTTCTTGATAAAATCCATCAGAGACCTTTCTCGCTCGCGGATTAAAAAACTGATCAAAAAGAGGGATATGAGGGCCAAACACTATGGTCTTTCAAAGGAGAGTGGGAAGTTTGTCGATTTCAAGCGCTATATCGAGAAACCTATTATGAAGGCCTTTCGAAAACCCCCTCCGGGGATCAAAATCGTCAACTACTCAAGCCTGATTGAGGTCAGCGATGATTATGGCAGGGTCATGGAACAGAAAACTACCAAAGAATATATTGAATGCGGAGCCATGCATGGAGAGGAGAAAAGGGTAAAAGGGTGTGGCAAACTCATTCCTTTGGAGGACTTTCTAAGCCATTTTCATGTCTGCCCCGAATGCGGACATTCCTATACGCTGGGAGCCGAAGGGTGGATAGACTGTCTGGCTGACACAGGGAGTTTTCATGAACTCTACCGGAATCTGACTGTCGATCAATTACTGGAAAAGGAGGCCATCACTGATTACTACCGAGACTTTCTGTCAAAACAGGAGGGTCGATCTCATTTCAAAGAATCCCTGGTCGTAGGCAGTGCCAGAGTCCATCATTTTCTGGTGGTTCTGGCGATAAGCGAGTTCTACTTTGCGGGCGGCTCGATGGGGGTGGTCTTCGGAGAGAAGTTCAGGAGGGCTGTGGACTATGCCATTCAGGAGAACCTCCCATTTGTGAGTCTTTGTTGCTCAGGCGGGGCCAGACTCTATGAGGGGATATCGGCCCTGATGCAGATGGTGAAGACCATCGAATCGGTCAACCGTTTGAAAAGACATGGCCTTCCCTATATTTCCATTCTGGCGGATCCTGCTACGGGTGGGGCGATTGCCAGCTACGCCGCCTTAGGCGACATCATCATGGCCGAACCCGATGCACTCATTATATTTGCCGGTCCCAGGGTGATGAAAGCGAAGGGTTTTGAAGTCGACGAGAGGCTGGTTCGCTCTGGATTTCTGCACCAGATATCGAGTGATATATATAACCACCTGGGCTATTACCATGATCTACGCGGCATTCAAGAGATTTGTGAGAGAAAGAACATGAAGTTTTCCATTGCCAAGTATCTGGAGCTGTATACGCGAACCAATCATCGAGCAAGAAGAACATCTAACAAGAGAGGGAACAAGACCCTCCTACCCCTCCCCTTATAGAGCTCTCCTCAGACACTATGTTATGTAAGTTTCTTTCGGGATACAACACTAACGATGGAGTTTCTTCCTATTTGGAAAAATGGTCGAGGAGCTCTCTCAGGCCGGGGCGAAGATAGACCTGGGTGAGATCAAAACGGTTTACGCCCTTGGCCAAAGTTTCGATCTGGTCTTCCTTGGTGGCTGTGGAGTTGAGAATCACGAGATATTCTCCTTTTAGCTGGCAAAAACCCCCCGGAGAGAAGGAGCCGGCCTTTTGAATGGGCTCATACCGGACTTCTATCCCAAGAGAGTGTGCTAATTCCTCGAGCTGAGTCAGAAGGGTGTTTTCATCCAAGCTTCAGGTTCTCCTGTAACAATTTAGGATTTTTTCTTGTGTCAGCGCCGGGAGCAATCCGGTCATACCACCCTTTTCATATCGTCTACGACACTCCGTACCGCAGCAGCCGAATGATGGAGAGCTTTCATTTCTTCATCGGTGAGTCTGATCCTAACGATCTCCTCGATTCCGTTGGCCCCCAATTTGACGGGTACGCCCATGAAAAGATGATTGATTCCATACTCCCCTTCCAGATAGGCTGAACAAGGAAGGATTTTCTTTTTGTCTTTTAAAATGGCTTCTGCCATTTCCACAACGGCGGAGGCGGGCGCATAGTATGCGCTTCCTGTTTTAAGGAGTCCTACAATCTCTGCTCCACCCGTCCGGGTTCTTTCAATAAGACTCTCGACTCTATCCGGGGGCATCAATTCAGTTATAGGGATTCCTGAGACTGTAGAGTAGCGGGGAAGGGGGACCATGGTATCCCCGTGTCCGCCGAGAACTAGGGCATGGATATTTTCTACAGAGACATTCAGCTCCATAGCAATGAAAGCCCGAAGACGGGCCGAATCCAGAATACCGGCCATACCAATGACGCGATTCTTGGGAAAGCCGCTGGCATCAAAGGCCGCGTGACACATAGCGTCCAGAGGATTACTCACGATGATCAGAATAGCATTGGGCGCCACGGAGGCAATTTTCTTACTGGAAGAGGAAACAATGCCCATGTTGATGGAAAGAAGATCATCACGGCTCATACCAGGCTTTCGGGGAATGCCGGCAGTCATGATGACAATATCCGAGTCTTTGGCTTCACCATAGGTAGCCGTATGACCAGTTATCTTGCAGTCATGACCTTCAACAGGAGCTGCTTCACATAGATCAAGGGCCTTGCCCGCGGGGACTCCTTCCAAGACGTCTATCATGATCACATCAGCCAATTCTTTCTCTATAATGCGCATTGCAGTAGTAGCGCCCACATTTCCTGCTCCTACAACCGTTACTTTCTTTCTCATGGTGTAGCTCCTTCAACAGAAAATCAGCCCATATTGAATAAAAAAATTTCCCCTTTCGCCGGGATTTTGGGGGATACTCCGTTCACAAGTATGGGATGCACCTTAACAAGAAATATGTGAGAGGGTCAAGCGGAAAGACCTCCATTTGATTCTCCTGATGAAGAGGAATCAGACGGGTTTCCCGCAGAAAGGACAGAACCGAAACTCCTTTGCCACCGGGTTTCCGCAATAGGGGCAATTCAGTCCGGGATGACCTTTGGCAGCATGATACAACGGCTCCCCCGTTTCGCGAGTTAGAGCGCCGCAACTTCGACACTCCAGAAGGGGTTCCCCCTTTTTTACTCGGATGATTGGCAGAAAGAAGAAAGAAAAATAGTGGTCCCTTCTCTTCAAAACAGCCTGAAGGAGTCCGCAGGAAGGGCACATCCGGGGATGTTCATCAAGTATTGTGGTCTTAGGCTGGATTCCTGCGATGAAAAAAAACATGGTCTATTCAATCACATCTTGTTCCAAGGCGGCAAGCTAAATATGAATAAGGTTTATGTTTAGTCAGCAGAGGATTGGGAACTTCTTGGACCGCCATTGAAACTATGGTATGAGTGATAGAGAACTTTTTTGGGTCATTACAGGAGGAAGAGAAATGGCAGAGACAGGGATTGTACGGGACGAGAGGTTTATGGAGCACCAAATGGGGCCATATCATCCGGAGTCCCCTAAGCGTCTTGAAGCGATTTATGCCATGCTTGACGACACGGACATGCGCGGGCATTTTCAGGAAGTGCCTGTCAGGCGCGCTGAAATCGAGGAACTCCTACTCATTCATTCCCCTGAGTACGTGGAAAAACTGGCCGCGACGGAAGGCAAAGATTATACTTACCTGGATCCCGATACGCAGACTTCATCCGGCTCCTATGAGGCGGCCCTTTTGGCGGCAGGGGGGATGTGCGAAGCCATATCTCTGGTCCATTCAGGAGAATTGAATAACGCCTTTGCCTTGGTCAGACCACCCGGACACCACGCGGAAAAAACCAGGGCCATGGGGTTCTGCCTGTTCAATAATGTGGCCATTGGCGCCAGATACGCCCAGAAGTATCTCCATCTCCGGCGTGTTCTTGTGGCAGACTGGGACTTGCATCACGGTAACGGTACCCAACACTCTTTTGAAGACGATCCTTCCATCCTCTACTTTTCAACCCACCAATACCCCTTTTACCCCGGCAGCGGGGGCATCAATGAAGTGGGAATCGGAAAAGGGGAGGGATTTACGGTCAATGTACCCCTTTCAGGCGGATATGGCGACGGAGAATACGTGGGCATATTTGAGAGGGTTTTGAGGCCCATCGCCATTGAATTCAATCCTGAAATCATCCTTGTATCGGCCGGGTTTGATATATATATGGAAGATCCGCTCGGGGGAATGCGCGTGACACCGACAGGTTTTGCCGCGATGACCCGATCTATTATGCAGATAGGCGAAGAATGCTGCGGAGGAAACGTGGTTATTACCCTTGAGGGAGGATACGATATTCAGGGTCAGTGTAATTCAGTAAAGGCCGTTCTCAAAGAATTGTCCGGATTATCTCACACCGATGTCGCGAATGTCGTAGCCCAGGCCGACCCCAGGGCCATGGAGGCCGCGACGAAAAAGGTTATAGAGACCCAGGGTCGATACTGGAAGAGTCTGTAGCCTATACTTGTATCGCATTCTGTTTTCGAGATTAGGCCGAGGAGCGCGTCTATTCCGTTTATCTTGTGTCGCCAATGTCCTGCGCTTGAGCAACGGTAATGGCAATCACATTGACCACGTTTTCCATGTCGGTTCCACGTTGCAGGACATTAAAGGGTTTGCTTATACCCATCAGCAGTGGGCCAACCGCTTTGGCACCCCCAAGATGTTTGAGGAGTTTATACGCAATGTTTGCCGATGACAGCTCGGGAAAGACCAGAATATTGGCAGGTCCGCCCAATCTGTTAAATGGAAAATCATTGTCCAGAATCTCTTTGACGATAGCCGTATCAGCCTGCATTTCACCGTCGACGATCAGGTCCGGCCTTCTTTCCCGGCAAATCTCTACGGCTTTTTGGACCCTGTTTGCATCCGGATGATTCGTGCTTCGGAAGTTTGAAAAAGACAACATGGCGACACGAGGTGTTACGCCAAAAAAACGAGCGGTTCTTGCAGAAAGAATCGCGATTTCAGCCAGATCTTCGGAACTGGGGTGAAAGTTAATCGTGGCGTCGGAAAAAAACATGGCCCGGTCTCTGAAGAGCATCAGATATACTCCGGATACCTTGGAAATCCCGGGTTGTCGCGGAATGACCTGAAGAACAGGACGGATGGCATTCGGAAAATAGCATCCAATGCCGTGGACCTGTCCGTCGACCATGCCTTCATTGACCATCATTGCTCCAAAAAGGAACGTGTCCTTGAGTAGTCTCCTCGTTTCAGTCAGATTCCAACCTCTTCGGCACCGTCGTTTAAAGAGCTTTTCTGCGAAATCGTCGAACAACTGGTCCTCCATATGGTCGAAAATCTCAATGTCATCCAAAGGAATTCGGTGCTCTTCGGCGACGGAGCGGATTTCATTCTCTCTGCCTAACACGACAGGATAGGCAATTTTTTCTATGACCGCTTGATGGGCGGCACGAAGGATGACGGGATTATTCCCCTCTGGTAGGACAATACGCTTTGGGTCCTGTTGGGCACGGATAATCATTTTTCTCATCAGTTCCCGTTCCGGCCCGAGTCTGGCTTCCAAAAATTGCATATATCCCGTTTGACTCTCTATCCCGATTCTGGCCACGCCGCTCTTGATAGCGGCATTGGCCACTGCCGGGGTCACTTCCAGTAAAACCCTGGGATCAAGGGCCTTGGGGATAATATATTCTGATCCGAAATGGATCTCGCGGCCCCCGTAGGCCCGAATGACCCTATCAGGGACATTTTTCCTCGCCGCCTTGGCAAGGGCGTGGACTGCCGCCAGTTTCATCTCATCGTTAATGGCCGTTGCCCTGACATCCAAAGCCCCTCGAAAAATATAAGGGAATCCTAGAACATTGTTGATTTGATTTGGAAAATCCGAACGACCAGTGGCTACGATAGCATCCGGTCTAATGCTCTTGGCCTGATAATAACCGATCTCAGGTTCCGGATTGGCCAGGGCGAATATGATTGGATTTTTCCTCATCCGTAACAAATGTTCCGGTTTAAAGGCCCCTTTGACGGATAGACCCACCAATACGTCCGCACCTTCCACAGCGTCATCCAAGGTCCTCATGGGAGTGTCAAGGGCAAAAGCCTCCTTGTATGGGTTCATGCCTTGGGTGCGGCCTTTGTAGATGACACCTTTAGAGTCAACGATGGTGATGTTTTCCTTTTTAACACCCAGTTAAACATATATCTTCGCGCAAGCCATAGCGGCAGCACCGGCCCCGTTCATCACCATTTTAATGTCTTCCAGCTTTCGTTCAGTCAGTAGGCAGGAGTTCAGCAATCCAGCGCCGGAGATAATGGCTGTTCCGTGCTGATCATCATGAAAGATCGGAATCGACATCTGTTTAGTCAGTTTTTCTTCAATATAGAAACAGTCCGGGGCCTTGATGTCTTCCAGATTGATTCCTCCAAACGTGGGTTCCAATAGCTTGACGGTTCGAACAAACTCATCCGGATCGGATGTTTTGATTTCAATGTCAAACACGTCGATGTTGGCAAAGCGCTTGAACAGAACAGCCTTTCCTTCCATGACGGGTTTCCCGGCCAGAGGACCAATATCTCCCAGACCCAGAACAGCGCTACCGTTTGTGATCACACCGATGAGGTTTCCCTTATCAGTATAATCAAAAACAAGATCCGGATTTTCCTTGATTTCCAGACAGGGAACAGCAACACCCGGTGTGTAAGCAAGACTTAAATCGGATTGAGAGTCACAGGGTTTGGTGGGAATGACTTCAATTTTACCGGGATTCGGCGATTTGTGATAGCGAAGGGCCTCTTCTTTGTGTAACATGACTTTGATCCTTCAGAAAAAAGGTTAGGGTTATGGTCTGCCATTTATCATTGACGACTCCGCAAAAACCCCTTTTCGAAGTCATTGCAATTCACCCATTTTTAATCTAACTATGCTTATAGCTCAAGTACAAATAGTGACGTATTTTGTCAAAGGCCTCTTCGCATTCGCGGTTACACGTTCAGGCCTGTCCTGTTTGGATGGATCAAAATCTCAGAATCAAGAATTGAGACTTACCGGGACGATTCTTAAAAAAGCTCCAAGTGTAAGGATTTCTTGTTTTTACCGTCATTCTCACTCTGGGTCTACGTTCTGTAAGCGGGAAGAGTGCCATAGACCCGCTGAGGGGGTGAAGAGTGTGTTGAACTAAAAAGACACATCATTGTTTATAAAATATTTTGTCCGTCTCTGCGGGAATAAATATACGCAATATCATATGGTTAATCCTTAATATTCCCAAGAGAAGGACAGTTTTTTGCTGTGTTTTGTTACTAAATAGTAAGTTGGAATGAAGATACTCAAAGAGGACAAGCGCATCATCTCTTTTTGGAACAAGGATTAAGCCATTGGTAAAGAGCCTTTAGATGGAATCGATTGACGATAGGGCCGCCTTAAGGACCCGCCCGGCCGAACCCTCTGATGACCATTTTATGATTCAATTGAGCAGAGAAGTGTTCCATATTTACGGGCCATACGAACGGATTATGGAAAGCTGGTTAAAGTCGGGTCTGGCAGAGTGTCTTATCGGCTCTTTTCGTGAGAAAGCCGTGGCTTTTGCCATGATGAGCAACTTGCCTTTCGAAGTGAATCCGGCGCATGTGTCCGAATTATTGGCCCTTGCCGTTGTCCCGGAGAGACAGGGGACGGGGATCGGCGGAATCCTTTTAAAGGAGATGGAAAAAAAGGCTGCCGCTATGAACATAAAGGGATTGTTCCTGCATACTGCCTTAGACAACACGGTCGCACGGAGGCTGTTCAAACGAAACGGATACCAGGCACGGGGCACGAAACGGAGTTATTATCCGGCGGGACAGGATGCGATCTTCATGTCAAAACAACTCGGAGCAAAAGCAATGGAAACACCCGGTTCTCAGGGCATGAAATGGTGAGAAGATAATGAACAAGGGGATTGCCCATGGGGGTGGCGGATAGACCTATGATGTCGGATTTTGTTTGGGGGTTTGAATTAGGGACTTTTTCGTATATAATATAGTCTGTTACCCGCCTTTTCACAAGAACGCGGGTTTATCCGCCTCCGTTCCGTGTCAGCGAGACGACGGAGGATAGAATCGGGGCTTTGTGGTGTTTCCTTCTCGAAGAGCGGGAACCGAGTACGAATGCGGTTCCCCGTTCGGTATTGAAGACAGGTGACGGGCCACGATGCCTTGTTACCTTGAGGTGGAGTGAATAGCCTCTTTGCAGCCCGAAGACGATGGTGTAAGAGTCCCCTAAACTTTTCTCGTGGGATTCCAGATTGAATGATTGGGAGGAGTGTATGGCGCAGATCGATGCCTTTTTTAAACTGATGAACGAGCAGGGAGCCTCTGATCTCCATTTGGTCTCTGGACAACAGCCTGTGTTGCGAATCGGTGGAGAGTTAGAGAGGGTAAAATATAAGATATTAGAGGATGAAGGACTGAAAAGAATGTTGTACGAGATAGCCCCTGAACATAAGGTGAAGGAATTTGAGGAAACAGGGGACGTGGATTTTGCTTATGAAATCCCGGGGCTGGCCAGGTACCGCTCCAATTTCTTCCGACAAAGACGAGGAATTGGTGCCGTTTTCAGGGAGATCCCTTCAAAGATCATGACATGTAAAGATCTGGGTCTTCCCCCGGTTATTCCAAGACTGGCAACCTTGCCTCGGGGGCTGGTTCTGGTCACAGGACCCACCGGTAGTGGGAAATCGACCACCCTTGCCGCCATTATTCATGAGGCAAATAAGACCCGAAAAGAACACATTCTGACGATAGAGGATCCCATAGAGTTTGTCCATGAAAGCGAAAAGGCGGTGATCAATCACCGGGAGGTCGGAATACACACAAAATCGTTTTCCGCGGCTTTGAGGGGCGCCCTTAGGGAGGACCCCGACATTATCCTGGTGGGTGAGATGAGGGACCTGGAAACCATCTCCTTGGCTATTGAGGCTTCAGCGACCGGCCATCTCGTCTTTGCCACCCTTCATACGACCAGTGCGGCAAAGACCGTGGACCGAATTATTGAGGTCTTTCCTGAAGCCCAGCAGAATCAGGTGAGGAGCACCCTTGCGGACGGTATTCGGGCTGTGATCGCGCAGACTCTCTTCAGAAAGCGTGACAGAAGCGGGCGAGTGGCTGCTGTTGAGATCATGATCGCTACTCCGGCGGTCCGGAATCTTATAAGAGAGGGAAAGACGTTTCAGATCCCCTCCGCGATACAGACAGGGCATAAATTCGGCATGCAGACCTTGGATGATGCCATCATGGCCCTTCTCGAGAAAAAGCTCATCGACCCGGATGATGCTTATACCAAGTCTAATGACAAGGCTAAGTTCTTGCCCTTCTTGAAAAAACCTCCAGCTGATTTTACAGAGGTATAGACAATCAATGGTGAAGGCCCAGTATGGAATCTACGAAGAGGGGTGTTAGAGTATGAGACAACAACAGATTGACCATATCCTGACCACCATGCTTGAGTCCCACGACAACGTTTCCGACCTCAACATGACCGTGGACAAACCCTTTCAGGTCGAGTCTTCCGGTGTATTGAAACCGGTTGAGTTGACCCCACCCATTAAAAGATTGACACCTTTCCAGGCAGAGATCATGGCCCTCAATCTGATTAACGGAGACCGACGGCTGACGAAGATCCTCCTCACCGAAGGATCTTGCGATTTGTCCTATCAGTTGGCAGGGAAGGCTCGTTTCAGGGTGAATGTTTTTTCTCAAAAGGGCTATTATTCTACAGTGATGCGCCAACTGGTTACAAGGGTTCCTACTATTGAGGAGATGAAGCTCCCCTCCGCTTTCTATAATATGAGTGAGGAGCGAAATGGCATTATCCTGATCACCGGAGCGACGGGTACGGGTAAGACGACCTCCTTAGCAGCGGTCTTGAATGAAATAAATGAGAAAAAATCGGTTCATGTGGTTACTCTGGAAGATCCGGTGGAATACGTGCATTCTCAGAAGAAAGCCACGTTCAACCAACGGGAGATGGGGGCGGACTTTGATGCGTATGCTTCCGGTCTGAGGGCTGCCCTCAGACAGGCCCCAAAGGTGATTCTAGTGGGTGAGATGAGAGACAGGGAGACGGTGGAGATAGGCCTTTCCGCGGCAGAGACCGGCCATTTGGTCCTGACCACCCTTCACACAACAGATGCCGGCCAAACCATAAACAGGATTGTGGGTATGTTTGAGTCGGAGGAAGAAAGGCAGGTTCGAATCCGACTAGCGGATTCTCTGCGTTGGATCGCCTGTCAGAGGCTTTTGCCCAAAGAGGGGGGCGGTGGTCGAGTTGCAGCCTTTGAGATCATGCGTACGAGCCTTAGGGTTAAGGACACCATCCTACATGGGGAGTCTGAGGGAAAGACCTTTTATGAGATCATTCAGGGGAACCGACCCTTTGGGATGATGACATTTGATGAATGTATTGTGGATCTTTATACTGAAGGTCTTATCAGTGAGCAGACGGCCATGAGCTATGCCTCTCATAAGGCTATTGTGGGGAGGGCCATTGATACCGTCAAGGCCTCGAAGGGAGAGAAAACCACCTCAATAGAAGACCTCACCTTAGATCAGGAGTACGCAAAGAAACTCGAACAATAAGGATGTATTTCAGGGGGATCATGTATGGAAATCACCTGTGAGCATTGTGAGGCCACACTCAATATTCCCGACGAGAAAATCCCGAAGAGGCAAATCGTCAGAATCAGCTGCCCGAAGTGCAAGAGCAAGATCTCCATTAATACAGGAAAACAGCTTGCCGGCCCGGAACAAACGGAATCCGGTCTCGAGTCGAAGGAGAGCGACTATAGTTACGGGGATTACAGCGAGGATGAGGCCCTTGGTGCTCATGAAGAAGGGATCAAATTGGCCCTTGTTCTAGACTCCGATCCCGAATCTTCCGGAAAAACCAGATCCGAAATAGAGCAGCTGGGCTATCACTGTATCGAAGCCGACAATACTCGAGACGCGGTTGGCAAGATGCGTTTTCATCTTTTCGATTTGGTTATTCTCTGTGACGGATTCGACGGGCAAAATCTGGATAACAGCCCCATCCTCAACTACCTCAACAACATCTCCATGGCGGATCGCCGAAAGATCTTTGTCGCCCTTATGGGGGAGCGATTCAAGAGTATGGACAATCTCATAGCCTTTGCCATGAGCGCTAATGCGGTCATTAACCCGAAAGACACGGACAAACTCTCCGCTCTGTTGAAAGGGGCTATTTCGGACCATGAGAAATTCTATAAGGTCTTCATGGAGACATTGGTCGAGGTGGGCAGAGCCTAGATCCCATAGCAGTCTGTTCGCAGGACCTGAATACCACCCTTCTATCGCCAGATTGCACTCACGCGGCATTCCGCGGTTCACCAGCAGCACATCCCTGTCGTGGGATCATCCATAATGAGATCCAAAGAGAAGAGAACCTTTCCTTGACGAATCATTCATGGACATTTTGCACAGGGTTACATTTCCGCAGGAGGAGACAAACATGCCGGAACATGAATCCATGAATAGTATATCCGGACAGGTTGAGCAGGCTCAAGTTTTCGAAGTTTTCAAGAAGATGCCCCATGAGATCACGCTGCTTTTATTTACGAGCCCGGGAAAGAATGATGCGTTTTGTGAAGGCGCAAGGCAGTTGATCCGAAGTATTCGCGAAGTCGCCCCTAAAGTAAGCCTCAGAGAATATGATCTCGGGCACAAGATGGCGCATGAACGGAACGCGGATTTTTCTCCCACCCTGCTCCTTGATCCTGAGCGCTACAACATACGATGGATGGGAGCTCCTATTGGAGAGGAGGGGCGGACCTTCGTAGAAGCCCTCCTCATCATGGGATACAGGGAGACTGGCCTGAGTCTGGAATCCAGGAGGATACTTCAAAGAATAGACTCATCCCGTGACATCAAGGTTTTTGTGAGTCCCACTTGTCCTTACTGCCCGCAGCAGGCCGTAAATGCCTTGAAAGCCGCTGTTGGGAGGCCTGAGATTATATCCCTGGAGATCATTGACATTCAGGCACACCCTGAGATGGCGGAGAAATATTCCGCCCACAGTGTTCCACAGACCTTTGCCAACGACGTGCTTATTGCCCAAGGCGCACAACCCGAAGAACTGTTCATGGCCTCACTGGAGAAGATGGAACAGCAGACCGTGTACATTCCTGAGAGTGACGCTGAAGAAGTCGAAGCGGATCTCGTTATTGTAGGGGGAGGACCGGCAGGATTGACGGCGGGTATCTATGCCGCTCGCAGCGGACTCAAGTCCGTGGTCATTGAGAAGGGGGCTCTGGGGGGGCAGGTAGCTACCACGCCGATTGTTGAAAACTATCCCGGATTCTCTCAGGTGGGGGGAAAGACACTGGTGGATATCATGGTAAGCCATGCCCTGGAGTACGCGAATATATTCCCTGGTGAAGAAGTCATGGAGATCAAACCGGGGAACCCGATAACCGTTATGACCAGCCGGAGACGATTCACCGCCAAAGCCGTTCTTCTAGCCACTGGCGCCAAGCATAGATCCTTGGGTGTCCCTGGCGAAACACGTCTTTCAGGCAGGGGCGTTAGCTATTGCAGCACATGTGACGGCCCCTTGTTTAAGGGCAAAAAGGTGATCATAGTGGGCGGAGGGGATAGTGCCGTGACCGAGGCTCTCCACCTCCATCATATTGGTGTGGATGTGACTCTCGTTCACAGACGAGATACATTGAGGGCTCAAGAATATTTGGCCAAAAGCCTGTTTGAAAGCAAGATCCCTGTTATATTGGAAACAGAAGTCAAGGAAATCAGGGGGCAGGATCGTGTGAAAGAGGTAATATTTCTTCATCATCCATCCGGTGAGAGCGGCAGACTGGCGGTTGATGGCGTCTTCATTGCTATCGGGTATGAGCCCTCCGTAGAACTGGCCCGAAAGGTGGGTGTGGAGTTGAGCCCGGAAGGATACATCAACCGGGATGAGCGGCATAGGACGAATATCCCCGGTATCTACAGTGCGGGGGATGTGGAAGGGGGTTACAACCAGATCGTCACCGCCGCGGGCCAGGGTTCTGAGGCAGCCTTATCTATCTTTGAAGATCTGATAAACCCATACTGGAAGAGGAAGAAATCTGAATAACCGAAAGTTTTCGGCGTCCGGTGAAGCCCTCCGATAACTTGTTTATTTTATCGGACTCCATGGGGGTCAATGGCACATTCCAAGACCCTGCCGCCTCTTAAGGGGGCCAAGGTCTTGTCCCAAATTCCTTTGAGGTCCCTAATCCTGTCCTTTTCGCCGACGGCCCAGAGAGAACCTCCTCCCCCCGCGCCCGCAAACCTGGCTCCACATCCCATCTTTTCTGCCTGATTGATCAGTCTTTCGGTAATCGGTATCAAGGCATCAGGGGTTATTTTTCGGCGAATGGCCATCTCCTCTTTCAAGAGCCTCGCCGCTTCGTCCCATGTCTCTTTTTCTAAAGCATCAGCGAGCAAACCGACCACACCGTTGACCTCTATCCAGCCGGCTCTCGTTTTGCCGGAAAGAAAGTCATTTACCCAGACTCGATTAACGCGGGATGAAACATGTCTCTTGCCGCTGAAGGCGACAAGAATACGCTTAGACAACTCTCTCTGGCCTTTGGCATTTAGGAGGGGTTTTCTTCTAAGGTAAGAGCCCTTTTTTCCAAAAGACCAGGTCCATTCATTCACACCCCCATAGACTGCTGCCGCCTGATCCTGAATCCCGCAGTACCCACCACTCACACCATCTTCCAGGTGATACCCGAGATGCAGGATTTCTCCTTTGGATCGCTTTTTTTGATCCAAAGGGGATGATATTTCGGATAAGGCCTTCAGAAGGGCGATCAGGGCGGTGCTGGAACCGCCCAGGGAAGACTCTAGAGGAGAATCAGATCTGATATGGATTCGGAGACCGTGTAGACCGAAGTGGGACACCGCGGCGAAGAACAGACCGAACTTGGAATCAAAGGAGGGATTTTCACAGGGGTATTCTTCACCGTGAGGGAATCCCTCAGAAGAGATCTTGATCCAGCCGTCCTTATGGGGGAAAAGGGAGATCCATGTCCTCAGGTTCAAGGCCATGTTTACAGTAACTGGCTTTGCCGGTTCAAGAGGGAGCGCGAGGGCCTTAATATCCCACGTTCCTCCGGAGTCGATCCGACAAGGGGCCGAGGCCGTCACCGAACGTTGCTCAAGCATTCTTTTAGCTGACCGCATGGCGATTTCTTTTTCTGCCTACCATAAGTTCTGGTGCGTAAACCCTCAAAGTCTGGATCACAGCGGGATTCAGTGGAAATCTTTTTGAGATATCGTCTTGAGAGAACAGTCCGTGCCTCATTTCTTAGTTGATCCGCGGATACATGATACAAGCTACTAGATCTAGTCTTGGTGTCCAATCATAGAGGTGGAGACCATTTATTGGTGGATCCATCATATGACCAGCAATCAAGAAGGGCCTTTCTCGAAGTGAACTGAGGGTTCTCCGACCACGATAGCATTTGCTGATGCGCTTCATTCAGTCTTTTGAATTTCTCCGCATCCCCGCCTACGTCAGGATGATAAATCTTTGCCAATTTCTTGTAGGATGACCTTATTTTCGACGCTTTTCCATCGGAGATCAGTTCTTCCATTTTAAGCTGAAGGATCTTCATAGATGCCCTTTCGTCTTTGGAAAACCTCGGGCGAAGTGTGTTGTTTGGTTTGATGTTGTCGAGGGTCAGTTTTTTGCAGTGCTTTTCGTTAAGAAGGCTCAGCGACGCATAACTCTTGGAATTGTTGTCGACAATGCTGTACCATTTACATCCGGATTCGAGAATGAGTCTTTTCAGATCCTCTGCAGGCTTGCTTCCGGATACCCTTCTATTCGTAAACCTGGAAATCTCTTTTGCCCAGGCAGGAAGGACATCAAGGATTACATGGTTTTTAGTAAAAGAAAAAGCAGCATACCTGGCATTGAAGACTTTGAGTAATCCTGTTGAAAGGGAAAGAACCCACATCATTTTTTGTCGGCATTCCCGTGAACAATAACGTCTCCGTGCGTTGATAACCGCTGTTCCGCAAGCAAGGCAGGTCTTTGTCGGCATTCTCTTCTTTAGTTGTGGAAGAAGAGATGCGTTTTTTGTGATTGTTGACGATGGATTCACGGCTTTATTTGATATCATCATGAGAAACTCACATATACCTGATGTTCTTCTATAGGGTTTGATACTATAACCTGAAAAGACCAACTGATCAAGCCTGATCCACTGTTCCCGGTTCAATAGACAGGATGATAAGCCTTCTTCAGGAGCATCCGGGATATTGACGATTTTGGCCTTTTATTCTATAATCTACTTTACTGACAAAAACATATGCCTAAAAGAGTCTTGCTGAAAATCAATCTCTATTGTACGATTTGGAAACTCACAAGGATGTGGAATGTTATTTGCCTTAAGAGTCGGACATGAGCGCCTTTCCTGCCTTTTTATTGCTTAACGACGCATCTGGTGAATTTCGATAGAGAAGAACGGAGAACCTGTATCCCTATGTCACATATTTGGTTGAGCCGCTTGTTACTGCTGTTGAGCCTTCTGATTTGGTCGGGTTGTGCAACTTCAAAAGGAACTTCAGAAAAACAAAAGCCCATTGACGAACAAATGATCGGGGCCGAGGGTGATCCTTCGGAGATGGACGTTTTTGTCTCTGAGACCACGGAGGGTCAAAACACTGGAGGGAAGAGCAGCTTCGCACCAAACCAGGATTCAGGAGGACCCATTTCCTCTGAATCAGTCATTCAAGCCGTTGGCGAGACAACACCCCCATCTCATTCTGCGCCTTCCGCCATGTCGAATCAAGAACTCCTGGATTCTTCCCTGGAATTCTATCAGGCTTCAAGCGATTTTTGGGAGCGTGGGGACTTGGATAATGCCATTGCCGCCCTGGACAAGGCCTATTTCCTTATCTTGCAGATGAACGCGGACGAAGATCCGGTGATCCTTCAGCAAAAAGAAGATCTTCGTATTACCATCTCGAGACGTATTGTTGAAGTCTATGCGTCGCGTTTCACCGTGGCGAATGGGGACCATAAGGAGGTTCCCCTTTTGATGAACGCGCACGTGGAAAAGGAGTTGGCCTTGTTTAAAGGGCGGGAAAGGGATTTTTTTCTTGCTTCATATCGCCGGTCCGGCAAGTACCGTCCTTTTATCGTAAATGCCCTTCGGGAGGCCGGCCTTCCTGAGGAACTTTCATGGCTTCCTCTCATAGAGAGCGGATTCAAGACCAACGCCTACTCTAAGGCTAGGGCCCTCGGAATGTGGCAGTTCGTCAAATCGACCGGATACAAATTCGGTCTAAAAGGGACCCAGTATATTGATGAAAGGATGGATCCGGAAAAATCCACCCTGGCGGCCATTGCCTATCTTAAGGAGTTACACTCGATATTTGGGGATTGGATGACAGCCCTGGCGGCGTACAACTACGGGGAAGGGAGAGTGCTGAATCGTATCAAATCTCAGAGGATCGACTATCTGGATAATTTCTGGGATTTCTATGAAAGTCTTCCCAGCGAGACCGCCAGGTATGTACCGAGGTTCTTGGCCGTATTGAATATCCTAGATGATCCCGAGGCCCATGGTTTTACCCTGCCCGAAGTTGATGAGCCGATAGAAACTGAGAAAGTGGACATTCAAAAGCAAGTTCAACTGGAGACGGTCGCCAGACGCTTGGACATAGACTACGGGCTCCTAAAGGATTTAAATCCGGAACTGCGACAACAACTCACTCCCAGCGAGCCCTATTCACTCAGAGTCCCGAAGGGAAAGGGAGAGGTGCTTCTTGCCAAGCTGGATGAGATTCCTGTGTACCGTCCCGCCTACAGGAGCCATACGGTCAAAAGGGGTGAATCTCTCTCTGTGATTGCGGAAAGATACGGGAGTTCGGTCAGGGCCATCATGACTGCAAACAACCTGCACAATAAACACTATCTAAGAATTAACCAGAAGCTCAAAATACCCCTGAGCAAGGCGGCAATCGCCTCTTTGGATCTGTCTCAGGACCAGGCATCACAAATCAAGGGGGAGATTATTGAATACACGGTCCGAAAGGGTGATTCCCTCTGGCTGATCGCCAGACGCTATCAAACTACAACGAAGATGATTCAATCTCTCAATCAACTGGACAGCACGTTGCTCAGTATCGGACAAGTGCTCAAGATTCCAACCAGCCAGACCACGGCTTCAGTGATGGGCGATACCCAGACCTATATGGTCCGAAAGGGTGATTCTCCCTATTTAATTGCCAAAAGACATAATATGGATCTTTCAATATTCCTCGCGCTCAATGGACTTTCTCCACGAAGCACGATTTTTCCGGGACAGATCTTAAAGACAAAGAGCAAGTGAGTATCCATCTGCCATGCATCTCTAGAACTCAAATAGTTGGACTTCTGCCGAGTCACATGTTTTTCTGATTTATAACCGTTTCTTTGGTCTTTGGGACCATTCGGGCTCGAAATATTATGCACTACATCAAGTATCGTGTCCCAGAATTAACTTGAATAAGAAGCACCTGCCGCACAGCTTCAAAGGGGCATGGGGGTCTCTTTGCAGTTCCACCACCCAAAAGACGCTCAAGCCTGTTACCGCCCCCAAAGAGGACAGCGTTCGGTGGACAGGCACAAAGAATACCCGTCGCTGTGGGTACATTGTTCGTGGGGCTGCTTCATCATATGCAAAATTATGGTGTCCTTCGACTTTGCTCCATTCGGCCCGAGCTCATGGCCGAGGGCAGGACTGTGAGCCTGCCTGTCCCGAGCTTGTCGAGGAGGTCGAACGGCCGTTCCATGACCTCTGGAGAAATTGTGGTGAAACTGAAAAGAGACCCCCATACCCCCAACGTATCATAGAACCGGCTTAAATTATGGAAGAGATTTCTGGGACACGATACGAGTAATGACCATGAATCACTCTTGTCCAAAAACGGTTTTTAGAGGAATAAGTTGAAAATGTCCTCCTCTTAGGAGATCGTAGTGTTAGCAAACAAAAACGATATCCAAAGAAAACGAGGAGGACAGATAGACATGGTACGTTATGCAAGCCTTTTTAGTCAACTGGTTGCCTTTTTCAGCAAGCAAAAATTCTATTATTTGGTAAAGGAGCATAAAGCCGAACGTTAGTCTAAAGGATATGGCTCCTGGGATCATTTTGTAGCAATGCTTTTTTGTCAATTGGCACAAGCGAAGAGCCTCCGAGAAATATGTGGAGGATTGGCCTGTACAATGGGAAAGCTACGGCATCTGGGAATGAAGGAGGCTCCAAACAAATCCACTCTTTCCTACGCTAATAGCCACAGGCCATGGCAGATGTTTCGCTCTTTATTCTATGAGACAGTGAGTTTGTGCAAGATGGCAGCCCCAAAAAACCGGAAATTCCGATTCAAAAATAAGCTCCTTTCCTTGGATGCAACCACGATATCTCTTTGTCTGGCTCTCTTTCCCTGGGCTGAGTTCCGCCGGACTAAAGGAGCAGTCAAGCTTCATCTTCTCTTGGACCATGACGGTTACTTCCCTAGCTATGCCTATATTTCCAACGGCAAAAAACACGATGTGACCGTTGCCCGAAAGGTGCCTTTGTCTCCTGGTTCCATCGTTGCAATGGATCGAGGGTACAACGACTACAAATTATTCAGCTCCTGGACCAGCGAAGGTATTTTCTTTGTCACCCGTATGAAGGACAATGCAGACTGCAGGGTCGTAGAGGAGAGGCTCATTCCCCTTACCGGCAATGTGCTCCAGGATCAACTGATTCAGTTCAATGGATTCTATGCTCAAAGAGACTGCCATCATATCCTTCGTAAAGTGGTGGTTTGGGATCCAGAAAACGAATGTGAAATCGTTTTACTCACCAATCACCTCAAATTTGGAGCCAATACCATATCAGCAATATATAAGGACCGCTGGCAAATCGAGCTTTTTTTTAAGTCCCTGAAACAGAATTTAAAGATCAAGACTTTCGTCGGAACCACTGAGAACGCTCTTTTCACCCAAATTTGGACAGCATTAATTGCAATGCTTCTGATCAAGTACCTTCAGTTCAAATCCAAGTTCGGATGGTCATTATCCAATATGGTGGCGTTCCTACGCTGGAATCTCTTTACCTACAGGGATCTATGGGAATGGATAGACCATCCCTTCGATGTACTACCCATACAACCAAAACCTGTCCAATATGTCTTATCACTGCCAGGTCTTGGACAGCA
>JAFGFY010000244.1 GCA_016930795.1 Deltaproteobacteria bacterium
AATGCCCCTACAGCCAATAATAGCGATTCAAACCATCTGTTCCGATCCCCGAAATAACCCATGGCCGCTCCAGCCATGGCCATGACCCCCAAAGCCGACACCAACGAATTCCAGAAGACCTCTAAGGGGGATCCTATTAATAGAAGGTTTGAAACATAGACGAATAGAAACGGAACCATGAAGCCTGCCAACCCCATCCTGACTGCAACCCAGCCTGTCTGCCAGAATCTTGATCTGGCGATCGCCACAGCAGCATATGTGGCAGCACAAACAGGAGGGGTGATGGCGGAAATAATAGCGAAATAGAAGACGAAAAGTTGTGCTGCCATCGGAATCACACCCAGCTTGATGAGGGCAGGACCTGCCACCGAAGCTGCCAGGACGTAAGCGGCGGTGGTCGGCAAACCCATACCGAGAATCAGACACACTATCATGGTGAAGAAAAGCGCAAGGAATTCGATTCCCATGCTGAGCCCAAGGATCATCTCCGTCATTTTGATTCCCAGCCCCGAGAGGTTGACCATGCCGATCACGATCTGGGCGCAAGCACACAACCCGGCCACAAGAACAATGGACTTGCCCCCGGTTTCTAGAGCCACAACCAAATTCCAGGCCCGTTGTCTCAGCATAAGAAGACTTCGAGCGGTCACTAAATAGAGCACCACAGACGTCCCCGTGGCCCAAAGGACGGAAGTCGTGGGATCACGTCCCGACAACATCAAGTAGATAAGGAGGGTAACTGGAACAAAGAGAGAAGCGCTTTTCGGCAGTGTCCTTCTCATAGGCGGAATCACATCTCTGGGGAGACGTTCGAGGTTTAATCTTCTTGCTGCAAAATGAACCGATGAAGCGACACCGAGGTAGTATAGAAGGGCCGGAATGGCAGCAGCAAGGGCTACTTGTACGTAGGGGACACTAAGAAACTCCGCCATGATGAAGGCTCCTGCTCCCATGACAGGAGGCATGAGCTGTCCTCCGGTTGAAGCAGTTGCTTCCACAGCTGCAGCGAACTCTGGTTTGTAACCCAACTTTTTCATCAGGGGTATGTTGAAAACCCCGTCTACAACCACATTTGCCACGGCGCTGCCCGATATGGTCCCGAAGAGTGCGCTGGAAATGCAGCTAACCTTCGCCGGTCCGCCGTAAGATCTGCCGGCGATTGCTTTGGCCAAATCAACGAAGATCTCCCCTCCCCCTGTATAAAAGAGAACCGACCCAAAGATGAGAAAACCCGACAAGATTGTTGCTGACACGCCTGTGACTGTTCCCCAAATTCCTGCGGTTGACATGTAAAGAGTCTCGATGATGTACTCCAGGCTGAAGCCCCGATGGGCAAACAGATCAGGAAGATGTGGTCCAAGGAATGCATAAAGAATCGTTATAATCCCGATAGCTGGAAGGACCCAACTGAGTATCCGGCGGGTCATCTCCAGGACCAGAAGGGTAGCAATGATTCCAAGAATTAGATCCCATGTGCTGGATACACCGGGGTTCGTCATGATCCTGTCGTAATTGATGGCGGCGTGAGAGCAGACGATAATGCCGAGAATCATCCCGATGAGGTCGATGACCGAGAAACGATCTTTGGGCGATCTATTCGTGGCGGAGTAGAGGAGAAAGGCCAGGACCATCGCAAACCCGACATGGATACTGCGTTGAATGAGATCCGGAAAAGACCCGAAGACGCCGGTGTAAAGCTGAAATAACGCGAACAGGACGGCAATGACCGAAGCAATTACAGCCACTGGCCCTTTGAGGCTTCTGGCAGTTGCCTCATCGCGGTCCTTCACATTGACTTTTTCTGGGACGATATTGATCAGATCATTCACATCGGTATGGTCTTTGACTTCACTCATGGTCTTCCTTATTTACCACATTAGAAATTAATATCCCTATGCTCCGTAGCCGAGTTACCTTTCAAAAAAAATCCAGCGGGGCTTAATGTCCCGCTGGATTTTCTAACGGAATTTATTTAGGGATCAGATTCTCCGGTATCTTTAACCCCAGCTCTTTGTAATATTTGATCGCCCCCGGGTGCATGGGCACCGTGCAGGTTTCTAGGGTGAGTTTGGGCAGATTGTCACCTTTAATCGATGGATATGCTGCGACCTGATCGGCGAAATGCTCATCAGCGGCTTTCACCATTTTGTAAGCCAGATCTTCCGGGACATTCTTCGATGCAACGACTCCAATGAGCATGGCAAATGTCTTATAGGCAGGTGAATCCTTATAGATACCCTTAGGAACGGTGACAGGACTCAAATAAGGATACTTCGCTTGGACTTTCGCGATATCGTTATCCGTAAACCCGATGAGGCTGATGGGCGTAAACGTAGCGATGTCCATAGTAGAGGCGTCGAGGGTTCTCACTCCTGCCCCAGATTTGACATATCCCACGATCCGGTTGTCCTTGATAGCCGCCACGGTATCCGCAGTCCCACCTCTGTAAAAGTCCGGAGCCACACCCAATGCGTCCAGGATCGCCTCGGCAGTCTTTTCCGATGCCGATCCCCTCATTCCGGGATTGAAGCGCTTGCCCTTCAAATCGTAGACCGTCTTCACACCACTGTCTTTTCTAACGACGAAGTTCTGAGGCGCCGGTTGATACACCCAAAGCACATACTGATCCTTGATGGGACTATCCTTCCAAGGTCCCATACCGTGATAAGCCTGGTACTGCAGATGGATCGTCGTCATCCCAAGATCGAGCTGCCCTTTCTTGATTCTGTTGATATTGTCCACAGAAGCACCGGTCTCCACCACGTTGATGCTGACCTCCGGCACATAGGTATTGATAATCTTGCCAACGGCCACGAAGTAGGCATAGTGGCTGGATGAGGACTGCGTTGAACCCATGGCCAAAAGTTTCTTCCCTGCCGCAACGCCTTGATCAGCAAAAAAGAAATGGAACGTAAGCAAACTCAGCAACAGGCATAAAATCAACATGTTCTTTTTCATAAATATAGCCTCCTTTCGAATAAGACGAGGGCCTGGGTCTTGTTCCCAGGGAAAAAGTAATTTCTCTGCTGCTAATCTTATCTTGGATTCTCCCCACCCTTTTTAAAAACAGATGATCTTATTCTCCACCAAAAATGAGACAAAGCCTCAGCGCTTTAACACATCTTTTGCAATCCGTATGACCTCTGCCGGAGTCTCGGCCACAGGTACCCCCGCCTCACCAAAACACGCCAATTTGCTTTCTATCGTTCCACGACTTCCCTCAATGAGGGCGCCTGCATGCCCTACTCGCTTTCCTTCAGGCGCTGTTCTGCCAACGAGATAGGCAAAAACCGGCTTCGTGATCTTTCTGTCTCTAACCATCTCCGCTGCCTCTTCCTCCCTGGTACCTCCGATTTCTCCAATCAATAAGACGGCCTTTGTCTCAGAATCCTTTTCAAAGAATTGGAGAATCTTCGGGAAGGGTGTGCCGACCACCGGGTCTCCCCCGACTCCTATGCATGTGGTCTGGCCAATCCCGTTGAGGGTCAACCTCGAAACAATTTCATAAGTCAATGTGCCACTTCGAGAGGCAACGCCGACTGGGCCTGGAATAAAATACTGAGAAGGAACAAATCCCAG
>JAFGFY010000245.1 GCA_016930795.1 Deltaproteobacteria bacterium
CTTGGCATGGATACGGTTCTCCAATACCTAAAATACAGGATCGCAGTTATTTACCGCGGCATACCCACTGTTTTAAATTAGGTAATTTACCATCAAAGTTGCACCCGGATCGTTGATAATTAGCTGATATAAGGATAGAATCAGCTATTATGAAGTGTCCTCGCTGCAACCGGCCGACTCATCCAAAGATTTGTGGAGAACTACCATGAAAAGCTTGAGGAGGATTACCTCTTCCCCAGGTTTGAGAAGGCCGGCAAGCTTGTCGATCTCGTGAAAGTATTGCTGGCGCAGCATCACGCGGGACGTGGCCTGACCACGCAGATCCTTGCTCTTTCGTCAAAGGCCTTGAACCTGGAGGAAAAGGGCCGACTCCGGGTCCGCCTTCGCAACTTCTGCCGGATGTCCCGCCCCCACAAGGCAAGAGAGGACACTGTGCTCTTTACAGCCTTTCATAAGATTGTTTCGGCAAACGAGTTCGATGCTCTCGGTGAGCGTTTTGAGGACAAAGAGGAGAAGATTTTCGGTGAAGGCGGATTTGACAAGATCGTGGATGAAGTAGCGGTGATTGAAAAGGGATTGGGCGTCTTCGACCTTTCCCAATTCACCCCAAAAGGGCAAGTATAGGGGAAAGTCATGGCCCTGAAAGAAAAGGCATGGATTGCACTGCTCGTCGTGACAGTGATTTGCTGTTGTCAGTTTTTTGATGCCCATCTTGCCTTTGCTCAGGAATCAGAGAACGAACTCAGGGAGCGCATTGAAAAATTGGAAAAGGTCATACAGGACCACAAGCGGATCATGGACGCCTACGAAAGAGAACTGCAAAGTGTGAAGGAAGAGCTGGACAACCAGGCCGCGACCATGGATGAGAAGGTTGAAGCAGTATTGAAAAAACCTGAACACCTGGAGTATTTCCAAGAAATGATGCAAGGTCTACGGCTCACCGAGCAAGAGGAGACCCCTGAAGAAGAAAGACTTAGAACACTCTACGATGAGGGATTCTATCTGAAAGGTGCTGACGATCAACTTCGGATCGGGGGCTGGCTGCAGGGCGATGCAAGATTGTTTCTCGATAATGAGTACCCGGGGGAAAACACGTTTCTCATCCGGAGGGCCAGATTGGATATCCGAGGGGTCCTGGAAAATGACTGGGGCTACCGCCTTTATGGAACACTTATAGGCGAGCGAAACGGGATCCTCCAGGAAGGATGGCTTGAATACCGGAAATATGGGTCACTTCGCATCCGGGCAGGCCAGTTTGTGGAACCCTTCAGCCTTGAGGCGGTTTACTCGGCTCGATGGACCGACTTTCCGGAACGGGCTATGATCGTCAATGCCCTCGCCCCCCAGGAAGATATTGGAATCATGGCCTTCGGAAAGGTGTATCACGATCAACTGACCTGGGCCATGGGTTTCTTCAACGGCCAGGGCCGCAATCGGGGTGCGGTGGTGGATGACAAGGATTTTACGACCCGTCTCGTCTATTCCCCTTTTCTTCATTCAGATTCCCGTCCGTGGCTCAAGGATCTCTATATAGGGGGGTCCTTCAGTACAGGCAACAACGAACGGGACCTATCAGGAGACGAGTTCACCACACAGGCCTTCACGCCCTTTTTCACCTTCCAGGAGGGTGTGACACAGGACGACAGACTGACCCGATGGGGGCTTGAAATGGAGTACCTGTATGGCCCATTCAATCTCAAGGCAGAGTATCTTGCGGGACATTTTGAAACAATAAAAGGCCTTGATCAATCCACGGATCTGGACGTAAAGGGGTTTTACATCAACCTGGGCCACATATTGACAGGAGAAGATATCGCGCGTGACCAACCTATCAAGCCTCTGGTGAATCTTGATCCTTCAGAGGGGGGATGGGGGGCGTGGCAGTTGGTGGGGCGATATCAGGTTCTCAAGACCAACGATGACCTTCTCCGTTTGGGATTGGCCAGTGGTTCTGACGAGGCGCAATCCGTCACCATCGGCCTGAACTGGTTCCCTAACAGGCACATCCGCTTCCAGATCGACTTTGATCATGCCTGGTTCGAAGACGAGATCATTGTTCATGGGAAGTCTCTTGACAATGAGAGCACCTTTACCACGCGGTTTCTGTATGACTTCTGATCGGCACGTCGACTGATGCGACATGGTCCCTAATATCCCGGTCAGGGGAAAAGAACACACGGTCTATTGAGTTTAGGACTTATTTCCCTTGACGCAGGAGCTCCATGAGACAAGTCTTACCCAAAACAATCATCGAAGTTGCGGCCCTTTTTTTAAAGCTCGGCATCATAGCGTTCGGCGGTCCCGCCGCCCACATCGCCATGATGCACGACGAAGTGGTGAAGCGGCGCAAGTGGATGACGGATCAGGAATTTTTAGATCTTGTGGGGGCCACGAATCTGATCCCCGGCCCCAATTCCACGGAAATGGCGATTCACATCAGTTTCTTACGGGCACGATGGCCCGGACTGATTATGGGCGGGGTATGTTTTATCATGCCGGCCATGTTTATCGTTCTGCTGCTGGCCTGGGTCTACGTGCGCTTTGGCGCTACAACACAAGCTGAATGGTTGCTGTACGGTATCAAGCCTGCTGTCATTGCCATTATTGTGCAGGCCCTTTGGAGGTTGGGGGAAAAAGCGGTTAAAGGCCCACTTTCTGCGGCAGTAGGGGTCATTGTTATGGTCATGTATTTTTTGGGAATTAATGAAATCGCCCTGCTGTTTGCCGGAGGATTGACAGTGATGCTGGTCATAAATTATCGGCGGCTGATAAGCCAGAGATTGGAGGCGTTTATTATTCCAATGAGCGGAGTTGGTGTATTGTCAAAGGTCGCCATTCCTTTTAGTTTTCCTCAACTATTCCTTACCTTTCTCAAGATCGGCTCGGTCCTGTACGGAAGCGGGTATGTTCTGCTGGCTTTCCTCCGTGCCGATTTCGTTGCACGCTTTGGCTGGCTCACTGATCAGCAGTTGATTGATGCCATTGCCATTGGACAAGTGACGCCCGGCCCTGTATTCACAACGGCCACATTCATCGGATATGTACTCGGCGGCATACCAGGGGCACTTCTCGCAACGCTTGGCATCTTTCTCCCATCCTTTGTTTTTGTCGCCATTTCTAACCCACTGATTCCTCGTATAAGGAAATCGGAGTGGGTTAGTAGTCTGCTGGACGGCGTTAATGTGGCTTCATTCGGTTTGATGGCCGCCGTTACCTGGCAACTGGGCCGGGCTTCGTTGACCGGCCCGGTTCCTATAATCATCGCTCTCATCTCTTTCGTTTTATTGATATGGTTCAAGGTCAATGCGACATGGCTTGTAGTAGCCGGAGGCTTAGTGGGGCTAATGAGGAATGTATTGTGGTAAAGTACGCTGTTGATGCCGATGACGGCTGGATTACATCTATTCTATCTAAGAGCACAAAAACAGTGCCAATTCGAAAAGCAGGACGACAATCCTAGGAAACAAGGCAATTGTGAGCGCCAGGCTAACTATAGAGCAGCTTGGGGATTGGACCCCGATATCAACTGTCCTAGCGCCGAAAGCGGCCTCAGGATTTCCCGATATTTTAAGGTTCACTCGAATGCAGGGA
>JAFGFY010000246.1 GCA_016930795.1 Deltaproteobacteria bacterium
CCCTGTTGTGAGATTGATCCGATACACATCGTGTAATTGGGGATTCCTGTCGTTTAATCCCACAACAATTTCATTGGGCGTATCCCTCGGTACCGCGATAATCGTCGCCCGAACCTTTTCAAGGGGTGTCAGATCACGCCCCGGCGGGATCGGGTCGCCCGGCACGGTTGGGTCGACGGCATAGATCCGGAAATTTTCATCCCCTAGTTTATCCTGTGCATACAGGAGATATTTACTGTCCCTTGCCCAAAAGTAGGAAGTCACCGGGCGCGTTTCATCCCCGGTAAGGGGACGGGCCTTATCAAAGGGTTCTTTCTGTTCCTTTATCCATATATTTCGTACATTATTATAGGGTTTGATAAAGGAGATGAATCGGCCATTCGGAGAGATCTGGGCACCGGATATTTCCGGGTCCCCGAAAAACAGCTCACGATCCAGCAACGGTGGAAGTTCAGCCTTAGCCTGTAACACGAATAAAAACACGATCGAAAACAATATGATGCGTTTCATAGGATATCCTCTTTTTATAAGTTATTAGGTAGAATACGTTTCCGATTGATCGATGTAATGGTTATAGTGTCGTTAATCAGTCGCTGATGCTTTTTAACTTTACATCACATATGCTGAAAGTCCTATCAGTTCTTTGATAAAGGATTCCTCCTCTAAACGCCAGGCGAACGCCCAGGAAAATATCCTGATTTGTGTTTTCCTTCATCATAGCCGGACAGGCCGCCTGCTGATTCACGGGATCGGCTACATATATCCGGAATTCCGAAGGTCCTCCTGAAGCGGTTTCTCATAACTCATACCCTACCGGAATGTCCACAGTATTTTGAGTAAATTTGACATGCTTGTCAAAGGGCACAACATTGGGATTGTGAGCGACCAATGCTGAAAGGTAGTCTTTCATGAGGCCGACCAGACACTCCCGGTCACAGTTCTCTGCTGCCTGCAGGAAAGAAGGAGCCGACAACAACGATATGAAAACCAAGGCAATCCCAATATGCTTTTTTCTCATTTCAATTCCCTCCCTTTGATATGTTTGTATGAGATCAGCACTACCCTTGATGGCGGCTATCGAATAATATGCATTTGATTGGACACCCTATTCCCCTTTTAAACCCGGCGGCGGCGTTACTATAGGTTTTCCAGTTACAGGATGTTCACAATGAAAAGGAAGGACTTCATGATCAGGCCACAGAAGGGGTTTGATGTCGGTCAACTCATCAGGGCCATAGGGATCATCAGGATAGGTTGTCGTGCTGTTAGGCACAAAGTGAGGTGGAGTATAAGCCCATCCGTTTTCATGAGTAGCATGCCATACCGGGCGGTAATTGAGCATTTTTATTCTCCATACACCATCAATCCGTATATATGAGTTCTCGTAGAGGGCTCCCTCCCACCACTGCCGTGACACAGTGTCAGGTTTGGGGTCCCTTTCATAGTGGGTACCTGCCATCATCATGCATCGAAATCTGGCATTTGCCGTTTTCCTGTCAGGCGCCACATCGACAACATCCTGCATCATGGGGTGATCGAGAAGAAATCCGAACACAGGGCCGTTCTTTCCGCCGGTGAAACGTTCCCTGAATCCATCGCAATAAGCGCGGCGTATACCGGCCTTGCCCTTGAAGACTCCACCGAAGAAATAGAACTCGCAATCATCCGCGTAACAATCCACGACTTCATCGTACATGCACTTATCGATAAAGTAACCATACAAGTGATGTAGCCTTCTGATGGCATGTACATCCTCGAGTACCCCCAACCTGTTTTCCAGCTCCTCAACCCGGCTTCTCAGATCTTCATCACCCATGAGAATACCCTCCTTTCTTCAGCAAATAGTCTATTCCTGAGTTGAGTATATAGAATTCACGGGTCAGCATCAAGCTTCTTTCACAACAATCTAATGAGATATAAGAATCCAGATCCATAGGTTCCCTGTTTATTACTCCGGGGTTAAATCAACGAAGATCGCGACATTTCTGTCATTCCTGTGTCCGTCATCAGCAAAAACTTTGTCTCCCCTCCACATTAGCCTGTCCATCTCCGTAGCAGTCTATTTCGGAGCACGGGCTACATTGGAGGGTAGAAAGCCTATCCTCGTTCAGTAGTGATTTCTGGTAATGCCTTGACGCCCACGCTAATAATGAGTAGTTTTATAATGTTTCGAAACAAATGAATGGGCTTGTCGCTGAAGGAAGTATGACTTCTCACGCGATAATGATCATATTTGTTAATAACCAATAATCAAAGGAAGAATAGTATGGGATCAAAATACAAACATGTGTTCGAATCGATCAGGATCAGAGGAGTTGACTTTAAAAACCGTTTGGAAATGGCACCTCCTTCGCCCAATTTAGCTGACCGAGAAGGAAGAGTGACGCCGGAATTTGTCGATTTTTTCAGGCCCATAGCAAAAGGCGGAGCGGCTATAATCCACGTGGGAAACTCAGTGGTCGACATCAAAGAAGCGAGTGATGAGGAGCGTCAGCTGGATCTCGGAAGCGACGATTGCATCCTTCCGCTTACCCGCTTTGTCGAAATGTGTCAGGGCTACGGAGCGCAGCCTTCCCTCGAAATCAACCATAATGGAAAGGATTCTCAGTTCGAAAAGACGGGTAAGGCGGCATTTAGCCCCTCATCCATGATTCCATCCGGAGAGGCGCGGCTTGCAAAGATGCATGGCAGGGATCCCATTCCGACAATAGAGATGGATCACGCGAAGATAAAAGAGACCGTCGAAAAGTATGCCATGGCCGCGTACCGCTGCAAAAGGGCGGGCTTCAGAATGTGTATGCTCCATGGAGGCCACGGAAACCTGATCTCCCAGTTTGCGAGTCTCCTTTACAATAAGCGCAAGGACGATTATGGCGGCTCCCTCAAGAACAGGGCACGATTTACCATAGAAGTACTGGACGGAATCCGTGAACTGTGCGGTGAAAACTTCGTTATCGAATTTCGTATTTCCGCCGATGAAATACATCCGGATGGAATGCACTTTGACGAAACCCTCAAATATATCGAACTGATTCAGGACAAGGTCGATATTCTTCATGTTTCTGCAGGTCTTCATGGTGAGTTCGAGTATATGCGCAACTGGTGGCAGAACTATATGATGGACAGAAACTACAACGTGCATTACGCCGCAGACATCAAAAAAATGTTCCCGAATCTCCTGGTATGCACTGTCGGTTCAATCATGAACATCAAGAGCGCAGAGGAGATCATCGCTGCCGGTCAGGCCGATTTTGTCGCAATGTGCCGTCCTCTACTCGCGGATCCCGAGATGCCACGCAAGTATGCCCTGGGGAGAGAAAGTGACCATCGTCCATGTATCCGTTGCCAATACTGCGGCTACCGACTGATCATTCCCGCGGTCATCAATTGTGCCGTCAACCCTTTTCTGGGCAATGAGACAGAGTTTCCTGAAGGCAAAGTCAAAAAAGCTGATGTGGAGAGAAAAGTCGCGGTCATCGGCGGAGGGCCTGCCGGTATCCAGGCTATGCTCACACTTTGCGAGCGCGGGCATGATGTTACCCTTTATGAGATGAGCGATAAGCTGGGTGGAAACGTCGTTCCAGGCTCCGCATATTCATTCAAACAGGATCTCAAGGATTATCTCAAATACCTAGTATATCAGGCGAATAAAGCTCCGGCTCGAATACTTCTCAATACTGAGGCGACAAAGGAGATTCTTGATGCTGAGGGATACGACGCGCTCGTGATCGCTGTAGGTTCAAAACCTATGATTCCGCTAATTCCGGGGGTTGATAAACCTCATGTCCATTGGGCACCTGATGCCTGTATAGGCAAGGCAGAAATCGGAACCAAGACGGTTATAGTAGGCGCAGGTTCCGTCGGGGTTGAGTGCGCCATTGATCTCAAAAAACAGGGTAAGGATGTAACAGTCGTTGAAATGGCATCGGACCTGTCAAACCTCAGAGTCTCTTCCGGCGCTTTGGCCATGGAGTTTATGAACTTGATAAGCGAGCTTAATATTCCCATACATTTCAACTGCAAGCTTGAGGAAGTAAACGATAGCACCATAGTCTGCACCGATACGAAGACATCGGAGAAAATCGAATTCCCGGTTGACACGGTTCTTTTGGCTCTCGGCATGTCCCCGAGATATGACGTTGCCGACTCTCTGCGCCACAGTGCCCCTGAGACAGAGGTTTTTATCGTCGGTGACGCGATCGAGGCCGGAAATATCGGACCGGCAGTAATGTCCGCTTTCAGGGCAGCTGCCTATATTTGATGGGGCTTTCTCACTTCTCTAACACTCATTCTCAGCTTTATTCTTCGCCTGTTTTCCCTTATATCATTTCACCCGGGGACATATCCTCGCGTCTGGGGAAAATGGTATATTCCGAACCAAACTGCTCCAGGAATTGAAGCTCCCCGCGGCAAGCCGCGGGGAATCTTCCAAATGTAAGGATCTTTCTATTATTGTAATTCGCTCGCTAATCCCGCAACCCCGGTGAGCGGGATTTCCGCTTCACTCCAACAAGCCTCCGGGGAATGCGCTCACTGTGCATTTTCAAGACTGAATGCCCGAAAGGTATATGAAATAGGCAAGATGACGACCGATCCAATATAGGGGATCCCTAAGAGGATGAAACCAAAGCAGCAGGTAAAAAACACAGCATGAGGACCGATAGGCCATAGAGGATAAAGGAAAACGCCTTTCTATGAAAGCATGTTTTCCGTCCTGCTGATCAGGTCATTCTGATTATCAAAGCCAAGCTCAACAAAATACGCGGAAAAACCAGCGATACGAACCACAAGGTCACGGTATGTTTCCGGATCGGCCTGGGCGGCTCGCATCGTATCGGTATCGACAATGTTGTACTGGATTTCCAGACCACCCTTATTGAAATAGGCCTGGGTCATCATACGCAGTTTGGCTATCCCTTCTTCTCCCCTAAGCGCTGAGGGATGTATCTTGATATTCACACACACACCGTCCATGAATTTTTTGTGATCATAGCAGACAGAAGAAAGGCACACGGCCGTGGGGCCATCGCGGTCTCTGCCCTGGACCGGAGAAGCTGCATCGGCAATCGGTTCACCCGTACGTCTTCCATCAGGAGTCGCCCAGGTTGTATACCCCTGGCCAACGTGATCGGCAGCGCTGTAAAGTCCAGCTTTATATACTTTTGCCCGTTCGCTGTGACATTGTGTGCAAACCTCATAGTAGGTGTCTATGACCCATTTCATCATTTCGTCGGCGTATGGATCCGCATTGCCAAAATGGGGCACCTCATTGATAATTCTCTGTCTCAAATCCTCATGACCTTCCCAGTTCGCGAGTACCGCATCAAGCAGTTCTTGAGCAGTGCAAAGCTTTTTTTCAAACACCATGTACCTGATTGCGGTAAGTGAGTCGGCAATAGTGGCAAGTCCTGACGCCGTTCCGCCGTATGAATTATATTTGCAGCCTCCCCATGTCGCGTCCATTCCCTTTTCCATGCATCCATCCATGGATATGGACAAGCCGGCCTCCGGGGCATTATACTGGATAATATACTCCACATAGTTGTCAACACTGACCTGTAGCTTCAGCACATATTCAAGAATCTTCCGGTAGGCATTTTTCACATCATCGATAGTCTTCATTTCATAGAGATAACCTGTGTGAATTTTGCACTGCTCATTATTGAAGGGATTAATACCGTTGTTTATCGCCATATCCAGTACAACCCCGTGGTGAATAGACGCATATGGAGGAGATACACCGTTTGCGGCGGCATAATCATTTCCGCTTCCTACGATTTCCTGGCACCCGATAATGCAGTAATCACGGGCATCCTTCAGATCAAAGCCCAGCTCCTTTACGAGTCCAGGGATGATGACATCATCATTCTGGAACAAAGGCAGTCCCCCGCAAACCCTTGAAGTCCTGATCGCAAGATTCCAGAGATCCTCAGGCGTGTTTTTGTTGATTCTCAGTGATATTGTGGGATCATGCAGACGAAGCCGGCTTATAGATTCAAGGACCATATAGGTTACCGGGTTTGTAGCATCCTCATTTGTGTCGGGGTCCACACCGCCGATAGTCGTATGCTGATAGGTATTACCAGCACCCACAGTCTCCACTAGTTTGCCTATTCCACCCCCATAATAGCAGTTGGCCTTAAGGAAAAACGCATCCAGATACTCCTGGGCCTGGTTCATGTCAATGCGTCCGGATTCCAGGTCCGCCTTTAGAAAGGGCCATGTGTATTGGTCGATACGCCCGAAAGCCGGACCTGGAAAAAATGTTTCCGAGTAAAGATAGAGTTGATAAAGAGCGGTAAGCTGCAAAGCTTCCCAGAATGTATGAGCCGGATTTTCAGAAATCCACATCAATCCGTCACCCATCCACATGAGTTCCGTCTTTCGCTCTTCATCCTCACAGGTTTTTGCCTTTTTATAACACTCATCAGCATAACGTTTAATAAGTATGCTTATGGCGTCACAGGTAATCACAACCGATTTGTAGAAAAGATATTTCTTTGTGTCTTTCCCCATGATGTTACCCAGGTGCTCATCGATCCAGTCCTGTGCCTCTTTCCTGATCGCACCGAACCCTGTGTTGATAATCTTTTTGTATCCGGGTGAAAGATGTCCTGACTGCATCATAATCAGCGGGGATCCAGGCACATTTTTACAGACATTCAGACGACAAAGATCGTCATATCCATCCGGCTGCCAAGCGTCAGCTATTCTCGTATAGGCATGTTCTTTCCAATAACCGGAAACGCTCTTTAGTTTTTCAACATCTTCAGGTGAAATAGTCAGTTTCACCAGATCTTCCTTGGGGTTGTGGTAGAGCCCATCCTCCTCAATGAGCCATGACCCAGGTTTTGATGGGTCGTTTGTATAGGCGTCTATATCAATGCCCTGCCATTCTACAAGATGGGTGTTGCCGAGAAAATGCTCACCCCGATTTCCAACAAGGACCTCAAAGTCCTCCACCCTGACCTTCTTCTTCTTGCAGTACTCATACATAGCCAGAGGTTTCTTGATCACAGGGACAACATGCTCGTATTTTTTGTGCGCCTCGGTCATAATGACCGCTCTTTCAGCATCGTTACGAATAATCCGATCACGAATCAACTCTCTCATATGCTGAATACGCTTTGTAACCGGTTTTGATTCATTCATTATCCTCTACCTCCAAACAACACATAGGCCAATCAATCCGGATC
>JAFGFY010000006.1 GCA_016930795.1 Deltaproteobacteria bacterium
GCAAGATCCAATGAGAGGCGCCCTTATGCAAGAAGGGTTATTGGAAGCCTCAATATATAACCTGAAAGGAGATTTATTAAAGAAGGAAGAGCGTCCCGGAATCTCGAAACAGAAAGAGTCGACTCAGGATCACACGCAAAGTGAAAAGCGGATTCTGGGTAACATCGAGAAGGTCGTATCCCCATTCCATGTCGAGCAGGAAGAGACGCTGCAATTCTGGGCGCCGGTCCTTTCCGGTTCAGAGTTCTCCGGAGAAGAGGCCCTTTTTTTTGGCGAAGATGCGATTCAGAGAAAAGACAGCCCCATAGGGATTGTGAGGATAACGGTTGATAGGAATATCCTTCAGACAAGACTGACCGGTTTGTTGCTCAGAAGCATCCTGATCGGAACAACCTCCCTATTGGTTGGGTTCGGAGCCATATATCTCATCGTAAACGGGGTCACCAAACCCCTCAAGAGACTGACGGAAGGTGTGACACTACTTGGAATGGGGGGAAAAGTCGAGAAAATCTCTGTAGAGACAAGAGACGAAATATGGAGGCTTGCCGGAGCCTTTAATACCATGTCCGAATCTCTGAAAGAAAGAGAAAAGGAATTGAGGGCGTCTGAAAAAAGGCTTCGATCTTTGTCTTCTGAACTCCTAAAAGCCCAGGAGAAAGAGAGGAAACGGCTCTCAAATGAAATACACGACGAATTCGGACAGCGTCTCGCTCTCTTGAAACACCGTCTAAGGTCTATAGAGAGGGAAATCGGCGATCACCAGCCATCCCTAAGGAAAGAATGTGAAGAGACAAGCCGTTTTGTGGATGAAACCATCGATAGTGTTCGAAGGATCTCCAGAGATTTGAGTCCATCCATCTTGGAAGACCTTGGTCTCTCGGCGGCTCTTCGATGGCTTCTGGACAGCTTTGCAGAACGTCGCTCGATTCAGATATCATTTGACGTCGACGGGATCGATGGCCTATTCTCGCAAGAGACCCAGACTAATCTGTATCGGATCTCTCAGGAGGCCCTAACCAATATTGGCAGACATGCAGAGGCCAGCCGGATCCGCTTTGCCGTGCAAAAGAACGAAAACCATGTTTCTTTCGTTGTGGAAGACAATGGCAAAGGTTTTGATGTCACCCAGATCAAATCCAGACTTTCCCACGAAAAGGGCATGGGTTTGGCCGCCATGGCTGAACGCGCACATATGCTTGGAGCAACTTTTCATATTTCGAGCTTATTGGGAGAGGGGACAAGTATTTTCTTGAAGATCCCATTGGGAAAGGGGGCCTGAGACAGTGAAACCTTCCCGAGTTGTAGTGGCGGACGATCACGTCCTTTTTAGACAAGGAATGAAAAAGCTCTTGGAAGATATGCCCGGCGTGGAGGTGATCGGAGAGGCAGGCGACGGTCTTGAACTACTCAATCTCTTGAAAGAGCTGGACCCTGACATCGTTCTTGTCGATATTTCCATGCCGAATGTGCGCGGGATTGAAGCGGCCCATGAGATCAGATCTCTCTATCCTCAAATAAAAGTATTGATCCTCACCATGCACAGGAGCAAAGAATACCTGTATCATGCGATCTCTGCCGGAGCCCACGGGTATCTGCTCAAAGAAGACTCGGATATAGAGCTTTTCTCAGCCATTGAAACCATTCGCGATGGAAGAATTTATGTGTCCCAAAGTCTTGCCGGCGAAATGGCGGATAATCTGTCACGACTCATCCAGGGGAATGTAAAGGACATGGGGGATTGCCTATCGAACCGTGAAACAGAGGTCATAAAATTGATCAGCGAAGGGAAGACCAATATTGAGATAGGCGAACTCCTCTCCATAAGCCCTCGCACGGTTGAGACTCACAGGGCGCATATTCTGGAGAAGCTGAAACTCAAAAGGACCGCTGACATCGTGCGTTACGCTATTGAGAAGGGGATTGCTTGAAGGAAAGAAGAAAGGCTCAGAATGAGAAAAGAGAGAAAGCTTACTCGAGACAATATTTGCTGAAATCTTCCTCAACTTGAACGGGGTATTGGCCGTCAAAGCAGGCGAGACAGAGATCTTCCCTCGGGATATGGGTCGCCTTGACCAGGTTATCCACATGAAGGTATCCAAGGCTATCCAGTCCTGTAAACTCCCGAATCTCTTCCACGCTCTTCTCCGCGGCGATCAGCTCCCCCCTGCTGGAAAAGTCGATCCCATAGACACAGGGGAACCGGTGGGGAGGGCAACTCACCAGCATGTGAACCTCCCGCGCGCCTATGGCCCGCAGGGTCTTGATCCTTGTCCGTGACGTGGTTCCCCTAATAATTGAATCCTCTATGATCAACACGCGTTTGTCTTTGAGCAATTCCTTGACCGGATTGAGTTTCACCTTAACCCCGAAATCCCTCATGCTCTGGGAGGGTTGAATAAAGGTCCTTCCCACGTAGTGATTTCTGATGACCCCCATTTCCAGGGGAAGGCCGGAAGATTGGGCATAGCCGATGGCGGCATAGTTCCCGGAGTCAGGGAAAGGCATTACAAAATCCGCGTCCACCGGGAATTCCTCGGCGAGAAGTTCGCCCTGTTTTTTCCGAAAGAGATAGACATTTTGTCCAAACACATTGCTGTCTGGCCGCGCGAAATAGATCAATTCAAAGATACACTGGGCTTTTCGGTTCTTGGTCTCAAACCGAATGCTTTTCAGCCCATCTTTGTTGATGATCAGGATTTCACCCGGTTTGATCTCCCTTTCATATTCCGCATGGACAAGGTCAAGTGCGCAGGTTTCAGAGCTCAGCACATAGCCCGAGTCCAGATGTCCAACGCAAAGCGGTCTGAACCCGCATGGGTCCCTGACCGCGATCAGGGTATCCTCGGTCATGATGGCCATGGAGTAGGCCCCTTTGATCTGTTCCATGGCCCGGGCCACGGCCTGCTCCAGACCGTCTCTCATTCCCTTGGCAACGAGGTGAAGCACAATCTCGCTGTCCATGGTGGTTTGAAAAACAGACCCGCTCGCTTCCAAATCCGATCTCAACTTGCGTGCGTTGACAAGATTTCCGTTGTGGGCAATGGCAAGGCACTTCCCCGCGTACCGAATCCTGAAGGGCTGTGCGTTGGACAGGAGAGAGGAGCCTGTGGTGGAGTACCGAACATGGCCGAGGGCGATGTTCCCTTTGAGCGAATCGAGAATCCGCTCATTAAAGATCTCCGGCACCAATCCCATGGCTTTGTGTTCTGATACGCGCTCCCCGTCGGATACCACGATACCGGCACTCTCCTGGCCTCTGTGCTGGAGGGCATAGAGTCCGAAATAGGCCAGTTTGGCCGCGTCTTCATGACCATAGACACCAAATAGGCCGCATTCGTCTTTGGGACGAGATGGGATTTGTAATCGCCGATTGTCGATCCGCCTTCGCGAGTGCGCCATAGCCGCTTCGGCGGAAGCGCATGCAGATTGTCGATTCATTATCCTTAATTTCCGATTCTCATATTTCAAATCATTGGTTCGTGATGGAATATTTCTGGTTGAAGAAGCCATATCATTTATCACCTATCATTTGTCAATGCACGATGATCAATGCCCATTGTTCAATAATCAATGTCCAATCCCGCTATGGTATTCCTGGAGGGTCTTCACCTTCAGTTCTCCTTGGGCCATAGATTTGATACCCAAGGCCGTGGCCTTGGCCCCTGCCACGGTCGTTGTGTAAGGGATATCGAACGTGATGGCTGCCCGGCGAATTGAAAAGGATTCCGTGATCGCTTTATTATCACTCGTGGTGTTGATGATCAGATCGATCTCCCCGTTTTTGATCATATCCACAATATGGGGGCGACTTTCACGCACCTTATTGACCCGCTGATTGGGGATCCCATGTTGTCTAATGAAGGCCGACGTTCCTCCTGTGGCTACAATCTTAAACCCAAGGTCATTAAGGAGAAACACCGTGTTTAGGAGGTTCATCTTGTCTTCATCCTTCAGGCTGATAAACACGGTCCCGGACAAAGGCAGTCTCTGCCCCGCGGCCAACTGTGCCTTAGCAAAGGCAAGGCCAAAGGATTCATCAATGCCCATCACCTCACCAGTCGATTTCATCTCCGGCCCTAGAAGGGCGTCCACCCCTGGAAACCGGGCAAAGGGGAAAACCGACTCCTTTACGGAGACATGAGGCGGGACGACCTCATGGGTCAGACCCAGGTCCTTGAGGCGTCCTCCCATGATGATCTTGGTCGCCAGTCTGGGTAACGGCACGCCCGTGGCCTTGCTGACAAAGGGGGCTGTTCTCGATGCCCTTGGATTGACTTCCAGGACATAGATCTCCTCGTTTTTTACGGCAAACTGGATGTTCATCA
>JAFGFY010000048.1 GCA_016930795.1 Deltaproteobacteria bacterium
GGTTCAAATCCTGTACCGCCCACCACGTAATATCAATGGGCTATCGAGTTAGCCGGTAGCCCATTTTTTGTCTCTGCTACCATCTTCTCCAAAAATGACGCTTCCGCCTGCAAGCGACCTCTTTCTTGGTTGTCCTTTCCTTCAATGTCTTCCATCTCCGTTTTCCATGCTGATCATAGGAATCGATACCCAATGACACATTGAATCGCGAAGGACAATTGTCGGTGAAGAACTGGAAAAGACACTTGTTGAATTATGTATTTCTGTTCATTGCCATCCTGCTATCCACAGGAGTCGATGGTCATCCGCGAATCAGAGGATGGAAGAGAGGAAAGAGTTATTGATATAAATCTTCAAGTGAGAGATAAAAACTCGGCATTGAGGCGTCAGGCGGCGGACAATCCAGTGCTCACGATCCGATCTACCATTTTTTTGATGAGATTGCGGTCTCCGGGGTCGATCAAAGTAAATTCCACATTCATCTCATAGGATCCCGTATTTCTTCTCATTCTCAGAATGGTGCCGTATATATCGGCGCTTTCCCTTCCAAGAACATCGACCTTGAGCTTGAATCGGATATTGGTATAGGGAGTCACTTCGACAGGAGTCGAAGCAAACATGCCGCCCGCGCTAATATTTATAATACGTCCCTCATGCAAGCCCGAACGAACAATCCTCCCTTCACAGGCCTGAAATTCAAAAGGGATATTCACATCAACCCGACGGGTTCTCCGAGCCTCTCGATCGGGAACCTGAAGATTATATGGTTCCCCAATATAGAGAAGTTCGTAGAGGGGGACAGGTTCACTTTTACCCTTGACCGCAATCGAAATGGGTTCTCTCACCTGGACGAGATCCTTTATTCTCTCATAGGTATTCTCGCTCAGGAGGATCTGACCCCGTAAAGAATGGGCCTCTACCCGGGACGTCAGATTGACTTCATCACCGACAACCGTGTAGTCGCTATAGAGATCGGAACCGATCTTGCCGATCACGGCCTCTCCTGTGTTAATCCCTATCCCCATATAAAGGTTGGGCAGGCCGAGCCTTTCATTCTCCTTATTGTAGGCATCCATGGCAATCTGCATCCGCGCCGCGCAGCACGCAGCATGCTCAACTTCCTTCCTGCTGCTTAGGGGAGTCCCAAAAAGGGCCATGATGGAATCGCCCATGAACTTGTCTACCCTCCCCCCGCAATCGTAAATGATCTCACACATACGAGTGAAATAGCGATTCAGCATTCCGACGACTTCTTGTGCGGAGCAACCCCGAGTCATGTAACTAAAACCGCGAAGGTCAGAAAGAAGAATTGTCGCCTCTATGCTCTGACCATCCAGTGGATGAGAAGTCGTCTCCTCAAAGATACTCCCGAGGCGCCGATGGAGTTCTTGCCTCACAACAGCACGTTTAAAGGGGTTCACGCTCTCAGGGTTTTTGCTGATCATATCCTCAACAGCCGACACAAGACGGTCGGTAAGCAGCTCGATTTCTTGGTCTCGATTTAAAAGGCTTTGAGGCATTAATAAACCAGAGGATCGATAAGGCGCAGAGATTCGTCTTTTATGTTGACTGAATAAAGTCAAGACGATAAGGACTGCGCAAATGCCAAGTGCCGCCGCAGACGGCACGCTCGGCTGGAGTATCGCGTTAAATACAAGAAGAACAGAGAGTAACGCGATGGCCGCTCTTTCAATAAGCTCTGTCTTTCTGTTCATTCCAACTATTATATAGCATGCGGAGGGAAAAACTCAAGTATTTTACTAAAATAGGGAGTATCATAGCCTTTGCGGATGAGTGCTTTGGACAGGGTTTAGGGCCCCGGGAATTGCGACAAAAACAGCTTATTCCGTGAGGCCCATTCTAGGTAGTATTCAGTCTGATTAAGGAGGGATTATAATCCGCGACCTTTTCATAACCCAAGAGGTTCAAAAGGGTGGAGGAGATATTGGAAAGGCCCGGGCTCTCGAGCTCAGCCATCACATACTCCCCTTGATAAAGGGGATCGAATATGGCAAAAGGCACGGGATTCAAGGTATGAGACGTCTTGATCTTCTTTCTCCCCTTTGAGTCCACGGTAAACATCTCGTCCGCGTTTCCATGATCTGATGTGACCACGGCGATCCCCTCCAATTGTCTAATGACTTCCAGGAGATCCCCAACACATTTATCCACCGTTTCTACGGCAGTAACCGTCGCGGGGAAGACGCCTGTATGCCCGACCATATCCCCATTAGCGAAGTTCAAACGGCCAAATCGGTATTGGCCCTGTTTCAGCATCTCAATGGATTTGTCCCGAATCTCAAAGGCCTTCATTTTCGGGGCCTTGTCAAATTCAATCTTGTCTGAGGGAATTTCCACATAAGACTCCCGGTCTCTATCGAAATAGCCTGAGCGGTTACCGTTCCAAAAATATGTAACATGGCCATATTTTTGGGTTTCTGAGACAGCAAACATTTGTATCCCTTCGGCGCAAAGATATTCACTGATGGTTCGGTCGATGTCAGGGGGCTGCACCAAAAAAAGAGGCGGAATATGCAAATCGCTATCATATTCCATAATACCGACATAGAGGATATCAGGAAGGGCCCCTCCCCTGTCAAAGGCGCTGAAATCTTTCTCTGTAAAGGCCCGGGATATCTCGATGGCACGGTCCCCCCGATAGTTGAAGAAAATAACCGCGTCATGGTCCACTATGCGCCCCACCGGATGACCTGAATCATCGGTTATCACGAAAGAATCCATGTACTGATCTGTCATATTCGGATTTTCTTCGTAAAAAGTTTTGATCGCTTCTTCCGCTCTCCGAAAGAACCGGCCTTTTCCTAAAACGTGGGCATCCCATCCTCTTTTTACAACATCCCAATCAGCCTCATAACGATCCATGGTGACCCTCATCCGGCCACCTCCCGACGCGATAGCATAGTCCAGGCCTTTGACTTTGGATATTTCTCTCAGTTTCTTCTCGGTGGGGATCACGTAATCGAGTGCAGACCGCTCACCCACATCCCGACCGTCAAGAAGGGCATGAACACGGACCCTTCTCAATCCCAATTCAGCGCATCGGTCAATGAGTTTATATAATTGCTCGATGTGGGAGTGGACGTTGCCATCAGAAAGCAGTCCCAGAAAATGGACGGTCCCACCCTTCCCGGCTCGATCAACAACTCGGCCCCAGAGTTCCGTCTGAAAGATACTCCCGGTCTCAAAGGCCTTATTAACCAGACGCGCGCCCTGGTCAAATACCCTCCCTGCACCCAAGGCATTGTGTCCGACCTCACTGTTCCCCATGTCCTTATCCGTAGGGAGTCCCACGGCCGTACCATGGGCCTGAAGCTGAGTGTATAGTTCTGATTCGAAAAGCCGGTCCATCGTAGGCGTTTCCGCCATGTACACGGCATTCGTTTCATCCGATCGGCCGATCCCGATGCCGTCCATGATAACCAGCAGAAGCGGGCCTTTTCGTCCGTGAAATGATTTCAGTTTCTTGAGTTTAAGCGACATGATTGAAGCGAACACCCATATCAGGTGAGGGCCCTGAGGATTTCCTGAAGCTCTTTCCGCATCTCTCTAAGGAATTCTTGGTCCCCAGAAACCCGCTTCTCGGACTTCATTGCTTTCAGCCTTCTTCTGGCCCCTTCGATAGTCAGTTTTTCCTCATAAAGGAGTTTCTTGATCCCAAAGATAACCTCCAGATCTTTTTTCTGATAGGTCCTCTGTTTGGAGTCGGCCCGATGGGGCCTGATTTGAGGGAATTCGCTCTCCCAGTATCTGAGTACGTATGGTCGAACACCGATGATACGACTCACTTCACCTATCCGAAAATACTTCTTGTCTTCAGGGATCTCGCCCATATTCATAGCTCCTTACATGCCGATTGTCGACCGAACCGGACAGTAGTTCAATAAACCCTATGTCTCCCGCAATCGCGCACCAATTTCTCGTCCGATTCGCTCGATAATAGTTTCATGTAACCGGTTGATATCCTTGCCTTCCAAAGTCCCTTCTCTTGATCTGTAGCAGATTCTGAGAGTCACGGCCTTTTCGGCCCTATCGATCTTCCCCCCTTCATAAAGGTCATAGAGATGGACGGATTCCAGGAGATCTCCACCCTCTCTTTTTACAATCTCCTGGATCTTGCCGCTCTCCACCTGTCGTTGAACAATTAAGGAAAGGTCTCTGAAAACCGCCGGGAATTTAGGCAGTGGCTTAAACGCTACGGGTTTCGGTGTCCGTTCCAACAAAGCGCTGATGTCCAGCTCAAAAAGATAGGCCGTTAGAGTCTCCAAATCTAAGTCGGCCATGAGCTTAGGCAATACCTGACCGACATTTCCTACCGCGTGATCTGAGAGATAAACGCGGGACGAGATTTCCGGGTTGTAGTAGGGAGGCATCTCACCCCTCTTAAAAAGAGTATCACGGAAGCCCAATGTTCTCAGTAAAACCTCGACGATACCCTTGATATCGAAAAAATCCACATTCCTCTCTTCGCAATACCATTGTTTCTGATTAAAAAGCCCGGTCATTACGGCAACCAGAAAAGGCTTTTCATGTGGAAGCGTATCGGCTTCCGTATGGATAAAAACATTTCCCCATTCAAAGAGTCTTAGATCCTTCATCCCGTATGCCACATTCGTCCTGATCGTCTCAAGGGTCCCGGGAACCAGAGAGGTTCTCATAACAGACTGATCTACGGTAAGTGGATTCAAGATCGGGACAAAAGATCGGAGTGGGCTTTCTTCTCCCGCCATGAGTAACTCAGCCGTATTCGGTGAAACAAAGCTGTAATTAATGACCTCGTTGAAACCCAGTCCCACCATGGTTTCCCTTAAGGTCTCAGCCATGACTTGCTCAGGGGGTTCCACTTCATCAGACGACTTTATGCTGGGATAGGTCACGGAGATCTCATCGAATCCTTCCATTCGAGCCACTTCCTCCACAAGATCCACTTCTCGAATGAGGTCAACACGAAATGAGGGAGGAGTCACTTGAAGGATGTCGGCGCCCAATTTTTCCACTTCCATCTCCAAGGCCTTTAGGTGTTCCATAGCCCTTTCACAGGAGATTGACGATCCGAGCAGACTGTTGGCTTTTTCAATCCTCAGGCTGATTACGGAAGGGATAAAGGGTTTAGGATACTCATCGATAAATCCCTTGGCAACTTCACCTCCGCCCAATTGATGCATGAGCATCAAGGCCCTCTCCAGGGCGATGGGCACGCCTTCAATGTCCACCCCTCTTTCAAACCGATAGGATGCCTCTGTGGACATTCCGAGTCTCTTTGCCCCTCTACGTATGGTTACCGGATCAAAAAACGCGCTCTCGACCAATACGTTGGTCGATCCTGAAAAAATCTCTGAATTGAGTCCTCCCATAATCCCTGCGACGGCAACGGCCCTTTCAGCGTCGCATATCATGAGCATTTCGGCATTCAGGCTATGGGATTGCCCGTCTAAGGTCGTAAAGACCTCATTATCTTCCGCCCGACGAACGACAATCCTGTTTCCCCTCAGTCTGTCGTAATCAAAGGAATGAAGAGGGTGCCCTGTTTCCAATAAAACATAATTGGTGACATCCACAATATTGTTGATGGCCCTCACACCTGAGATGTGGAGACGATATCTCAGCCAAAACGGAGACGGTCTCAGTTCCACTCCTCGAATGATACCTGCCGCATAACGAGGGCATCCCAAAGGGTCATCAACAGTGACCTGGGTGAGATCTTCGATAGGAGTAGAGGAAGCGGTGACCTTTATTTGGGGTCGCTTCAGTTTCTGCCCTGTAATGGCTGCAATCTCTCTGGCGATACCGATGACCGAGGCACAGTCCGGTCGGTTCGGTGTAATGGCAACGTCGAGTGCCCAGTCTTCCAGGGCGAGGGCGTGAGAGACTCGATCTCCCGGGTTAAGATCCGAGGGCAGAATCATAAGGCCTTTGTGGTCATCGGTCAGTCTCATCTCGTCTTCCGCCAGGAGCATCCCTGCCGACCGTTCACCTCTTATACGGCTTTCCTTGACCTTCAGTCCACCCGGCAGTTCAGTGCCCGGGAGAGCCATGGGAACCAATATCCCTTCCTCCAGATTGGTGGCGCCGCAGACTACAGGTACTTCTCCATCGCCCGCATCCACGCGACAGAGAAAGAGCCGATCCGCGTCAGGATGACGTGTTACAGACAGTATTTTTGCCGTCACAATGTCTTGAAGGGAGTGCCCCACAGGATCGAGGGTCTCAACTTCAAGGCCGGTCATGGTCAAGCGCTCTGCCAGATCATGAGGGGAGATGTCTATATTCACATAGTCTTTCAGCCAGTTCAAACTTACACGCATACGCCCTCAACTCCCCTGTCAAAACTGTCTAAGGAACCTTATATCATTCTTAAAAAAGAGCTGGATATCATCGATTCCATATTTGAGCATGGCAATCCGCTCTATTCCCAGGCCAAAGGCGAACCCGGAATAGATCTCCGGGTCATACCCAACAAAGCGGTAGACCTCCGGATCCACCATGCCTGATCCCAATATCTCCAGCCAACCCGTATTGGAACAGGTACGACAACCCTTTCCCTTGCAAATGACACATCGAATATCCACCTCCGCGCTAGGCTCAGTAAAAGGAAAGAAGCTGGGCCTGAACCTCAAAGACGTATCCTTGCCGAACATCTGATGGACAAAGCTTGTGAGGCTCCCTTTTAAGTCCCCTAGGGTCACCCCTTTGTCCACAAGAAGGCCTTCCACCTGATGGAACATGGGAGTATGAGACACATCGGAATCCCTCCGGTACACCTTCCCGGGGACAATCACACTAACAGGCGGTGGCTGAGATTCCATGACACGGACTTGCATGGGAGATGTGTGAGTCCTTAAAACGACCTTGTCTGAGACGTACAAGGTATCCTGCATATCCCTGGCTGGGTGATCCTTCGGGAAATTGAGGGCCTCAAAATTATAATAATCCAACTCAACTTCGGGCCCTGTGAGAACGGAGTAGCCCATTCTCACAAATATGCGGCAGATCTCCTTGAGCACCTGCGTAATCGGGTGGAGTGTGCCTCTGGCTGGTTCCCGTCCAGGAAGAGTGACATCCAGGAGAGAATCGTCCAAGGTCTTTCCAGACTCTAACCTATTCCGTGCCTCATCAAGAAGCTTCTGCAGACGGTTTTTTACCCGGTTGGCCAACTTGCCCGCCTCGGGTCGCTCCTCCGGGGGTAAAGCCTTTAACTGTTTCATTGAGGAAGCAACCACACTCTTTTTCCCGAGGTAGGCAATCCGGAATTGCTCCAATTCAGAAAGATCGCGTATGGTCTCGATCTCATCGGACGCCTTTTTCTCAATTTGAAGGAGTTCTTCTTTCATGCTTTCTATCGATCATCACTGAAAATCAGCTGGTTCTGCTGATTTGTCCTTGTTCATTACCGCAAATCA
>JAFGFY010000247.1 GCA_016930795.1 Deltaproteobacteria bacterium
ATATCAAATAATTTCTCATATAATAATAAGTCATCAAAGTAAAGAACGTCCCTAAAACTTCCTTACAGCGTCCCGTTTCGTTTGGTTATTTTTTTCCACCTCGCTATTTATTACAAACCAAGATCTACAGGCTCGAGGTATTGATGAAAGGAGAGTATGTCATGGAAAACATGAAAAAATCGCCATTTACAAGAGTGACACAGATAGGGATAGTGGTCAGGGATATGGATAAGACTGTCGAACGCTTGACTTCCCTTGGCATAGGGCCTTTTAAAGAGATGCCTCTCCCGCCCGATCGAGAGGAATGGTTTCGCGATGAGCGCATGTATGCTGATTTCAGAATATGTTCTGCAATGATCGGAGACATAGAAATTGAACTGATTCAGCCTTTGGATGGGGAATCCCCGCATGAGGAATTCCTTAATACCAAAGGAGAGGGCATTCAACATATCGGTTGCGCTGTCGAAGGCCTTCAAGATAACGTAGACAAACTCACTAAACAAGGAGTAGAGGTATTGCTGAGGGCAAAGTTCCCAGGAGGTGGTGGAGTGGCCTACTGCGACCTCGGTGTCGGCAATATAATCGTCGAGTTGATTGAAGACCCAAAGAGAGTGAGGAAGGAGGCAGCCCCTGGTTAAACAAATACTTATTCTTCAGCGGGTTGATTATTTAGTGGATACCCATTCTTTGACAGGAACAGGAGTATGAATATGCAAAGCATAAAATGGACGGAAAAAACATGGAGTATTTCCCTTTTTACTATCTGTTTGCTGTTCCTGTGCATCATAGCAAAGGAGGCTCTTTCTTCTGAAGACAAAGTCATATAACCCGGCATCAATGCCGCTGTTATCAAATATGAACCCGCAGTGGCTCTGCGTGCCTCAGGCTGTTTAACCTGTCATGCAGAGATAGGATCTAACTACATCACTGATTTTGGATATGGGTCTTCATACTTTTTCGCTAATCCTGCGAGTAAGAATGAAGTCGGCATATTCAACGGGCATATATACGGAGATTTTATTGCTGAGCCCGGGAAATCCAGCTGGCTTACAGCGGAATTAAAAAAGGAAATCATCGTCCCTGATGCACCTGTTGATTTTGATCTGGCAAAAGCGGCAGGAGACACCATATCCGATAAATCATCCTATGAGGAGGCTCTAAAGGCTGGCTCCCTTGCAGAGTATTTGCGAGCCCTGGAAAGCCAAAAAGACAAACCGGCTCCGGTCATCGAGAAAAACAAAGTGTTTATCGGTGCATGTGATAGAACGACCCTTGAGGCTAGATTCGGTATCAAATCGGGTGATCATGTTGACTTTAAGTATATCAAGAACGACCCTACTTCTCCTGAAGTAAACGGGATTGAATTGAATCAGGACGGAAAATACTACACAAACGCGGGAGAGGTCATATGCGATGGAGACCTGTACAACTCCAAAGACTGATCCCATGGCCCTTCGTCTTCTCAAGACTCCTGCCCGTCCATCCATCTTTACGCGCGAAACCTATAGCCATAACATCACACCGCAAAAGTTTACACAGGATCTATATGACAAGGCAGCGCTGCTACCGCTGGAAGACTCCAGCTATCATGATGATACGATTGGTTTTTCAAGGCTCTTGTTAAATGCACCGGTTATTAACAGCCGCTACAAAGGAAGATTCAAAGGTCTGGTGGTTGCCGAATACGCGCTTTTCTGGCAAGGCAAATCCAGCTTTGAATTTGATCCGATTTTCAAAGAGGTCCCTGTACTGCCTCTGCTTAAGGATAGTGATTACCTGAGAGTAGAGTAACCAATTGAAGAAGGGCGCTCTTTAGTCTCTCAGTATTTTCGGAGACGGAATGAAAACACCGCTTCTTTCCAAATCCCGATTCATCACAGGACAGCAATGCCATCTCCGTCTTTGGTATCAGTGCCATCATCCTGATCTGGCTTCAGAGACATCACTGAGACAACAGGCCATTTTTGATGTCGGCCACGAAATAGGGGAACTGGCGACAAGACTCTATCCGGGCGGATTGTTTGTCAAGGAGGGTTATCTGCACCATGAAGAAGCGGTTCAGACGACCCTGAAAGTCATGGAAAATCCGGAAATCTCCGCCATCTTTGAAGCGGCATTCCTGTATGATGGAATACGAATTAGAGTAGATATTCTCGAAAGAGTTGAAAATGGAAAGTGGAACCTCATTGAGGTGAAGTCTTCCACGTCTGTAAAGGAAGTGCACTTTCCTGATGTGGCTGTTCAATGGTATGTGCTTCGAGGGGCGGGCTTGGAAATCGACAAGGCATTCCTGATGCATGTGAACAACCAGTATGTCTATGACGGAAAAAAATTGGATCTCAAATCCCTCTTCATCTCATTAGATGTGTCCGAAGAAGTTATCGCCATGCAGGAGAGACTCCCAAGTATGATTTCTGAACTCAAGGAAATGTTATCCGATTCTGATCCGCCCGACATTTCCCCTTCCCGACACTGTAGCAAACCCTATGAATGTGAATTCTATGACCATTGCAAAAAACGGATGCCGGAAAACTGGATTATCGACCTCTCGGGGATCACCCAGGCCAAGTTGAATGACTTGGCAGTAATGGGCATCAACGATATTAGGGATATCCCATCAACCACCTATTTGACCGATTTGCAGGATCGTATCAGAACGAGTGTTCTCGATAATAAGGAATACATCTCTGAGGAGTTAGAACGCGAACTGACTGATGTAGAGTATCCCATCCATTTCCTGGATTTTGAAACCATCGGCACGGTTATACCCAGATATGCGGGGACAAGACCCTATCAAAGCATTCCCTTTCAATGGTCCAATCATATACTCCAAAAGGATGGAGTGCTTGAGCATCATGAATATCTTTGTGACGAAGACAAGGATCCCAGAGAGGAGTGTGCATTTAAGCTCTTGAGTGTCCTTGGGATAAAAGGTACGATATTCATATATACAACATACGAAACCCAAATCATCAAAGCACTCTCGGAACATCTTCCTGAATATCAAAAGCAGCTGCTCGACATTCTGGATCGTCTCAAAGATCTGTGCGACATTATCAAAAGATATTACTATCATCCCGAGTTTCACGGATCTTTCTCACTCAAGTCCGTCCTACCCGTCCTTGTTCCAGGTATGGACTATCAATCCATGGAGATACAGGAAGGGGGCGAAGCCTCATTAGAGTATCTTCGTATGCTTGATCCATCGACTTCACCCGAAGAAAGGGAGAAGATCAGAACAGCTCTTCTCAATTACTGCAATCAGGATACTCTCGCTATGGTAAGGATCAGAGACGTATTGAGATGTCAAGTCCGCCGTTAACTGTTGCTCAGTGTGGTATGGCAAGTTCTTCACATTTACATATTTGGGGAAATCGTTGTATGGAGATATGTAGGGATTACAGTCTTGAGAAATACAGTTATGCAAGCACTGTTGTTGAAAATGTTAAGAAAAAACTGTCGAAGGATCGAGAGTTCGGTAATAGAGTAAACGAATTGAGTAAAAAGCTAATCAACAGTCAACCGGAGAGCTGGCCCGTTGACATTTATTTACCTATCCTGCGAATAGTTGCTGCATGTGCATAGCGCTCTATCCCTAATACACGCCGAATTCTTTGGCTGCTTCCATCACGGCGCGGAGGTTATCCGGGTTTCCCCTGTCCATAGATGCCCCTCCGGTTAATATATAGCCGCCGCCCGGAGCACAGACTTCGATAAGCTTACGGCAGCGTTCTTTTACCTCCTGGGGCGTACCTGTACACAACGCCGTAACGGGCACGTTACCGGCGATACAGGCGGTATCACTGAGGATGCCTTTAGCTCTGGCCATATCCATATGCTCGAACCACCATACCATTGAGCTCCGGGGCATATCCTTGATAATTTCTAGACGGGATTCGTAGTTCCCCTCAGCGAACGGCATCGGCACAAGTCCCTCGTCAATCATGCCCATGAGGAGCTTTTTAAAGGTGGGCCAGTAGAAGGTCTCGTACTGCTTGTTGGACATGAAACCGCCGGTCCCTTTATGGAGTGGCATCATCACTATCGGGCAGTCCGAGGCATTGGCTCCAGATACGGCTTCGTCAATGGCTATGGGTAACAGCCTTTCCATGGCTTCATGGAGCTTCTCCGGCCTCTGGAACATGTCTATCATTATCCCCTGAGTCCCCCTAAGTAAGTCACCTATCATGTCAAAGGGCGCCCCGGAAAAACCACCTCCAAGGGAGGGAAAACCTGCTTTCAGTGCCTCATGGCTGACATCCCTGACGGCCTGCATCCATTTCATAGTTTCGGTACCGGCGTCCATTAGTGTCTTGAAGGCCGCCTGTATCTCCGGGTCAGCGAAATGGGCTATATAAAAAACTGGTATGCTGATAAAGGCCGTTAGTTGAGGCAACTTCTTAAAAGCCTCGAAGGCACCCACAGTGCGAGGCAGGAAGGTCCTCAGCCAGAAATCAGAAGGGTCTTTAATGAGCTTATCATATTCATGCGCCTTTATATATTCCGTTTCAATGAACTGATAAGTCTCGATGTCGTCGGGCAGGCCGTGCCCCGGCCACTTTTCCAGTTTATAGTCAATGGCTTCAAGTACCTTTCCCGGAAGGACAAGCCCGGGTCCCATAAATGTGTCCATATCAAATTCAAGGAAAAATTTCCGCCAGGCGTAGCGGAGTTTGTCATAATCATACATGACCGTTTTGAGATTTCCTCCAGCGAGGTAAGCCGGTATATTCCCCGCTGGTAACATAACCGGCACGCGGTCCGGTTCCTCCAGCTTGATGGCCTTGATAAATCTGGTTACTCTTTCTTTGTAAAGCTTTTCGGCTTCCGAGCCGGAGAATTGTACACCCGATGGAGATAACCACCGCTTGAATCGCTCCTCACGTTTTTCTTCCCAGGATAAGTCTGCCCATTTCTTGACTGTATCCATATTGAAATACCTCCTTTATTTTTCGGATAGGTTAACAAACACTGTATTCTTTGATGACCTCCATCGTGTCGAGGAGGTTATAGGGGTCCCTCTTATCAATGCTGGCTCCACCACTTAGCACATGACCGCCGCCCGGGTCGCAGAGCTCGATGAGCTTACGGCAGGACTCCTTGACTTCCTGGGGCATACCAGTCATCCGTATGAGGTATGATTTAGGAGACATTCCCATATCCACCTCGATTTTGGATGAAGTCAGCCAAGTCTTGTTCGCACCGAAATACACTTTCAGCAAAGGTTGGTCGGACACAATCTGGCCATGGTTTGAAGGCATTTAATACCCTGAGCTATTATGATTAGCTGTCCCTACTTCTTTCCCAGCAAGGTCGACAGGAGCAATAGAGCGGACTTAAAGAAACCAGTGTAAGTTAAGGCATGAAATAGTCCCGACAACGTTATGGGTCAGCAATGGACTCGGGGACGACACTTGCCTAGGATTCGGACTTAAGATACCTATTTGACTCGATTACTAAAACCCGAGATAAGAGTCAAGGAAAAGCCTGTAAAAGAATCAGGATTTCTCGAATCTGAGATGTCTTGCCGATACCTCGTTTTAACCGGCTTCACAAATACGATGGTCAATTATTCAGATGACGCTATAAACGTACCCTTGTGGAGGTGGATAGTTATCTTTTAGAATCGCCACGATATATTCATAAGAATCCCCTATGAGTCGATTTATCCCATGCTTTTAATGGCTCTGAATGGAGTAGCCACAGGTGACCTAATTATCCGACGCAAAGAAATGAGAATGGCTGTATAAGGAGAATCCCGTCTGTTTTAGGAAACGATGAATTTGAAAATGCACAGCGAGCGCTAACCCCGTAGCTTGCTGCGGGGTCAGCGAGCGAATTACAATAATAGAAAGATTCTTACATTTGGAAGATTCCCCGCGGCTTGCCGCGGGGAGCTTCAATATTGGGTGAAGGACCGATTTTTTGGAAGAAAGATGCATCATGAGATTCCGGTATCAAAACTATTGGCCTTGGATGGATAAAGGATACAAGAGGTTGTTTGCAAAGCATATGGTATCAAGAAGGGAAAATTGTTAAAATCCAAACGCGGGACCTTTAATGAGCCAAGAAATGTATCGATCTATCTTGCGCGGAAGATAAGAAGTGACGGTCTTATGGATATTTGTAAATATTACAATCTTAAGAAATATAGCTCTGCGAGCAATGTTGTTGAAAATGTTAAGAAGAAACTATCAAAGGATCGAGAGTTCAGTGATAGAGTAAACGAATTGAGGAAAAAGCTAATCAACAGTCAACCGGAAACCTAACCCCTTTAGACCCCTTTACAACAATACCATATTTATGCTAATTGATTTCTCATCGCTGGTTGCTTTTCCATAGTACTTTTCCTTATCGACCTGCGAAATATCCAGAGACGTTGGATCACATAACGAGCTTGATGGAACAAAACAAACATCATCAGATTCCTCACCATGTTACGGAGATCATTCTTGAAAGCATCTCCGATGGGGTATTCACCGTGGATCATGAATGGCGTATTACCTCATTCAACCATGCCGCCGAAGTGATTACCGGCATACCTCGCGAAGAGGCGATCGGGAAAATCTGCCGGGAGGTTTTTCGATCCAATATGTGCGAAAGTGATTGTGCCCTGCGGCGTACCATGAAACATAGAAAATCATTCATCGATTCTTCAACCCACATTATTACCAAGGAGGGCCGCCATATCCCGGTAGTCGTCTCCACTTCTCTCCTTAAGGACGCGGACGGCAAAGTCCTCGGCGGAGTAGAGACGTTCCGAGACATGAGTCTGATTGAAGAACTACGTAAGGAGTTGGAAGGACGTTTCCAGGTGGGTGATATGGTGAGTAGAAATCCGGGGATGCACAAGATCTTCAGGATTCTGCCCCAGGTGGCGGAAAGTGATAGTACGGTATTAATCCAGGGTGAAACAGGGACAGGGAAGGAGCTTTTTGCAAGGGCGATCCACGAGTTAAGCCCAAGGCGCAAAAAGCCCTTTATTGCGGTCAATTGCGGGGCACTTCCTGACACCCTTCTGGAATCGGAACTCTTTGGATATAAGAAAGGCGCCTTCACCGATGCAACCAGGGATAAACCCGGATTTTTTGCTTCCGCTGAAGGCGGAACGATCTTGCTTGATGAGATAGGAGATCTCAGTGCAGCCTTCCAGGTGCGGCTGCTGAGAGTGCTTCAAAATCGAACGTACCAGCCGCTTGGCGCCACGGCCCCAGTAAGGTCAAACGTCCGCGTTCTGGCAGCCACAAATAGAAACCTTGAGAATCTGGTAAAAAATGGGAATTTTCGACAGGATCTGTTCTATCGAATCAACGTGATCCGTTTGGACCTTCCCCCGTTGAGGGAACGCAAGGAAGACATTCCGATGCTTGTGAAACATTTTATTGGGCGATTTAATCGGCTGCGCGGCCGGTCGGTTAATGGAATAAGCCAGGGGGCCCTCTCCCTACTCATGTTTCATGATTACCAGGGAAATATTCGGGAACTTGAAAATATCATTGAGCACGCCTTTGTGCTATGCTGGGAAGGACAGATAGAAATCCATTGTCTGCCGGAACATCTGAAAATTACAAGCCGCCAGCCGATTGCGCATGGCACGATGGGTGAAGCCGTGAAGTCGACAGAAGCCCGGATGATCCTGGATGCACTTGAACGAAACAAAAATAATCGACTGGCCGCCGCGCGCGAGCTTGGTATTCATAAAAGCACCCTATTTAGAAAGATCAACATGTTAGGGCTTGATCTCCCGGATAGGAAAGGGAAGATACATTGAAAGAGTAATCTCTGAGGTCGCAATAATGCGACTTCAACGAGCTATACTGGTTGCAAAAATGAAACCATCTATGTGATCTTTATTCCTTCCCGCTTCTCTTTCTTTTAGGCTAAATCATTGATAATTAAATGTTTTTTCCCATTACGGGAGTCTCTCTTGTCCATGGCACATATCTTGCTAGATTGCAGGGAACGGAGGGAGAGAGGAAATGAAGGTGGTTCTGACCGTCTGGGAAAACCGCATTTCTCCTGTCGCAGACTCGGCCAGGCAATTGTTAATCGTGGATATTAGGGATCGAACTATTCAGGGCCGTTATACGGAGTATTTGGATCCTGAGTCTGTGTTCTACCGCGCCAGAAGGCTAGCCGACCTTGAGGTAAAGACCTTTATTTGCGGTGCTATCTCCGATTTCTTCGCCAGCCTTGTGGAAGGATACGGGATCCGGTTGATCCCGTTCGTCTCCGGAGAAGTCAATGAAGTGCTGGATGCCTACTTGGAGGATTCCTTGCGAACTCCATGAGTTATGATGACAGGATGCCTCCACCGTTAAATCGAAGGGATGACTATTTGTCCAATGGGAGAATACAAATATCTATTCGGACCTGTTCCGTCGCGTCGACTGGGACGCTCACTTGGGGTGGATTTAACCCCTTATAAGACATGCACTCAGGATTGCGTTTTTTGCCAGCTTGGACGAACTCCAAAAACAACGCTCACCCGGCATGAATATGTGCCTATGGTGGAAGTGCTCGACGAGTTAGGGAAATGGTTGAAGATGGGTGGAAGAGCCGATCATATAACCCTTTCCGGCTCCGGGGAACCAACACTTCACTCCTCCTTCGGGGAGGTGCTCGGGTTTGTCAGAGAGAACAGCCCCATAAAAGCGGTTTTGTTGACCAATGGCTCTCTCTTCTATCTGCCTGAAGTCCGCAGGCAGGCCTTACAAGCCCACATCGTCAAAGTTTCTCTAAGCGCGTGGGATCAGTCGTCCTACGGGTGGGTGAATCGTCCACATCCGGATCTCGATTTTAAACGTTTGATGGATGGACAAAAGGCCTTTCGCAACGAGTTCAAAGGAGAGATATGGATAGAGGTGTTTCTTGTTTGGGGTATGAACTCTATTCCTTCTGATGTGGCAAAGATTGCCACCCTGGCTGAACTGCTCAAACCGGATCGAATTCATCTGAATACCGCGGTTCGCCCCCCCGCAGAAGCTTTTGTCGAACCCCTTTCCGAGAAACGCTTGGCGGCCCTGTGCGATCTATTTTCCCCACGGGCGGAAATCATTGCAGACTACAGGACCAAGGGCGAGGTTGAAATATCAGCCAATGAGGAATCGATCGTTTCTCTGCTGAGGAGAAGGCCCTGCACAGCAGAGGATATTGCCGGGGCATTTGGTATGCATCTAAACGAGGTATCCAAATACCTCGGGATTTTAATGCGGCAAGGACGAATCCACACCGAACGTTTAAATGGGTCTTTCTACTATAACGCCATAATCCAAGAAGAGAAGGATCCTGTCCTGGTAGACGAATTATATGGAGGTTGAGTTTCGATGGCAAAAAACAATCAAGAGATCAGTCAAAATGAAAAGCACAAAATACAGGATGCGGAGATCAGAGAGACCTTAAGCCATATCAAGAACAAGATCCTTGTGATGAGCGGCAAAGGCGGTGTAGGCAAAAGCAGTGTGGCGGCCTACCTGGCTGTGATGCTTGCCGGAAGGGGATTCAAGGTCGGACTTATGGACGTTGATCTCCATGGTCCCAGCATACCCAGAATGCTGGGATTGAAAGGAAGCATCCAGCCGTCTTTTCACCCCGGAAAAGCGGCACCTGTTCATTTTTCTCGGAATCTGCAGGTCATATCCATCGAGAGCCTTATGGGAGAGAACAAGGACACAGCGACCATATGGAGGGGACCGCTCAAGATTGGCGTTATACGGCAGTTCATTTCTGATATGGAATGGCCGCCCCTTGATTATCTTATTGTTGACTCGCCTCCCGGAACAGGAGACGAGCCGCTGACCGTTGCGCAAACGATACCGGATGCGAAGGCGATCATCGTGACAACGCCTCAGGAGATCTCCCTTGCCGATGTGAGGAAATCTATTAATTTTTGCCGCCAGGTCCATATGAAGATCCTCGGGATTGTGGAAAACATGAGCGGAATGCTCTGCCCGCACTGCGGAAAGGAGATTGATCTTTTCGGCTCTCGTGGCGGTGAATTCCTGGCTCAAAGGGAGAACCTCACTCTGTTAGGGAAGTTGCCCTTGGAACCTGAAATCGTCAGGCAAGGAGATTCAGGAAACGTAAGCGGCCTGGATGATAGTCGGCTGCCATTCAATAAGGCCTTTAATGCCATGGTAGATGAGGTGATCAACTTGACCAAAGAGACGCATACCGGACCTGCGTTGCAGGTACAGAACGATGAAGAAAGGAGTGCAGTTTCGAAGGCAAGCGAGGGGAACAAGATTATATTTGCTATCCCTTTGGCGGAAAGCAAGCTTTGTGCCCATTTTGGCCATTGTGAGCAGTTTGCCCTGGTTGAGACTGAGGGCGGCGAGATCAGGGGGACGATGATGCATACCCCGCCGGTCCATGAGCCCGGGGTACTTCCCAAGTGGCTACATGAACTAGGCGCCCAGGTAATCATAGCGGGAGGGATGGGAAGCAGGGCCCAGCAACTTTTTGAGGAAGTCGGGATCAAGGTGGTCACCGGCGCACCCATGGATCCGCCGGAATCACTGGTCAACCAATATCTCGCAGGAATCCTGGTGACAGGGAATAACGTGTGTGACCACTAACGATGGGTTTTGGAACTGAAGCTTGGCTTTAAAGGCCGTCGGTTATTTATAAAGCTTCCATAATATCTCCCTTAAGGGGTTTTATCCCGAGGGCGGGAAGACGGGTGGAGGCCTTTTCTTGTTGCAGAGACCCTACAGGAGACTCTACATGATTTTATGATTAAGAAAACCGGGTCGAGAAAATCAAAACAGGAGAAAAGACATGTCGATAAATAGGGGAAGAGTCGCTGTGACTTCTACCGGACCCACGCTTGAAGATACGGTGGAATCGCGGTTCGGGCGTTGTGGGTACTTTTTGATCATCGATCCGGACAGTCTGGATTTCGAATCCGTAGAGAATCCTAACATCATGCTGGGGGGTGGGGCAGGCATTCAGTCGGCCCAGCTCATGGCGAACAAAGGGGTTTCTGTCGTGCTGACCGGTAACTGCGGCCCCAATGCCTTTCAAACCTTTGGAGCTGCTGGAATTCGTGTGATCACCGGGATAACGGGGCAGGTTCGAAGGGCGGTTGAGCGATTCAAGGCAGGAGAGCTTTCTCCCACATCGAGCCCCAGCGTACAGGGCCATTTCGGGATGGGCAGCCGCGGCATGGGCGGAGGAATGGGCCGAGGAAGATTCATGACCGGCGGCAGGATAGCCGGTCAATCAGGAGCCGGATCAGCATCACGAAAGGGAGAGATTGCCCGTCTCAGAGAGCAGGCGGAGGAAATGCGGAAGCAAATAGAGGCAATCGAATTAAGACTAAGAGAAATCGTGGATAAATAGAGAGTGAGGAATGGACAATGGTTGACCAACTCAATGAATTGCCAGGACGTTACAGGATCAGATCTATGAAGAGAAAAGGAAGGCATACGGGCAATCAGCTTTTGCAAAATGACTTGTCTTTGTAAATGGGAGTGATGCCCAATGGCCCTATGAGGAAGCAGCCTGGGAGAAATAATCCGAAAACAAGGAATGACTCGAAAAGCCCTTGGCCTGAATGAGAAGGAAGCATTTGTTTTTCAAATCAGACACGCAAAGGGGAAATAAGGAGCGACGTATGATCATAAGCATAGCCAGTGGAAAAGGAGGAACGGGAAAGACGACTGTAGCCACCAATCTAGCCGTTTCACTTGAATCCAGTGTTCAACTCTTGGACTGCGATGTAGAAGAACCCAATGCACATCTCTTTATCCAGCCCGTGGTTGAAGAGGTCAAGACCATAACCACTCCTGTGCCCGAAGTGGATATGGGGAAATGCACTCTTTGCGGGAAGTGTAACGAGATCTGCCAGTTTAAGGCGATTGTCGTCATTGGTGAGACCGTTTTGCCGTTTCACGAACTCTGTCACAGTTGTGGGGGATGTATGAAAGTGTGTCCAGAGAAGGCCATTACCGAGGTGGGCCGTGAATTGGGTGTGATCGAGATCGGGCACAGGGATGGGATGGAATTCTTGCATGGAAGGTTAAGAGTCGGAGAGGCCATGTCTCCTCCTCTTATCCGAAAAGTACGAGAACATACACGCCCGGGAGTGCTGACAATCATTGACGCCCCGCCTGGGACTTCATGTCCGGTGATCGCCTCCATGAAAGGAGCGGATTTTGTGTTGCTGGTCACGGAGCCCACTCCTTTCGGCCTGCATGACCTCAAACTCGCTGTAGGGGCCGTGAACATTCTTAAGATTCCCTGCGGGCTGGTCATCAATCGTTCGGATATGGGCGATGATCGAGTCAGGGAATATGCGAATAGCGAGGGGATTCCCATCCTGATGGAGATCCCCTTTGATCGTAAGATCGCAGAACACTACTCAAGGGGCGAGATGCTTGTCGAGGCTATGCCCGAGTGGAAGGAAAGATTCAAGGACTTATTCCATCAAATTGAAGCCGTTATTTCTCATCGAACATCGGGAGGGCTTTAAACATGCCTATTTATGAATTCAAATGTAAGAAATGTAATAATACTTTTGAATTTCTGTGTATTAAAAGCGATGACAAGGACCATTTGGTCTGTCCGCATTGCGGTCACAAAGAAGTCGAGACATTGTTTTCAACCTTTTCTTCTAAAGGATCAATGAGTTTTTCCTCCTGCTCACCTTCGGGAGGATTCTCCTGAGCCTGATGGTTATAATCGCAGGTCGCGTGGAGAAAGGGACATAAGCAGGCTTTAGTCAAATGACGGAGGTATGGGAGTGAGTGTATCCATCCTGATAATCTTCAGGATCAGACAAAAAGTGGATCAGGTCGTTGGGGCTGTGCCTGAGTCAGCGATCAAGTCCATGATTTACACACTTTTATAAGCAAAAAGGGTAAAGCGAGGTAGATTATAATGAAGGAACTGGTTGTCATAAGCGGTAAGGGCGGAACTGGGAAAACGACCATACTGGCCGCCTTTGCTTTCCTGGCAAAGAACAAGGTCCTTTGTGACGCAGATGTGGACGCAGCGGATCTTCATTTGATCATGGACCCACAGATCAGAGAGCGCCATGACTTCGATTCAGGTCATACGGCCGTCATCAATCAGGATAAATGTACCCAATGCGGTTATTGCCGAGACTTGTGCAGGTGGAACGCCATCAGCGAGCATTTCGTGGTGGACCCCATCGCCTGCGAGGGCTGTGGGGTTTGTCACTATTTCTGTCCTGAGGAAGCAATCGATTTTCCTCTGAACACATGCGGGGAATGGTTCATCTCCGATACTCGCTTCGGTCCCATGGCTCATGCCAGATTGGGCATCGCGGAAGAAAACTCTGGCAAGCTGGTGACTCTCATCCGGCAGCAAGGCAAGAAGCTTGCGGAAGAAAAGAACCTGGATTTGTTGCTCACAGATGGCCCTCCGGGCATAGGTTGTCCGGTGATTGCTTCCATGGGCGGGGCCACGGCGGTCCTCATTGTGGCAGAACCCACGGTTTCAGGCCGACACGATATGAAGCGTGTGGCTGAACTGGCCGCCTTTTTCAAGGTGCCGGCCATGGTCTGCGTCAACAAATTCGATATCAACCCCGATGAGGCGCGGGACATCGAGGACTTTGCCCGGGAGGAAAAAATGAGGGTGATGGGTCGAATCCCATTTGACCCGGTTTTTACAAGTGCCATGGTTCAAGGGAAGACGATTTTTGAATATGACGGGCATTCCGGGGGTGCCAGGGCAGTCAAAAAAATCTGGGAAGATCTGGTGCAAAGCCTTTAGAAATGAACCCATCAGAATTTTTCCCGTTAAATCAATTCGAAAGGAGATAGGCAAAATGCCGAGAAGAGACGGAACAGGCCCGAGAGGCGGGGGGCCGGGCACAGGCAGAGGCATGGGGAGAAGCGGCGGCCGGGGCCAAGGGCAAGGCCGAGTGAGTGGTTTTGGGGTTGGACCGGGCGGATATTGTATTTGCCCCAACTGTGGCGAAAAAGCGACCCACAAAATTGGGAGCCCCTGTTACGAACAGAAATGCCCCAAGTGTGGAACAGCCATGACAAGGGAGTAGAAGGCGAAATGCGAGCTCGTCGGAAAAACTCATGCACGCCTGGCAAGGAGATCAAGAATAAATAATCCTGAATCGAATGAGTGAAGAAGGTCGTGTCCAGGAACGCATTGATGAATCGGGCAACAAGCGTCGAAAGATCTGTTTCGGCAGTGGAGAGCATTGCTGATAGGCCGGAAATCAAGATTTTTATTGACGTGGGGACCAACGGCGAAATCGCCTTAGGGAAGAATGAGTAGCTGGTCTTCTGCTCGGCCTCTGTTGGGCCTGCTTTCGAAGGCGGAGGCTTTCAGCACGGAATGCGCTACCAGGGGAGACATCGAGAAGTTCATTATTTCTGACGATAAAGTTCAGTACAAGAGGATCGGCAAGAGTCAGACATCAGCCATCTGTTACGATCCAAGGCAGCAGTCTTCGCAAGCATCCAGTTGATGATGGATTATGTGGGCCTAACATCCAAAGAGATTGATACTTTTTATGTAGCCGACGGTTTAGACAGTTACCACGACATTCCCAAAACAATCGGCGTAGGCCTTTTGCCTGATATTGATCAGGATAAAATACGGTTTGTGGGTAATAGTTCCCATTGGGCGCCCGTTTGTGCTTCTTATCAAGCCACGTCATGGAGTGCGCCCTTCAGATCGAAAGGAGCATGACAAATATTGAGCTCTCTAATTACCCACCATTCATGGATGAGTATGTGGCAGCCATGTTTTTGCCCCATACGGATCGAAGGCTCTTCTCGTCAATCACGTACTAAAAGACCGAGGAATGAGTAACCGGATGAAAAAGAGGAAAAGGAGTATTGGTTTGATCTACAGGCGTGAATAAGAGGTCGTGGAAGAGTGGGAATTAGGGACAGAAAGTAGTTTTCGTCATGGACGAAATTATATCCTTTGGCAATATCGTGGTTGTTCCCTGCGCGGCCTAAGTCTGGACTACCTATTAGATGCTACTCAAATGAAGTGTTAATTTGGGATCTAAGATGTCAAAAAAATTTCCTATAGAAAATTGGGACATCAACATTAAGGGTTAATATACAAAATCGGCTTATTAGAGGTTTAAAATTTTGGAAAATGTAATCATTGCAGGCTCAGGACCCGCGGGATTAACCGCTGCAATATATACAGCAAGGGCAATGTTGGCTCCTTTGGTTATTGAAGGACATGCCCCGGGTGGTCAGTTGATAGTATCCCAAGAGGTGGAAAATTTTCCCGGACTTACTGAAGCGATTTCTGGTATGGATTTAATGGATCGTTTTAAGAAGCAGGCAGAGAGATTCGGCACGCGTTTTAAAATGGGCACGATTAATCATGTCAGAAAAAGAGGGGATGTTTTTGAGGTTAATATTGATTCGGAAATGATTAAAACAAAAACTTTAATAATTGCCACGGGTGCGGAAGCAAGACGGCTCCGCATTCCAACGGAAGTCAAATTTTACGGTAAAGGTATATCAGCATGCGCTACCTGTGACGGATCATTTTTCCGCGATAAAGAAGTTTTAGTTGTTGGCGGGGGAAATACCGCTATGGAGGATGCTCTGTTTTTAACCCGGTTCGCCAGTAAAGTCACAATAGTTCACAGGCGGGAATACTTGCGCGCCTCATCCATTGAAGTGGAAAGGGCAAAGGAAAATAAAAAAATTAAGTGGGCTATTCCATATGTTTTAGAAGAGATAACTGGTGATAAATTTGTATCAGGCGCCATTTTAGAAAATTGCCAGACAGGCAAAAGGCATGAAATAAAATGCGACGGTATTTTTGTTGCGATTGGACATGAGCCCAAGACTCATATTTTTAAGGATCTAGTTAATATAGACGAAAATGGTTTTATTAAAATTGAAACAGGTTCTACCAGAACATCAACACCAGGTATTTTTGCCTGTGGTGATGTTTGCGATCCTGTCTATAAACAAGCTGTTGTGGCGGCAGGCCATGGCTGCATGGCTGCCTTTGATGTAGAACGATATATTGAAAGGATAAATTGAAATGCTAGTTACAAATTTAAAACATCTTGAGTCAGAAGAGGATATCAGCAACGTTTTAAGAAATAACGAGAATGTTCTTATTAGTTGCGGCAGAATGGGACCAATGTGTATCCCTGTTTATCTTATTATGGAAGAGCTCGAAAACAAATATAAACACGTTGCCTTCAGGGATATGGATTTTGACATTCCAGCGTCAGATTTTATCAAAAAAGTACCGGAATGCGCAACTTTTATGGGATTGCCGTTTAATGTGTATTTTAAAAAAGGAAATGTCGTGGCTGCTACTTCAAGCATTCAAAGTAAAAAGCAGATAACAGAAATACTGGATAGGGAATTTGCTGAATATTAACGGCAAAAAGAAAAGCAGGGTGAGAAAAATATGAGCATAAAGGAAAACTTGTTCGGCAGAGAAGCGACCTTTTTCCCACTGCAGAACCTATTGAATCGTTCTGAGTTCAATTCCCCGCCTCTTGCGACGCCGCAGTGTCATTCCCGCGCCCGTCCGCCGCAATGGCTTTGCTATGGAGGGTGGAAAAGCGGGAATCTAGATTTCGGATAAGCCCTTTGGACTTTCCGGAATGACGACTTGATACCCCGCTGCTCTGTGGAGGTTCGCTTCAACGCGTGACTCATGCAGGATTTACGGATCTGACATTCAATCCGACAATTTTTAAGACCTTGGCCGAAATTTCTAGAGATGAACCTGTCAAGACCGGATATGGCGAGGGATCTTTTGTGGTGATACGTGGAAGAAAGGAACAAAAGGATCATCCCGGGGAGATTCAATATGCGATGTGAAAGATGTGAGGCCGTTATTGCAAGGGGGGAAGCGAAAGAACTTCACGGTCAGATGCTTTGTGAGGATTGCTACATGGACCTTATTTCTCCAATAAAGGCTTGCGATCCATGGGCGGTGTATAGTGCGAAGACGTTTCTAAAAGGGCTGGGGCATGAACCGCAACTCAATCAGCTTCAAAAGCAGATCCTTATATTGCTGCGCGAAGAAGGCCCTATTGAACCGGATAATCTCGCCGAACGGCTTCAGGCAAAAAAGGCGGATATTGAGAGAGAGCTCGCCTCGCTGCGTCATATGGAAAAAGTGAGGGGTGAGTTGAGGGATCAAAAGAGGTTGATCCGGCTCTGGGATTAGCATGATTTGAAGGGCTTTCTTAGAAGAAAGCGGTCTTATATCATGAATCAACGCATTGGAAAAGGAGGGGGATCAAGATGCCGATCTACGAATATCGATGTGAAGCCTGCGGGGCTGTGTCGGAATATCTGGTAGGGTTGGGAGATGAAGAAAGAATCCGGTGCAAGGTGTGCGGCTCATCAATTATGAACAGGATACTTTCTGCTTCCTCTTTTACGTTGCAGTCGGACAGGACCATGCCAGGGAGGACCTGCTGTGGTCGAGAGGAACGATGTGAAACTCCTCCATGTCACGATGGAGGGGCTTGCAGGAGGGAATAGTCTACATTTCTGGAGGTGCCGACATTGGCGGTTAAGGATTATTACCGGCTCTTGGGAGTCGAAAGAGAAGCGTCAAGTGAAGAGATCAAGAAGGCCTATCGCAAATTGGCCATGGCGTATCACCCGGATCGAAATCGGGACAAACCAGGTTGCGAAGAGCTTCTGAAGGACATCAATGAGGCCTATCAGGTGATTGGGGATGAAGAAAAACGGCGACAATACGACCTCAGGTATCAGCAACCTTTTATTAGTCATGTGTATTATCGAGAAGGTTTGAGTGACGAGCTGATCGATATTCTTCGGATATTTTCTCGCGGGAGTTTCGGCATGAAAGGGTTGGGGGGTTGCAAAAGGAGAGGATTCGGAGGCAGAGGCTGCGGACGAAGGAAGTATAATTTCTAAAAGATTATTGAGGAGGTTTTTCTATGGCTTACAGACCGGAAGTGAATGTTGAAAAATGCGTTGGCTGTGGAGAGTGCGTGGAGATCTGTCCTGTGGATGTCTACGAAATTCAAGACGAAAAATCGGTGCCGGTTAATGCTGATGAATGCATTGGCTGCGAAAGCTGCATCGAGGTTTGTGAACACGAGGCGATCACACTCACTGAGATCTAATGATTTTAAGCAAAGAGTATGGAAAATAATTTTTGGACAGCATAGGTGGGCCATTATTGCATGCCGATTCACACGTTCTCTCCATTCCTAATATATCCCGCCATGGTAGGAATAAGAGAAAAAATTGAAAAAGAGTCCCAAATGTGCCCCACATAGAAACAGGGAATTAGAGTTTCTCTCTAAGCCTCTGTAATCATTGTGAAAGAATTTTAAAAATGGTGCCGAAGGCGGGACTTGAAATCATTATGGTCAATTAGATAAGCAAATCGAGGGAGGGTATTGCGTGACGACAAATCAAAGCAATGCCCACTCCCTGGCTCGGCATAAAGGTGTCTGGAAAAAAATAATCGCCGAAGTCTGTCCAGGATATCGTCTGAAGCAACATGGAGGCAGGAAACACTGAACCTGTTTTTTACGATATCACTTCTCCGTTCCACAACATGTTCAAAAAATCACGCCACGGCAAAATATGAATATCCTCATGTAGTCGTGCAGCGTCTTCATTACACACAACAAATGCTCTCGCGGGACGATAGTCTAGGATAAACGACTTGAGCGGACGAAGGTCTTTGTTGTCGACCCGGCTTGTCCCTTTTACCTCGATAGCCACCTCCCCGTGACCTAAAATGAAATCCACTTCTAATCCTGACTTTGTCCGCCAGAAATTCACATCGTAGTTAAGCTCCCTGTACGCGCGATGGGCAATTATTTCCATGAGAATGAAATGTTCGAATGCCTTTCCGAACTGCTCACCTTTCTCCTGTGGGATCCGGCGGTGGGTGATAGCGCCTGCAACACCGACATCAAACAAATAAAACTTAGCAGCCCTGATAATCACGTTACGGTCTTTTCTCTTCTTGTAGGGCTCGATCATCGTGCCAAGCAGGGTGTCGATAAGGATCTGGTAATATTCCTTGACGGTTTTCGCATCTACGCCGCAGTCCCGGGCTATGTTTGCATAATTTGTGAGTTCTCCGTGAGAAAAACCCATGGCATCAAAGAACCGAGAGAACGCCGGAATATTCCGGGTCAATCCCTCATCGAACACTTCCTCTTTAAGATAATCCCGAACATACGCTTCCAGCGACTTGCGGTATTCCGTCTGCATATAGTGCGAGGGGATCATGCCCCGGTTAAGCACTTTGAGTAGATCAAGGTCAGCCACCTCTGCCGAGACAAGCGGGTGCATCTCATAGCGCCATGCGCGACCTCCAAGGAGATTCGCCTTGCCCCGTTTCAGTTTCCTCGCGCTGGAGCCGCACAGAATAAACCTCAGACCCTTGTTTTCAATGAGCCAATGAATTTCATCGAGCAACTGAGGCACCTTCTGGACCTCGTCGACAATAACGGGCGCATTCAATTGCTCCGGCGATGCCGCAAGGAGTTGCTCCCGCAGCAGAAAGGGGCGCTTGACGAACTCGAGAAAGATGTCGGTCTGAAGCAAATCATACCTTAAGCTTTCAGGTAAGGTTGTTTTGAGGAAGGTGGTCTTGCCTGTCTTTCTCGGTCCCCACAGAAAAGCGGACTGTCCTTTCGGTAGCTTGATCTTTAGTGATCGGGTCAGTATTTGAACCATGGACAACCCTCCTGTTTGGTTAAACCATTACGGAGCTTACTCCATTTCGGTCATTTCGTCAATATCCATATTATAGCAGTTTCTTGCCTCCACCTTTTTCACTTCAGATGGTTACGCGTGAACAAAACCGCCTTAAAGGTTCAAAGATTTTCCTCCCTTCCTGTGATAAGTAAGGGACAGG
>JAFGFY010000049.1 GCA_016930795.1 Deltaproteobacteria bacterium
GGCGTAGGAAAGCCTGCCCGGTAGGTTGGGCTTCCCAACAACCCTGAACTCTTTCCTTTGTCCGTTTATCCCTGCAAGATCAGCCATGCTCTTATGCTCCCTTTATTGCCGGGGCTGCCTCCATGATGGCGGTAGGATGGCGTGGATAGGTGCCGCAGCAGCAGATGTTTCCGGCAAGGGCCTGTTTGCAGTCCTCTTCGGTTGGATTAGGATTCTTTTCCAACAACCATTTGGCTGTTACAATCATGCCCGGAGTGCAATAGCCGCATTGCATGGCGTCCCACTTGCAATAGGCGTCGATCAGGGGTCTCCACTTGGGATCAGCCGCAATCCCTTCGACGGTCTGGATAGACTTCCCTTCACATTCCACGGCCAGTGTCATGCAAGATAAAACCGCCCTGCCGTCGATGATGACGGTGCAGGATCCGCACGCGCCCCTGCCGCACATATGCTTGGCCCCTGTCAGGCCCAGCTTGAACTGGAGCGTCCGCTGCAGTGTCCAGTGGGGTTCGATCAGGACTTCGCAATCCTTCCCATTGACATTGAGTTTGGTCGTAACCGGGACGACAGCGTCAGGATGGTCGGTATTGAAGTGGTTTTTCAAAGCCGCAAAGCTGCTGAAATTCTTGCTGCATATAGGGCAGCGGAATTGAGTAAGGGTGGTGGGAACCGCTTCGACGGCTTGAGCGGCCTGTTCCATTTCAGGTCTAACCGTCACGCAGGCTCCAAGCGCGCTGGCAGTGGCGATGACCCCCGCGTTTTTGAGAAAATCTCTGCGGTTTACACCAGTTCTTTCATCCCCCATAGTCGTTCCTCCAATCGTTGAGTTGCGTTAAGTTAAGATAATATACAATTGTATTTTTCGTTTTAGATACTACGGTAAAAGAAAGTGGTGTGTCAACCAAAATCTGATCGGCATATCATCCAAGTTTGTCGATGACCCAATGCAATTTCAGTGGATCCAGTCCTACGGAAAATACATCCATATTTCCCATCGGTTTCACGATATCCGACGCCGGTCCAGGGTTTATAACGACAATATGACCCCCCAGTCTGGGTTTCATATAGTCCACCCGTTTTTGAACCTGGACAACCGCATCAGGATTGGCCAGGTCCTCTTCTGTCAGAAACTCAACCGTCAGATCGGGACTCTCGATGGCGCAGGCATGAAAATCGGCAAAGACAGGGATTTTCTTTAAGTCCGGAAGGATAGAAATGAACATTACGCGAGAATCGAGCACATGAGATGTATCCCCGGTACGTTTCTTCGATCTCGACGGGCGCTTGAATGGGAAGTAGTAGGTGTCCACCTCCCTTGCCAAGGGCATTTTGACGGCAATATGCCTGTCCAGTTTTTCTGAACGCAGAATAAGCTCCGGAATACGTTTTGTGGTGTGATGGAACTGGCGGCCAAACGCAATTTCCTTGAGTTCCACGACAATCGGTTCATCATCCTCATCGAGTTCGATCCCGAATGCCTCATCCGGATCCAGTAAACGGATGAGAGCAAGCGCAGCCCACGGCTCGTAACCCAGTCGAAACAGTTCCGCAGCGATGGCGTTGAGATCGCTGTGGGCCATTCGCTCGAAATCATTTATAGTGATCTTTCCCTGAACCATTTCAAACAGCCGGTTGAAGAGCCCGCGCGCAAGGCCCTCCTTCGGATTGTGAAGGAAGCTCGAAAGATCCACGGGCAACTCGATACGTTCCACTCCCAAAAGATCTGCTATTTCCTTTTCAGACCGAATGTAATTCCCGCAAAGGGCCTCCACATCAAGAGGCAAGGAACCATAATGAGCCTCTACAACTGCACTCCGGACATCATCGAAGTGTCTATAGAACTCATCACGTAAATGCTCCGGGATGGAGACTTCACTCGTGTCGATGTGAATCTCCGGATTCCCCGTGACATAATTCCTAAGTACATCGTATTTCTGTTTCCATTGTGGCTGTATGTTCATCATTGTTACGTCTCATTGATCCTAAAACTGAGGAAGTATCAGGCGTTAATTATGGTTTTCTCATTAAAGGCTTATTTTTGTCACCCATGCAAAGCATTTGAAGTAATCTCGCCCAAATCCGCGGGATTTAAGGAAACGGCCCATTTCCATCTCCCGAATCCGCCATGATTGTTGACGGCCTGAACCCATTCATCCAGAAAAGCGCGTTTTGTCTTATCCTTGATAGTGTCCTGACCCTTTGTTTCAAGAATGAGATAATCTGAGTTTAATAGTTTTATTATAGAGTCCGGCCTGTATTTTCGTATTACGCCATTATAAATGTACAGGATCTCAAAGCCTAAATGATCGTTCTTGACCCAGGATTTAATACTTGTATTGCGATCCAACTCAAACGCCTCGCTTGCTTCCCAGGTCCCATCAAAGACACACATGTTTATATGGCTTTTTTGTGTCACTTCGCAAGGCCGGCCCGTAAACCAGGTTTTCATATCACCTGTGGATCGTATGGGATTGTCTCTGTCAAAGACCGGCTCCACGGATTTCGAGTTTTCAAATCGGATAACCTCCCATATATGCTGGACTACTTTATTCATGTTAAGAGTTAAAATGATTCTTCTCTTCATCTCATCCTGAGTAAAGAGTGGAGGCTTTATCTGAATCTTGTCGGACATTATAAACTGCTCGACTAGCTTGATCAGTTGCGCGAGCAGAAATTCCCTATTTGCCGGCCAATCAGGCTGCATCTGATCAAAAATATCCCTTGCCGTTTCAAAAATGATCTTCTGCATTCTGAATTTTTTACCCAGATCTTCCAGATCAATAGTGGAAATCCGGGTCACGTCCGGTTTGCCTTCAATAATAGGCGCCAGCTCTGCTAATTTTGCCGTATCATACGCGGAGAGTTCCAGAACCCTCACCTTATCGAAATCGATCTTTAATATGGGTTTATAGACATGCTCGATCCGGATAATATCCGGCCATGATATCTCATACTCCTTTTTTTCATCAACCGGCTCAATCCTGGTTTTGGGCGGCGGTGGCGGCGGCGGCGGACCTTCATCTCCTTCATGAGGCAGGAAGGTAAACGGCACGCCGAAAATATTCACATATTCGGCCTCAAACAATCCTGTTTCAGGATTGGTTTCATAAGAGGTCCTTCGAAGGCCCCTTCCAACCACCTGCTCGCACAGCAACTGACTGGAAAAGGCCCTGAGTCCCATAATATGCGTAACCGTCTTGGCATCCCATCCCTCTGAAAGCATGCCGACTGAGATCACCTTTTGGATATCAGCGCCGGATTTGCCTGCCTGCCCGATCGTGTCAACCATCTGCCGAAGGATCTCAGCGGATTCCTTCTTAGTCGGCTTCCTGTTCTCATCCTCATCCTCATCATTCTGATCACCGACAACTGAAACAGCTTCGTCCTGAGATTCCGCCATCTCCAGCACCCTGGAGTCGATATGGAGTATCCTTTCAGGAATGCATAATTCATCGATACGGATCTTTTTATGGTCAAAAGCGAATTTGACCCTTGCGGCTGTCTCCGTCCGATTCGCTACTGTAATCATAACTGGGGGTGTCTTAAAACCGATTTTATCCCACTCCTTTGCCGTTTCAAGCCAATCTTTACCTAAAAGGTAATAGCCGTTCGTCACCAGATCGGGCATAGGCTCATGTGGATCAGCTTTTCTGTTAATGTCGTCTTTCACTTCATCATCATTGTAAATGTGATACAGACGGGACCTATAGTCTTTAGACAGTTTTCCATCCTGACATCGAGATTACATGCGTGAAACGATAAATAACTTATCAATCATATGCAATCTGTTATTCATGGCTTTTTGGTTTAAGAGATTCTTCGCTTCGCTCAGAATGACAGTTGTTAAATTGCTCAGAGTGATAACTATCTTATTCCCAAAGCCTGACGCCATAGTCTGAAAATGGAGCCCCACGGGTAAATCCGTGGTTCCCATTACATGACCCGCCTTCGCACAAGGCTTCGGCGGGTTCATCCGCCCC
>JAFGFY010000050.1 GCA_016930795.1 Deltaproteobacteria bacterium
AGGACCCGGGTCGATGTCCTCGAATTCAATCTCAATGCCAAGTACCAAAGAGTTCCATATCCCCTGAAAATCCGTCAAGGACGCCTCTACTATTCCGCCACAGAAATCGATCTTTCCGGCATGGAGGGTGAATTGGGAGGGTTCTCGTTTTCGGATCTCGCAGTGCGAATTGATTGGAGCCGGGAACCACACCTTACGGTCCAATCAGGTGAATTCCGTCTATTCCTTGATGAAATCCATCCCTGGTTGAGTTCCTTCGAGGCCCTGCCCTTTATTCACTCTCTCAAAGATACCGGGATCAATGGGACTCTTCTCTTCTCCAACCTGAATCTGAGAGGTCCATTACAGAGTCCCAAAGACTGGCTCGTGCTCGCGAGTGGAAAATTACGGGAGTTTGTCTTTGATTCAAACCTGTTTCCAGGGCCCATCAAAGTGTCTGATGGAGATTTTAACATCCTTGAAGACACGATCCGGCAAGAGCTTCATTTTCAAGAAACCCAAATCAGTATGCTTGATACTTTCTTGACTGTGTCAGGCTATCTCGACGACTACCGAAAAGGACTTGACCTTGCAGAAATCAATCTGAAGGGGGATGTGAATCTCGAAGGCACTAGGTGGTTCTCAAACCTTCTCCATGTCCCTAATGAATTTATGATTCGATCTCCTATTTCCGTTTCTGAGAGTCGGTTTATATGGGAGAAGGGTGTCAGGACCTGTTTTAAGGGTGACTTGCTCCTTCAAAGCGGTCCGCGGATTTCTGTGGACATTCTCAAAGAACCCAAGTCATTTGTGCTCAAGAATCTGCATGTCCAGGATAAAGACTCACAGCTTTCGGCTAAGCTTATCTTGGGGACAGACACATTCAGCATCAATTTCACAGGCAATGTCTCTGAAGCGAGCATCCATAGAGTCTTTGTCAGAGAGCTGCCATACCTGTCCGAGTTGCAAGGGGATTTCAAAGCAAATATCCTATTCGATCAACCCAAAAGATCCACAACACAAGGAAAGCTTACAGGAAAAGATCTCATATTTCCGTGGGGCCTCAAGGTCCCGTTGAGGATAGGGTCTTTTGCCATTTACGGTCAAGAGGACCAAATCAAGGTGGACTCTGCCGTCTGCACATGGGGGGAATGTCATGGGGTCCTTAACGGGACACTGAACTTTACGGAGACAGAATACGTGTTTAATATGGACTTCTCAAGCGACGCATTGATTTTGGATAAACTGAAGAGACTCTTTGCAGTGGATCCCAGGGATAAAGAGACCAACAGACTATGGAATGCGCCTGTGTGTGGGACCATCAAGCTGAACTTGGGGACTTTCATATATGATGAGAGGTTCACATGGACACCCTTTCATGCGGATATCTCATTTCACCCAGAAAAAGTGATGGTTTCAGTCACTAATGCCGAATTATGCGGAATCTCGACACCCGGTACCCTTGAATGGACCACTGAAGGGGTGTCATTTGATTTCCGACCAATTGCCGAGCGACAAGAAGTAGATCCTACAGTCAAATGCCTACGAGAAGGAAAGGTCAGGGCAACGGGTCTTTTTGATTTGAAGGGGCACATCATGGCAAAAGGAAAAGCCGAACACTTATCTGAGTCAGTTCAGGGGAAGCTGGAAGCCTTCGCCAAAGACGGGCGAATTCATCATAGTATACCGCTGGAAAAGGTCTTCGCGTATCTCAGTGTCATCGAGATATTTCGAGGTCAACTCCCCAAGATGACTGAAGAAGGGCTTGCCTATAAATCCATAACCATTCGCGGAGATTTTCAAGAGGGAAAATTTATGCTCAAGGAAGGAGTATTGGACGGTTTGTCTATGAATATGGCCGCGGAAGGCTATTATGACTTGAAAAATAAGAAGATAAAAGGGGCGCTTCTGGTGGCTCCTCTTAAAACGGCAGATAGTGTCATTAACAAGATACCGGGGATCAATCATATCATGGCTGGAACTCTGGTCTCGATTCCCGTAAAAATAGAAGGTGAGCTGTCAGATCCCGTGGTTAAAGTCCTTCCGGCTTCCTCAGTTGGAGAAGGTTTGTGGGGAATGATGAAAAGGACTGTTGAGCTTCCGTTTATAATCCTTGATTCTATTTTTTCAAACAATGGTAAAAATCCGGAAATAGACCGAGAATAGCGATCTTTTCCTCATCCCTTCATGGCCCCGGCAGTTAAACCCCCTACGAGACGACGCTCAAAAACAAGAAACAGGATCAGGATGGGAAGAGTGACCATAACCGACGCGGCCATCACAAGCTGTTTGGATAGATGAACGCTTCCTTCCAATTGAACCAGTCCTCGGGTTAGGGTGAATTTCTCGGGCGAATCCAAAAACATAAAGGCAAAGAGGAACTCATTCCAAGCAATCATAAAGGTATAGAGGGCCACACTCGCCAAAGCCGGTGATGAAAGGGGGATGACAATTCGTAGGATCACACCGAATCGACTGCACCCGTCGATCAGACCGGCATCTTCCATTTCAGAGGGGAGTGTCTGAAAGTAGGTTCGAAGCATGTACAAGGCCACGGGAAGGGTCTGCGCTAGATAGACAAGGATGAGAACATGAATGGAATCCCGAAGCCCCAATCGGGAAAATATGACGTAGAGAGGAATGACCAGGACAATAGCCGGAAACATATAGACTAGCAAGATAGAAGTGGACATCAACTTCTGTCCTCCAAATCGAAGTCGAGTCACAGCATATCCTCCTAGTGTGGCCAGCGTCACTGAAAAGAGGACGGTGATGAAGGAGACGTACACGCTGTTAGAGATGTATGTAATAAAGCCGTGTTCAAAGAGGACTTCGCGATAGGCGTCAAAGCTGATGCCTCTGAGGTCCAAACCCAGGTTGCCAGGGTTTGAGAAAATCTCTTCTAGAGGTTTAATGGATGACACGACCATCCAATAGAAAGGGAATGCCACCATGAGGATGAAAAAAGCCATCCCCAGGAACCTGAGGATTCGAAAAATGTGATTCTCAAGATGCTCACGAGTCATCGCCTTACACCCAGTCCTTAAGATGAGTTTCGGACATGATAACAGGATCGACAGGATTTCTCAGAATCTTTGTTCACATTTCCTCTTTTCTTGACAGCCAGAAAAAGTAGATGATGAGAAATATAGAAAGAAGCCCAAATAGGATCATTGCAGCTGCTGAGCTGGCTCCGATGTCGAATTCCCCAAAGGCATAGTCATACACCTCGATAGTAAGGACTCGGGTTCCTGCCTGCCCCCTCGTCAGCAGGAATATGTCATCAAACTTATTCATGGTCCAGACGAACCTAAAGAGAAACAGTGTGGACAAAACCGTCGTCATCTGAGGTAGTGTAATGTGAAAGAAACGCTGAAAAGGACTCGCCCCGTCCACAGAGGCTGCCTGGTGCAGTTCATTGGGTATAGCCTGAAGCCGTGCCAGAATAAATAGAAATGCAAAGGGGAAATAGCGCCACCCCTCAAAAAAAATGACAGAAATGAGCGCGAGAGGAATACGTATTTGCATTCCGAGCAGATCCAGACCCCACCATTTCTCGGAAAGAAAGGGGATGGGTTGGGACAGGAGTCCATTGTTGACGCCAAACCAGTTCAGGACACCAAGCTGAGGGTCCAGGATAAAATTCCAGGTGAAAGCGACGGCCACGACAGGGGCGATATACGGGGAGATGAAGAGGCCTCTCACCAGCCCGCGTCCGGGAAATTGGCCATGCACAAGAAGGGCGGCGATAAATCCCATGAGGACAGAGAAGGCGCTTCCAGCTGTCGTATAGATCAAGGTGGTGCCAAGGATCGGCACAAATTCGGGATTACCAAAAACCTTCTGAAAGTTTTTAAGGGTTAAGTTGAGTTCAGAAAAAGATATGCTGCGGAGACCTTCCAAAGAGATCGGCAAAATACTGAGCCATAGGTTCCAGATGACAGGGAACACAGCAAAGCCCAGGACCACGGCAAAGGCGGGAAACAACATCCAGAAGGCCAATTTGGCCTCCTGATCAGATAAACTGTGAGGGCTCTGTTTCATTGATTAACGGACTTTCACTCCTCAAGTGCCTTGACCCGCTCGTCCATCAATCGGGCAGCCTGCTTTTCGCTGAGTTCGCCATCAAGGAACCGTTTGAGGATTTCAGGGATTATCTTTGTTCCGTAAATCTTGAGAATAAGCTCCCCCTTCCCTTCAGAAAATCCCCAGCGGTCAAAACCATCCAATCCGGACATCAGCACATCCACAACGTCCGTCCCGTAGAATTCTGATATCTTAGACCGAGTCGTTCCAAATTCCAGGCCCATCCATCCCTTGATATAGAGCTCAGGTTCGTGCTGAGTTCCCTTGTGAAGGGGAAGCTTTCCTTCAGCAGCCATACCAAGCCATTTCAGATAACCCTCGGTCAATAAGAATTCCACCCATTTTACGGCAGCCGCTTTATTTGCGTCTTGAGTAATCCCCAAGCAGTTGATCTGCCCATATTGGGCAGCCCCATTGGGGCCTTTGAGGATTGAGACAAAACCGGTATTTTTGGCCAAATAGCCTTGTTCCCCTTTGGTCATGTCAGGAAGCACGGGCTGGTCCTCGCGAAGTCCCGAGAGTTCGTCTAGAATGAAAGGAGACCAAATCATCATTGCCGCTCGCCCTGAAAGATAGTCCATTCGGGTGTGCAGCCAATGACGATTTCCAGGCGGGGCAAAATCGTTGAGTTGCTTATAGAAATCGATAACCGTAAACATCTCTGGCGTATTCAAGGACACTCCGCCGGATGGGCCGGTCAGTTTCACCCCGTTAGAGAGCGCCAAGTGTTCAAAAACCTGTTGTGTATAGACTTGCCCGGGATCCGTCGGAGGCTCAAAACCCCAGATCAAGGGAGGGTTGTGCAGGGCCTTCGCCGCCTCAAGAATACGGTCCCATCGGTCCGGAATAGGTAGGGCTTTTTGATGAAAGAGGTCCTTTCGATAGAGCAAGAGCTGCCCCCATCCATCGGTGGGAACTGCGGCGTAACCACCGGCAACCCGGACCAGATTGAGTGGCCCTTGAGCGAATGTCTCTTTGCCCAGATGATTCACGGCTGCTGTGGCGGACGGGACATCCAGTATTCCCGCATCTGCCCATCCGGCCGTGAAATCCAAAGGAAGGAAAAGGACGTCGGGAAGGGATTTTGCTGCATAGGCCGCCGTCACCCTTTCGGCCAACAGATTTTCCTGGATAGGGATCACACGAATTTCGATTCGGCTCTTTTCGGTGAATGCGCGGGCGATTCCCCCCTGGATCTCCAGGCGATCCTTCTCCACCTCTGTTGTCCAGAAACTAATGCGGTCTTGCGCACTGACAGAAGAAAGCCCGTGTGTAGCCAAAAAAATGAGCGTAGCCAGGAATATATTTGAAGGTCTCATGAAGAACCCTCGATTATTCATCTGTAACGGGTGAATGTTTCCACTTCTTTTTTTAGCCAATCCGGCCAATATTCTTCATCTATGGGATAACTCGCGTCTAACGCCTGAAAGGATCCGTCACCGGTAACCTTCTGAATTCTGTCTTGAAGGTTATACCTCACTTCGTCGACACCAATAAGGTTCGCCACGGCCTTGTTGATCTCATCATGTGTCTTATCGTAGGGGTTATCCTCTGCAAAGGCCCTCTGCACTGCCAGTTCTCTCAGACAATCTATACCACGGTACCACTCCTTGAAAGAAGGGAAGAACATGGCGCCATAGGAGATCCAGAATTCGAGATACTTTGCGCCGGCATTGTACACGACCCAAATGGAACCCCCTTCACTCACACTGCCCCGGACAATGCTGTCATCCCCCATAGCGATCACTTTGCCCTTTAGCAGGGAATCAATGCCTCCGAATTTCAGTCCGACCTCCTTGGATCGCGTTAAACGTTCTCCCTCTTGAAATGTCCTCACGGCCTGTGGGAGCTTTATCAGCGCGGGATATAATCCTGTCTTAAGCCCTTCTGAAATTCCTATAGTCACTCCCCAGCCCGATTCCGGATTGGGAATAATGATGTCCGCGTTTGATGTCCTGTAATAATCGACCAATTCCAATCCGAGCTCGCGTCTGAGCTGAAATATTTCTTTTCCTCTAAACATGGAGGCTACATTTCCAAAATAGACTCCCTGGAAAATGTC
>JAFGFY010000248.1 GCA_016930795.1 Deltaproteobacteria bacterium
ACAGCGAGCGCATTCCCCACAGGCTTGTTGGAGCGCAGCGGAAATCCCGCTTGCGGGGCTGCGGGGTTAGCGAGCGAATTACAATAAATACTTCCTTACATTTGGGAGATTCCCCGCGGCTTGCCGTGGGGATCTTCAATCCATCCCATGCGGGCTTATCTTTAGAAAAAGGTAATGATATAATAGAACGAACTGGGATTTCCAAGGAATGGGATGCGGGCTATGAAAAATATCCTTCTTTTTCTCTCAAAAGGTGCCGCAGCGGCCCAGATTCGGCTTTTTGTATTAGCCGTTTGTTCCGTACTTATTCTCGGGTGCGCGGCCCCGCCGAAACCTCACATTGATACAGTCCCTGTGGATCGGTTCCAGGCCTACGCCGGTCCAGAAGGCCGGCTCATATTTCCCCAATCCGCGGATGCCGATATTCCGAATGTGGATATTCTTGCGCTCGATGATGATATCAAAGTCTTGTTGGACGAATCCGTTATCCCAATTAGAAATAAAAAAAGGCGTCTGAATGCACTCGTGGAGGTTCTGATCGGCAAAGTCAGATTTGATGCGAAGAATGACAGATACGGAACCAAAACAGCCCAGGAAACATATGATACGGGAACCGCGAACTGTCTTTCGTTCAGTAACCTGTTTGTCGCAATGGCACGGTATGTCGGGCTGTCAGCACAATTTCAGGAGGTTCCCACTCCGCCCAACTGGATAAGGACCGGAACAGTATTATAACAATATCGCGTCCCGGTATCTGGCGGAGGGGAATCTTTCCGATGCATTTCGTTACTACGTCAAGTCGATCAAGGTCGACCCGATATTGAGCTATGCATGGTCGAACCTGGGGGTGGTCTTCAGCCGCAACAATCAGTTTGAAGCCGCGGAAGCCGCGTTTTCTGCAGGGAATGAGCGTTGTCCCCAGGCGCGACGACATTACAACCCTAAACATTATGAATAATCTGGTAAAGCTCTACGAGCGAAGCGGTGACAAGGAGAAGGCTGAGTTGTATTTGAAAGAGGTTGCATCGTTCAGAGAAAAAAATCCCTACTACCTTTACACGATGGCCAGGTCTTCCTATCATGAGGCCCTTTACGAGCAGTCCGTACAATACTTCAAGGCGGCTATTCGCAGGAAAGATGATGATCACTTGTTCTATTATGGACTGGCACTGGCTTATTTCAAACTCGGCGATTCAGAAGAGTTCGAAAAGAACATCGATAAGGCCGAATATTACGTGTGGGATGAGGAAAACAAGGCCTATTATGACCTGGTTCGGGATATACTGTTGCGCGGTCCGGTGAACCAATGACGGGTTTTCATTACTTGAAAAGAATGAGTATGAGAACTGATTAGTCGGGACAACGGGAATAGAGGAGAAAGACCTTCCTTTGAGAGTATTATACGCCTCTGACATCCATGCGAGTCATACCCACTTCTTTTCTATGCTTTCGGTCGCTGAAAAGGAAGAGGTGGACTCTGTCATCATCGGCGGGGATCTGGTTCCCCACTATCTCCCTGAAAGAGCCCGATACGGACAAATAGAGGCACAGGCCTTGTATCTTAAAAACACCTTTATTCCTGAACTCGCCGACTTCAGAGACAGAACAGATGCCGAGATATACCTCGATCTCGGCAATGACGACCTCATCTCCGGCCGCAGAGTCTTAGAAGAGCGTGATGGAGAATTGTTCCACCTGATCCATTTCACGAAACAGCCCCTTACAGATGAAGTAGATATTTTGGGCTATATGATGGTGCCTCCAACCCCCTTTACGATAAAGGACTTTGAAAAATCAGATTCGAGAGAAAATCCTTATGCACGGGGAAACCGCATTTCGGTCCAAGGGTATATCTCGGCGAACGGTGTTTTGGAGAACACCGTGCTCGATCTGTCAACGGATGATACCATTGAAAACGATTTGCGTGAATTATCGAAAGGCATAGACCGGCCCTTCATATTTGTCTCGCATTCACCCCCATTCAACACACCGCTGGATGTGATATATAACGGAAACCATGTGGGAAGCATGAGTATCAGGAAATTCATTGAAAAATGGTCTGGAAAAGGGCTGCTTGTTGCCGCGTTTCATGGACATATTCACGAGTCACCCGATAGATCCGGCTCCATTCAGACAACAATTGGAGGTGCTTTGTGCTTTAATCCGGGACAAGGCAATGGAGAGGGAGCAAAATTCCGGTACCTTATTTTTGAGTTGTCCGGAACCCGTATATTGCCGGACTTAACTCCATAAGAACCAAATTTCTAAAACCGAAGGGGAAATGGCCCCTCGTTAAAATCTGTGGGTGCAATAAGGAGGATTAGGATTCATGTCAGCCAATCCACCCCATATCGCTCAAAAGATACGCGAACTCGGGAACGGTTATTCCCCTGAAGTTCTGCGGGAGACCGTAAGAATCTACCTTCCCCTTTTGGCCAAGGCCCCAAGAAACAGCGCGAAAATCTCCAGGAACGAGCCATACGGATCTGATAAGCGCCATAAACTAGATGTGTATGTGGCTGTAAACAGACCGGAAACACCCGCACCCATTCTGGTATTCGTTCACGGCGGGGGTTTTACTTCTGGGGACAAGAGAGAGTACAGCAACATCGGTTATTATTTTGCCCGTCACGGGATTCTCACGATCATTCCCAACTACCGTCTCGCTCCGGAGCACAAATGGCCGGCCGGACCGGAAGATATCGCGAGTATTCTTAAATGGATAGGTCTGAATGGAGGAAGCTTCGAAGGGGATACAGATCGGGTTTTCCTCATGGGCCACTCCGCAGGGGCAGCCCATATCTCAGGTTATTTGTTCTTTGAGGATTATCAGTTAGGGGAAGGGGACGGCGTCATCGGCGCTATCCTCATGTCCGGACCCACCTATGACACGACCCAGTTGAGTAAAGCCGATATGGCCTATTACGGCGAAGACAGGTCGAGGCATTTGTCCATGTCGGTCATCCATCATATAGATGGGAGCAAAATTCCTCTTTTTGTCGTTTTTACGGAATTCGACACCCCTGTGGTCCAGGACCAGAACCATATACTCATCAATGCCCTCTTTAAACGGGATAGAGTCTTACCGATTGTCAAAGGTCTGATGGGGCACAATCACTTTTCTGGGATCATGCATATCAATACCGGAGATGAATCCATCGGCCCCGATATTCTGCAGTTTATCAAAACCTTATCTTTCTCTGAATCCTGAAAAGACCCAATAGACACCCCAGGCCAAACCGACAGGGCAAACCGCCACGGAGAAATAGATGAGCCAATCGCCGCGCCAAGGCTTCAAATAGAAAGCAAGGAGTGCCAGCCACAGCACAGAGACGATAATGGCCAAACGGTGCCATCCTGTCAGCCTTATGCCTTGATCCGTGTGATAAATGTCGTTTTCCTGTGGTCTGCGAAATATCCTGGGGAGCATAACAATTCCCAGAATGATCGCGATAATCAGAAGTATTTCCGTCACACCGGACATAGTTGCCTCAAAACAGCAAGAATCGAGAGCCAAAGAGGCCTGCTCTCATTCACCCTCTAAAAGGGACTTTGAACAGGCCCCGTTTTCGGGAGTATTGGAATGCATGGATGTTGGAGTCTTGAGAAGACATTGCTTTCAGACTCCAGAAGAGTAGGAAACCTGATGCTTTTTGTCAATACCGATGCCTCTGTCCAAAATCCGCCATCAAATCACTGTTTATGTGTCGATGATGGTAGATTTTGGTTCCGCTGGAGAGACCTTTGAAATAATTGACACGCATTCAGGGATTGCCTATACTCCGTCACGAAAATCTGACAGTCTGTTTTGCCCTTTCACCCCCCTGTTAATATCCCGGCGATTCGAATGGATCAGGACATTCTATGGATAGAGAGACTCCCTCGTATAGTCTAGTGAAGAATGAAGGTCATCTTGAACGGATCTCCGCTGAACTCAAAAGAGAGAGGGCAATCGGTGTAGATCTTGAAGCGAATTCCTTGTTCCGCTATCATGAAAGGGTCTGTCTCATCCAAATATCCACGACTAGACAGAACATTATAGTCGATCCTTTAGCCTTGGATAGCCTTTCCCCCATCGCTTCGGTCTTTTCGAATCCCAAAATCCGAAAGGTATTCCACGGAGCGGATTACGATATACGCTCGCTTTACAGGGATTTTGGGATCGAAGTCCATACTCTCTTTGACACTTACATAGCGGCTAAGGCGCTTGGCATCTCAAAAACTGGACTTGCCGCCATCCTGAAAGAGAGGCTGGGAGTCACGGTGAATAAGAATTTCCAGAAAAGGGACTGGTCAAAGCGACCCTTGTCCCCCGGCATGCTCGCCTATGCCATAGAGGACACTTGTTATCTCCTCCCTTTGAGCAGAATCCTTGAGGGTGAACTGAGGGTCAAAGGACTTCTCAGATGGGTTGAACAGGAGTGTGAACGCCAAGCTCTGGTCCGCCCTGCGCCTCCTGATATGAATCCCCTCTTCACGCGATTTAAGGGGGCCAGGAAGCTCGACCCCAGAGGCCTGGCCGTGCTGGACTCGATTTTGAGACTAAGGGATGACACGGCCAGACGAAAAGACCGCCCGCCGTTCAAGATTATTGGGAATGAACAGGTCATGGAAATCGCCAAGAGGAAGCCCATGACCAAAGAAGACCTGGGGCGAATTCAGGGAGTGAGCCCCAGACAGGTGAAGATTCTTGGCCCTTCCGTTTTGAAAAAGGTGGAAGAATCTCTGTCACTTCCGGCGGATCAGCTCCCGAAATTCCCTAAAAAGGGTGGGAGGAGCAGAGCAAAAGGATCAGCAAAATAAGCGGTCTACTCGTCCCGTCTGAAGAAAATGGATGGGAATTTCCCCCTTCCTTTTGACTAGAGATAGTGATACGGTTTTATAATTGGTCTTTTTCCAATTTCTTGTCTGAAAGACAGCTTTCTGATCTGATACTCTTCTTGAGGAGATAAGCACATGAACAAGAAACTCCTACTCATAGGATTAGGGCTCATTGTCATTCTGTTTCTCTGGTCAGGAATCTCCATCTATCCTGATTGGCTGTGGTTTGAGAATCTGGGCTTTTCACCCGTATTCTTGACCATGATATTAAGCAAATTCGGATTTGGTTTTTTGGTCTGGCTGCTTTTGATCCTTATCATCTGCCTCAACCTCTACATAGCCAGACGCCTGAATCCCGGCAGCGGAAAAGACATCGCCATTAAGGCTGCGGACAATGATGCCTCCCCCCCACTGGGCCTTTCAAACAGGGCCCTTAATACCCTTCTCATTGCCCTTATCCTGATTCTCAGCCTTTACGTCGCGGCAAAAGGAGCCCTTCGATGGGATATGGTCTTACGATATTTCAATCAACAGCCTTTTGGTCATACGGATCCGGTCTTTAACAAGGAGATCGGATTCTATATCTTCTCTCTTCCCTTATATATCTACATCCAAAACGGACTCTCCATTCTCTTTGTCTTGTCCGGTCTGATCACCATAGCCTGGTATCTGAAAAACGGGGCGCTCCAAATAGAGGGGGATCTCAGCCAATTGGAGACAGGAAAGGCTTCTTTTCCTAGGATTTATATCTCCCCTAAGGCCTTGAAACACCTTATCTTTCTGGCAGGGATTATCGTTTTGATCTCGGCCTGGGGGTACGGCCTGAAAGTTTACAGGCTTCTCTATTCGACCCAGGGGCCTGCATTCGGTGCCAGCTATACCGATATCCACATCAAGATCCTGGCCTACAGGCTCTTGATCGTCGTATCCCTAGGCTTTGCCGTGATCCTTTTTCTGACCGCCTTCAAGTTCAGAAAAAAACTATTCTGGATAAGCGGTGGGATCTGGATAGGGTCCATGTTGGTTTTCGCCACGGGACTCCCCATCCTGGTACAAAAGGTTGTGGTCAAACCCAATGAACTGGCCAAGGAATCCACCTACATCGCCTACAATATTGAAGCCACCCGCAAGGCCTACAACTTGAATAGGATCAAAGAAGTTCCTTTTGAAGTGAAAGACACGCTGAGTCATAAAGACATTGAGCAGAACGACGTTACGATTCAGAATATCAGGATCTGGGATGAACGCCCTTTGCTACAGACCTACAAACAGATTCAGAGCATACGGCTCTACTATGACTTTAACAATGTGGATGTTGATCGTTATGTCATTGACAACCAGTATCGTCAACTCATGTTGGCAGCCAGGGAACTGGATGTCAATCAACTCCCTCCCCAGGCAAATACATGGGTCAACAGACACCTTATCTATACCCATGGCTATGGATTGGCCTCAAGTCCGGTCAATGAAGTCACCGGTGAAGGCCTTCCCAACCTTTTCGTCAAAGACTTGCCGCCAGCCTATACACCGGACCTGAAGGTAGAGCGACCCGAGATCTATTATGGAGAAAGAACGGCCGAATATGTCCTTGTAAAAACCAAGGCTGAAGAGTTTGACTACCCCAAGGGGGACACGAATGTCGAGGCCATATATCAGGGAAAGGGGGGTGTTCCGATTACATCCTTTTTCAGAAGACTCTTGTATGCCATCGAGTTCCTGGATCCGCAGATCCTCTTTACCACCTATCTAACGCCTGAGAGCAGAATCATGTATAAGCGCCGGATCGCCCGGCGGACACGCTTGATCGCCCCGTTTCTCGACTATGATAGTGATCCGTATATGGTGATCACCGAGGGAAAGCTCTACTGGATTCAAGACGCCTACACGACCTCGGATATGTATCCCTATTCTCTCCGGTCCTACGGCTACTTTGGAAACAAGGCCGTCAACTATATCCGTAACTCCGTCAAGGTCACTATCGACGCCTATAACGGAAATGTCTGTTTCTATATGATGGATGAAGAAGATCCCATTATTCAGACCTATTTGAGTATATTCCCTGATCTCTTTCGACCCTTCAGTGAAATGCCTGATGATCTGAAAAAGCACATCCGCTACCCGAGGGGCCTTTTTAGCATCCAGGTGGGGACATACGCGAAATACCACATGGATGATGTCCAGGTCTTCTACAACCAGGAAGACCTGTGGCAGGTCCCTGACGAAATGTATGGGGACAGTCGACAGCAAATGGAACCCTACTATATCATCCTCAAGCTGCCTGAAGAGGAAAAGGAAGAGTTTTTTCTGATGCTCCCCTTCACCCCCTCCAGTAAAGACAATATGATCGGTTGGCTGGCGGCCAGGTGCGACCTGCCTGGCTACGGTAATCTGTTGGTGTACAAACTACCCAAGGAAAAACTGGTCTATGGTCCCATGCAGATCGAGGCCAGAGTGGATCAGCAAACGGAAATTTCCCGGGAGTTGAGCCTTTGGAGCCAAAGAGGTTCCAGGGTCATCCGCGGCAACCTCTTGGCCGTTCCCCTGGGGGACACATTCATCTATGTGGAGCCGGTCTACCTGGAGGCAAAACAGGAAGAGAGCGAATCGTCTCTCGTGGCAACGCCCCAAACCAGGAGGCTTATAAGATCACCAAGGCAAGGAACGGGGGCGCCTCTACAGGGGGACAGGTCTAAGGCCGCGTCCCTGCCGGAACTGAAAAGGGTGATCGCCGCGGTCGGCAATCGCCTGGTCATGGAAGAAAATGTTGATAAGGCCTTGAGCAGTATCCTGGGCAAGCAGGTTTTTACCAAACAAAAGCCGACTTCTCCTGCGGCCCTTCCGGCTGGAGGTGCCTACAGTTTAAGCGCACGGGCCCTGGAACACTATGACAAGGCCAAAGAGCACTTGCGGAACGGGAACTGGGCTGGATACGGAAAAGAACTGGAAAATCTGGAAGGCCTTCTCAAGGAAATGGCTATGGAAAGACCTCCTATAGACCCAAGTGGAGAGAAGAAATAGGAGTAATCATACTCGAGC
>JAFGFY010000249.1 GCA_016930795.1 Deltaproteobacteria bacterium
GAACCGCGGCCTGAGGATCTATTCACACATATCAAGGCCTATATGTATGAACCTTCATACGAAAACTACGTGGAAGGGGATGTCGATTGACACTCCGGCTGTATCGATTTCCTGTTTTACATCGCCATGGAAATCGAGATTTTCATTATTTGCTTTGTTATTGGGCGGTGGTTGACTTGGGGAGGTCAATGGTGGATGCGTCGAGAAGACGAGACATTACACCTTTAACGGTGAGTTATTCGGTTCAGCGGGAACAAAAGACGGCAAAGGAAGAAGATGATCAACTGGAATGAATGAAATTTTAAGGTCTCCACTTATTTATTATATGTCGTTAGACTCTTGATTTTCATTATACCTTTTCAATCGGTGGCGTAATGTATTCCGACTAATCCCCAGCATCTCGGCGGCTTTGACCTGATTATTGCCGCATTCTTCAAGAGCTTTCAGGATGATCGTCTTTTCCACGATTTCAATGATATTGGCATGAATGTCTTCCTTGGATAGCCGGATTACTTCCGGTAGAATATTTTGAATCTTGTCTATTAAACCATTCATCACCTGCTCTCGGTTTAAGGACTGGGCACGGTGCTCTTTTTGTTTATCCAGAAGTTCGATATGCTCTTCCATGATAACGTCTCCCGTGCATACAATAACGGCGCGCCGGAGACAGTTTTCCAACTCGCGAATGTTTCCCGGCCAGGAATAGGTTTTAAAGTGTTTTAAAACGCCTTCAGATACGTGCCGTATGGGTTTGTTGTATTCAGCGCCAAACCGGGCGATAAAATACTCCACGAGTTCGGGGATATCTTCGGTTCGTTTTCTTAACGGCGGAAGATCGATGGTAATGACTTTCAGCCGCCAATAGAGATCTTCCCTGAACAATCCTTTTTGAACTGCCAGTGAGAGATCCTTGTTGGTTGCCGCGATAATCCGGACATCGACCTTGATGGTCTTCATGCCGCCAAGCCTTTCAAGCTCCCCCTCTTGCAAAACACGAAGTAATTTGGCCTGTAAGGCCGCGGACATGTCTCCGATTTCATCCAGAAAACAGGTGCCCCCGTTCGCGCGCTCGATTTTGCCGATTTTGGTGTGATGGGCCCCGGTAAACGCGCCGGGTTCGTAGCCGAACAACTCACTTTCAAAAAGTTGTTCGGGGATTGCGGGGCAGTTTATGGCAAGAAACGGTTTTTCCTTCCGTCGGCTGTGGTGGTAAATGGCCTTTGCCGCGAGTTCCTTTCCAGTGCCGCTTTCACCGGTGATCAACACCGCCACGTCCTTTTCTGCGATCTGGCCGATGGTTTTATAGACCGCCTGCATGGTTTTGCTCCGCCCTATCATTTTCAAGGTCTTATTCGAAGAAGCCGATTCAAATGGGGAAGCCGAATCGGAAATATAGACAACCTCCTTCATACGTCGGTTCAATTCCAACGCCTCGCTCACAATACAGCTAAGCTCCTTCCTTTCAAACGGTTTACTCAGATAATCATAGGCGCCCCGTTTCATGGCTTCGATGGCCGTGTCCGTACTGCCGTACGCGGTCATGATGACAACCGGTGTTTTGACCTGGGTATCTTTGATTTTTTTTAAGGTTTCCAGCCCGTTGAGACCGGGCATCTTATAATCGAGCAAAATCAGGTCAAAATTTTCATTGTGGATTTTTCTGATGGCGTCTTCACCATTGAGACAGATGGTTACGTCATACCCTTTTCTCTTGAAAAAGCGGTTGAGAAAATGGTTCAGGCCTTCGTCATCATCAATGAGTAATATCTTTTCCAGCTTCATGATTTTCTTCAGGTGTCAAGGGAATAAAAAGCGAAATGACGACTCCGCCTTCCTCCTGGTTTCTGACAAGGATTTCTCCATTATGACGTTTTATAGTGTTATAGACCATGGGTAATCCAAGGCCCGTTCCCATTGATTTAGTAGTAAAAAACGGTTCAAAAATAAAATCGATATGTTCCGGGGCAATCCCCGGGCCCGAATCCGCAACATCGATACGGATAAGGGGAACCGGAATATTCCCGTTCCCTTCCATTTCCATGTTTTCGGGTTTCACGGTCACGTCAATCCTGCCCTTTTTCGGCATAGCTTCCAAGGCATTTATAAAAAGATTGATCAACGCCTCTTCAAGTAATTTATTGTCCCCGGTTATTCCGGGTAGATGAGGGGCAAAATGGGTTTCGATCACAGATTCCTGCTTATTGGCCATGGGCCTTACCAGAGAAACGATATCCCTAATCAGCGTTTCTACGGAGATTTTCGAAAAGACCATTTCCTTTGGTTTGGTATAATCCAGCAGACGGTTGATGGCAATCTCAATACGGGAGATCTGACTCATAGCGATGATAAAATCTTCAGCATATTCCGGTGCTATCTCTATTTCTCCCTGGATGGATTCCAAAAATAGCTTGAGAGAAGTCAAGGGAGTGCGGATTTCATGGGCAATGGCTGCACCCAGGCGACCCAGGGCGGCAAATTTTTCAGACCGTTCCGCTATAACTTTAAATTGTCTAAGGGTCTGGTCCGTCTCTTCGAGTTCAGCAGTTTTCAGGTTGAATTGCTGTTCAAGAGTGTTTTGCCGACGCTGAATTCCCTGAGCCATTTCGATAAAAGTGCGGCATAACACACCGATTTCATCCCTTCGGTTGGTCTGAATGCCTTCGGTATTGAAATCCGACAGGGCCAGGCTTTTCGCCGTCCGGCTGAGGTTCCGGACGGGCCGGGCAATATGGTATGAGATGACCCAGGTCAGTACCAACGCGCTTCCGATGGCCAGAAGAACCATAAAATAGATGAGGTGCTTCAAACTGTCCATGCTCTGAAACGCTTCATCCCGGTCCTGTTCCACCACGATGTACCAGTCCGTATCCCCAACCTTACGGGAGGTGCCCAATACCTCGATATTCCTGTAGTCCAGGTAAGCCTTTTTCAGGTCCCTGCTGCCAAAGATGTTTTTGAAGCTTTCTGACTGAGAGATGTTTTCCGTAAGAATGCGATGGGGCTCTTTGTGGGCCAGGAAGGTCCCGTTCCTGTCCACAAGATAGCATTCACCGGTTTCTCCCAGGGACACACGTAAAATGATGTTGATGATATTGTTGGTTCCCACGGTGCCCAGGACAGTGCCGATATGCGCGCCGTTGTCAAAAATCGGCGCGGAAATGCGAAAAGTGGATTCCCTTTCTTCGGGTAGATAGGTGATGGGGGAAAGAAGAAAGGGTTTGTTTTCGATGCCGGCGAGGAGAGAGGTATCCGGTTTTGGATGGGTTTCCTGGGTGCTAAAAACAAGGTCGTTTTGAACAGACAGAACTGAGAGGTCGTTGTACACCCCGTAACGGATTTGGATCAGTCTGAGATAGGGGGCGATCAATGCCGGTTCCAAGGTTTTTACCAGTGATGTGCCGGCGATCACCTGCATATCCTGCTTGCGTTCTTCCAGCCAGCGTTCCAGTATGGCGGCCTTATCCTTTGCAATGTTTTCAAGCTGACGTAATACCAGGTTTTCAATGAGCGATTCCGTGGTATTGACGGAAAACGCGCCGACCACGGCCAGGGGAACAAGCGCGAGCGCCAAGAACAGGAGCACCAGCTTGGTTTTAAGGGCAAAGATATTTTCTAAAAACCACAATATGCAAATTCCTCGCTTTTCACTTAAAGAGCGTTTCACATTCCAAACGGGGACCGACTGATCTTTCCGTGTTCGATAAGAAAAACAAAATCAAACTCAAATAACAACTGAATTCTATTAAGGCGTTGCCGCCTTCATTGCCATTGGCGAGGGCCGTTTTATAGCGAATGGAGCGCTGTTTTGCCTGCTACATCCGATAACAAACAAATTCCTGTGTGACCACATCCGATTGGATAACCAATCCCTGTTTTTTTAGATCATAGACCTTCACCACATGGGCAAGGCCCTCATCCTGTGGATGAATGTGAGAAAGGGTATTGGGCAATGCTGAAAGCCAATCCGGCCGGAATACCACATCCGCGTTTTCGGGATAGATCGCTGCATAGAAAATACTCGATTCCATAAGATCATGAAAAAAATGTGTACCGAAGGAGAGGTCCGGAACCATGCTTCCGGCCTGGTAGCTGATTTCCATCAGCGCCGTGATATGATTGATTTCAGAAAAGGTCACCGGAACCCCCATGGCCGGAGTCTGCGTCCCCCAGCGTCCCGGCCCCATGAGCATGGTGGGACTGCTTTTCGGATCAGCGATCTTCCGGTTGAGCTTTCCGATGAGCCGGGCCACACTGTATTTTTCCGACAAAGACGCTCCGGCGTAGTGTGCGGGGTCCACCCAGATCAACTGGGTTATGGGCAGCAACACATTGCCTCCCATGAAATGACCTTCCATTCGAATAAACAGTTTTTCCGGATCTATTTTCCCCGGTAGCGGGATATGGGCGGTGTTGTAGATCGTCTGGAACGGGCGGCACTGCAGCAGGTTGACCTGGATATCGCCCCCTGAATGATGGTTGACGGTGAATTCAATCTCAATGGGGGTGGCATAGGACTGCTCGATGGTTTTGAGCATCCGTCTCATGATGTCCACAAAAGGGGTGCGGGTCAGAAAATCATCAAAAGTCAGTACCCAACGGACCTCCGGAGATGTATATTCCCCGTAACTTCTTCCTTCAGTGTCCCGGACGGCGATTGGGGTCAGGTCCAGATCCGGGACCTTTCCGGCCAGTTCCCAAAGGGAGATGGTCCTCAGGGTATTTTCTGACAAATCCAGATAATCCACATAATGTTGGGAGTATTTTTTCATATCCTGCAGGCCGGCCAGGGGTTTGATCATGGGATTGTCCATGGCCACTATGCGTGGATAGTCATTGTCAACCCGGTTGACTGCCCGGGTTCCGAGTCCCATCACCAACCTCAGCATCCCGGCCCCTGGATCCATATTTTTTTTCCAGACATAGGGATTGCGGGACAATCCCACGCCGGCCAATTCCGGAAAATAATAGCTATGATGGTCAGATCCGGAAACCCGCTGCACCAGGATGGCCATTTGTTCATCCATTTGATCCAGGCCCCGCTGGAGCCGGTAGGACAGCGCATCTTTATTCATTGTGCCGGCAAAAATCTGCTTGACCGCCTCTTCAAACCTTTCATAGCGTTCTTCCGGAGAAGCCTGGTTGACGCAGAAGAAACTGTCGTATCGTCCCGCGAAAGCGCTTCCATAGGCGTCTTCCAGAAGACTGCTGGATCGGACAATAATGGGGGACTGACCGAAATATTCCAGCATGAGTTGAAACCGCTCCCGGATGGATTCAGGAAAAGACCCCGATAGAATTTTGCTTTTCAGCTCATCTGCCCTTTCAAAATATCCTTCAGGGGTCTTGTGGGTCATGAACAGCTTCCACCACCCGTTTTGAACGATATAGGAGTAGAACACGTCGGAACCAATATAAAACGAATCATGATGTTCCAGTCTATTCTGCCAGTCATATCCCGTGTCTTTGAGCAATATCTTTCTAGCAAGCAGCATGCCGAGCGCCTTACCCCCGACAAATCCCGTGCCGATCAATCTTTCCTTGATGAAAAGCAGGTCCTCAAGGGACAAAAAACGTCGAATCAATCTTAAAATTTTTTTATTGCGGCTCAATACCAACCGGCTGAGCTGTTCTACCTTGTCTTCTTTTTCCCCGGGATCAATGTCGCGTTCAAGAAGCCCCCGGGCTTCTATGAAAAGATGATCCCAATAATCCAGGACCCGCTGTGCATTTGCAGCTTTTTCCCCCATGAGATGAGAAAACATTCGGGCGGCCTCCACACTGTTGATCACGGGTACGAGATCAGACTTTTCCTTGATATGGGGGAAAAACATAGTGGAGGCGTAACGGCCCTGAATTTTTAGGGGATGTATACACAGTTTACGTTCATAGCTGTATACGTCAATGAGGATCTGCGTGGTTTCCCTGATGCCGGCAATGGCTTTAAAGGAATGGCGATTTCGTAAAATTGCAAAGTATGCGATTGTATTCAATTCAAAGAGATAAGGGCAGGTGACGAAGAAGAAGTTGACGATCATCATATCTGTTGCCCATTCGTGGAGCAGATCGGACAGGGAATCAAACACATAGAATATGTCCTTGCCTTCCCGGGTGATGATGCCGTGAACCTGTGTGGTAAAGGATTCAAAACCCGCAGCCACATCCAATGTATGTATTCGGATATTCCGGCGGGGCGCCAAAAGCGGGTCATGCCGCGCAAACCGCATATAGACGACCCGCTCATTGGTTGCTACGGCATGATTCACAAAATAAGAGACCAGTTTGCGATAGGCGTCAATATCATCGACCTGCCAGACCACATTGTCCCCCCGGCGAAGATAATCAATGATATTGTCGAGACTTTCCCAACCCGTACTGACGTGCGAGTAAAATGCCATTCATTCCTTTCCATGTTCGCCGTCTGGTATTCAAAAGGATGATTTGAAGGGCATTCCCGCCCTTCAAATCATCCTTTGACCGGTTTTCCCGGGATTGGTCTATACGATACCATAAGCCAGCATGGCCCGGGCCACTTTCATGAAACCCGCCGTATTGGCTCCAGTCACATAATCACCTTTTTTCCCGTAGGCTTCAGCGGAAGCAAGACATGCCTTATGGATACTTTTCATAATGATCAAAAGCCGCTGATCGACCTCTTCCCTTGTCCATGACATCTTCATACTGTTCTGGCTCATTTCCAGGCCGGATGTGGCCACACCCCCGGCATTGGCTGCTTTTCCCGGGCCATACAGTATGTTATGTTCCTGGAAGATCCTCACGGCTTCCGGTGTAGAGGGCATATTAGCTCCTTCGGCCACACATATGCAACCGTTTTTCACAAGTGCGTCGGCATCCTCGGCGTTCAACTCATTCTGGGTGGCGCAAGGCAGGGCAATGTCCGCCTTAATGCCCTGTTTTCGGAGCACTTCCCATACGTTTTCACCTTCACAACACACACAATTGTATTCACTTGCATATTCTGAAATGCGACCACGCCGGTTATTTTTTAAATCCATTATATAACAGCATTTATCCCTATCTATACCGGACTCATCCACGATTGTGGCACTGGAGTCGCAGACCGTTATGACCTTTCCGCCCATCCGGATCACTTTTTCCACTGCATATTGGGCCACATTGCCCGAACCACTGACAGCAACGGTTTTGTCTTTAAAATCCAGCCCTCTGGTAGAAAGCATCTCCGCTGCGAAATAAACCGTGCCGTATCCCGTGGCCTCGGGTCTGATGAGACTGCCGCCGTATTCCAGACCCTTTCCCGTCAGCACTCCCGTATGGGCGTTCTGGATTTTTTTGTAGTATCCGTACATATAGCCGATTTCTCTTCCTCCCACACCGATATCTCCGGCCGGCACATCGGTTTCCGGACCGATATGTCGAAAGAGTTCACGCATAAAGGCATGGCAGAAGCGCATGATTTCAGCATCGGATTTGCCTTTGGGATCAAAATCGGAACCGCCTTTTCCCCCGCCCATAGGTAGGGTGGTGAGAGCATTTTTGAAAATCTGTTCGAACCCAAGAAATTTGATAATGCTTAAATTCACGGAGGGGTGAAATCGAATTCCCCCTTTAAAGGGACCAATGGCATTGTTAAATTGTACTCTGAACCCTCTATTGACGTGTACATTGCCTTGGTCGTCCATCCATGGCACACGAAAGATGACGGCGCGTTCAGGTTCAACGATCCTTTTATAGATTCCCGCCTTGACCAGTTCGGGGTGGCGTTGGGCGGTCGGTTCAAGGGTTTCTAGAACCTCTGTCACTGCCTGCTGGAATTCTATCTGATCCCTATCCATTTGTTTAACACGAGCGATGGTATCCTTAATAACCGACACGAGTTCTTCCTCCTTTTTGGTCCAAATATTTATATTCTAAAACATCATAGTTTCCATCATCTTTTATGGTGTAGATTTTTGCTGCTTTTTGTTTTTGCTGGGCCGGCTGTTTCATTTTGTAATAGGTGATATCATGATCGGTAAGACCGTCAATGCCGATAAACTCGCTTTTAAGCTCCGCGAGACTGTCAAAACCGCTGCCGAAAAAAGGCAATTTGGAAAAATACGGCTGGGAACTCTGCATGTCCGCCACAACAGCAAAATGGGTTGGAAATAAAGGATCACCAATCACCAGCAGGTACCGGTCCGAGGATGTGCTGACATGATAGTCTGGGGGGATATTTTTTTTTTCGATTTTGTCAAAATATTCTTTTAAAATAGATCCGGCTTCCACATTATCCACATCATCAGCATCCAGAAGATCGACACATGAGAAATAACCGAATACATAAAGGGCGATGCTGAAATTGCTGATCTGCTCATAAATGGGCTGTTCTCTATCACACAGCATTAATATTTCATCGATTCTTTCCTTGACAAGAATTCCTTCAGTGTCCATAGTTCACCTCCTTTTAAATAAAAATAAAAAAATCCTCATCGTGATTCGAAGAGATTTCAAACCGTCACTGTCATATGTGTACTATTTGTTGTGGCAAAAACCATGCCGGATGAGGAAGGCCTTCGATTATTTGTTACGCGTTGATTTTATTAAATAAAATAAAAATCAGTGCCCTGTGAAAAATACAGGGGTGGTGATATTTCAAAACTTGTTCTCGTTTCGAATGAGGCTGTCACGGGGCAAGGATGGCGAATATCAAGGTTAAATCAGAAGATACATGATGGTGTTCAAGATTTGCACAGATGTGGTGGAAAACAATCACATGTGCTTATTTTCCTTGCCAGGGTTTATATGCGATGTGCGATAAGGAACATTGCGTCAACAGCAGTAGGGTTTGTTAATTCGATTGACAATGGAGGTTGTTTTTAATAGCTTGAAAATATAGGGAAAATAACGGATATGGGTGCCAAGCTAATGGAAGATAACCTAAATAGCGATGATTGCACGCCACTGGGGGTTTCCACTGCCCCGAATGCGCTTGCCGAACGAATCAAAGAGCCTAATTGTCTGTATGGCATATCCAATCTGTTTGAAAACCAGGATGTCTCTCTATCATGGATCATGCAACGTGCGGTTGAGTTCATTCCAGCGGCCTGGCGGTATCCGGAAAACGCATGCGCACGGATTAGATTAGATGGTCAGGAGTATAAATCACAGGATTTCAGGGAAACTCTTTATCGACAAAATGCCGAAATTATTCTCAACGACCAGCATGTCGGGGATATCGATGTGTTTTACATACAGACACCTCCTCACGGAGATAGCGGACCTTTCTTAGAGGAGAAGGACAGGCTTTTAAGAGCCATCGGCGATCGACTGTAATTATTAAGTCTTTCACTCGACCCCTTGTCGAAGATCCCGGACTTTGAGCGGGGATCCCTGGAATCCTTAAATCCTGATCATCGATCAACTAATTTGGAGATGATCCTTATTTTAAAAGGTGGTTGAGAGGGCCAACAAAACATTGCAAATGCAATAGGAATACATAACCGGAAGAGGAAAACAGAGGGATAGAGCCAGAGCCGGATATTTTCTCTGCTATTGGACAGTGGTTGACTTGGGGATGTCAATGATGGATGTGGCGAGGAGACGAGACATTGCACTTTTAGCGAGGAGTCATTCGGTTCAACGGAGACAAAAGACGGCAAATGAAAAAGATGATCAACTGGAATGAACGAAATTTTCGATTTTAAGGCCCCCCTATTGCCGCAAGCGTCTAAAATCCCAGTGTGAGAGACACACCTTACTGCGGATAACCTGGCTACAATATCCTTCATTTAATCGCATTGTGTTTTCCCTGGATCCCCTTCGAACGCAAAGGACAAAAAATGGGCATTGCTGCCGACATCATCATTCTCATCGTTGCCGCTTTTTCATGCGGACTATTGTTGCAGCGCTTAGGCCAGCCTTTGATTCTCGGCTATATTGCGGCAGGGATTATTTTAGGGCCTCATACAGGGGGGCTTACGATTTCAAATATTCATGAGATCGAGCTGCTTGCCGAGATTGGAATCGCGCTTCTCCTATTCGCGCTCGGCCTTGAATTTTCTCTGAAGGACCTCAAGCCGGTTAAGAAGATCGCCATCATAGGGACACCTATTCAGATTTTCCTTACTATAGGGCTGGGCATTGGTATCGGACACTTGATGGAATGGGATTGGAAAGCGTCTTTGTGGCTTGGCTCCCTCATATCTCTTTCGAGCACTATGGTGATTCTCAAAACGCTGACGAGCCAGGGCTGGCTGGGAACACTTTCCAGCAAAGTCATGATCGGTATGCTTATCGTCCAGGATTTGGCCGTGATTCCAATGATGATAATACTTCCCCAGCTTAACAATCCTGCTGTGGGTCTTCCCGCACTTGGGTTCGCGGCGCTTAAAGCGGGGGCTTTCATCACAGGAATGATCTTGCTCGGAACCAGACTGTTGCCTCGGTTGATGACACATATCGCCAAATTCGGTTCAAGAGAACTTTTTTTGCTTGCGATCACAGCCATAGGACTCGGTGTGGGTTATTTAACGCATCTTGTAGGGCTTTCTTTTGCCTTTGGGGCCTTTGTCGCTGGAATGGTTCTAAGTGAATCGGACTACGGTTACCAGGCCCTAAGTGAGATCATTCCCCTTCGAGATCTTTTTGGATTGTTGTTCTTTACATCGGTTGGAATGCTTTTTGATCCGAGCTTTTTATTGGATAATATCCGGCAAGTCATCATTCTGGTGTTGGCCGTCGGGATAGGCAAGGGACTCATTTTTGGGTTTGTTTCTTGGGTTTTTAAATATAGAAACGTCATACCGCTGGCCGTTGGTTTGGGCCTGTTTCAAATTGGCGAGTTCTCATTCGTTCTCGCAAGAGTGGGTTTATCCACAGATTCGATTGGGAGCGGACTTTATTCTTTGATATTGACTGCTGCGATTCTAACGATGGTGTTCACGCCTTTGATTTCAGGGCAGACGGCGAGGATATACGCGCTAAAGAAACGCTGGTTCCGACATGAGGTGCTCGAAACCTCAAACATCCCTGATACTGGATTTACTAAGCATATCATTATTGCCGGTGGCGGGCGGGTAGGCTTTCAGATAGCGCAGGTTTTGAAGCGACTAAAGATGCAATTTGTGATTATTGAGCTCGACCATCAGCGGTTTGAACAAGCCAAGGCAGCTGGGATGGCGGTTGTTTATGGCGATGCCAGTCAGGAAATTGTTCTTGAAGCGGCCAGAATCAAAGAGGCGACCCTCCTCATTTTGACCCTCCCTGGACTTGTCGAAGCAAGATCAGTGATAGTTCATTCAAAGCGATTAAATAACGAACTCGAAATAATAGCGAGAACGTCAGGTCCGGATTCCTTCGAGTTATTCAAGGAATTAGGTGTTTCAGAAGTTGTACTTCCAGAGTTTGAGGCGGGCCTCGAAATGACACGCCAGTCTCTTCTCCGTCTTCGCGTGCCACCAACCGAGGTTCACAGATACACGGATATCCTTCGACAGGAAATCTACGCACATTTGTTTGACCAGAGCGATGACTATCGAGTCCTTTCCCAACTTCGAAACGCCGAACAGCAATTTGAGCTACAATGGGTACGCTTAGACCAGGATAGCCCGCTTGCTCATAGGTCTATAAGAGAAAACGAAATACGGAAAAGAACAGGCGCATCTGTAGTAGGCGTTGTCCGGAAAAAGCAGTTAATACCAAATCCCCATGCTGATTTTGTTTTATTGCCTGATGATATAATTGCGATTATCGGAACTGAGAGAAACAGAGAGGCTTTTCTCCAAATAGCGTCACCTAGTGGGGAAGAACGACCTTAAAATATCAAGTTTCTATACATCGAATCATTTTTTCGGCGAATCGCGGTTATGCCTAGAGTAATCCGACTAGAGGCGCCTGGGCTAATATGTCGAAAAGATGGTCAAGAGGGTTTGCAAGATATTCCAACTCAAAAAGAAAATCGTTATGTGTATGTCTTTCCCGGTCTGGGTCTGGGAGTCACCATAGCCAGATCCCGGCTCGTAACCGACAGAATGTTTCTGGTCGCCGCGA
>JAFGFY010000250.1 GCA_016930795.1 Deltaproteobacteria bacterium
AATATGCAAAATCATGGTGTCCTTCGACTTTGATCATGACCGTGAGCCTGCCTGTCCCGAGCTTGTCGAGGAGGTCGAACGGCCGTTCTACGACCTCTGGATAAATGGTGGTGAAACTGAAAAGAGACCCCCATACCCCCAACGTGTCATAGAACCGGAGAAAATGATGGAAGATATTCCTGAGACACGACACTAGGCCCAGCGTCTGTAATGAGAAGGAATATGAAAATGATTGTGCAAATCTACGAGATACAGACATCGGAAGAAGCCGCGAGGTGCATCGAGGCGGGAGTGGATCACGTGGGAAGTGTTCTACTCCCGGAAACGGGATGGAAGAATTCAACCCTGAAGGAGACCTTGGGAATGACGGAAGGGACCCCAGCGAAAAACACCCTTATCCCCCTTTTTCGAGAAATGGATGTCTTATTCAGGATACTGGACTACTATCGGCCCGATGTGATCCATTTTTGTGAAAGCCTCACAGACAACCGCGGTTCTGAAACAGAGCTCGATTCATATATCGAGGCACAATCAAAAATCGGTGAAAAATTTCCGGAGATGGAGATCATGCGATCAATCCCTATTCCCGCGGAGGATCTCTCACCAGGATTCCCCTCTTTGGAGGTCGCCCGAAAACTGGAGTCGTTCAGCGATTTCTTCCTGATCGATACGTGGATAAAAAATGAGCCGATACAGGGATTTATCGGGATCACCGGAAAGCCGTGTGATTGGAGGATCGCCAGGGAGCTGGTCCTTCAAAGTAAGATACCCGTTATTCTTGCAGGGGGTCTTTCGCCGGAGAATGTCCATGAGGCCGTTGTGAAGGTGGGGCCGGCAGGAGCGGATAGCTGCACCCAGACCAACAAGAGAGACAAAAAGGGAAACCCTGTGCGGTTCAAGAAGGACTTTGAGCAGGTGAAGAAGTTCGTACAGGAAGTGAGGAGGGCCGAGCTGGGTGGGAGATCCTGAATTAAGGGATGGACAAAAAAGGGTTGACACGGAAAAACTTGTCAAATATTATAGGAATCTGATACTGATTATATCAAAGGCTCTTGATTCGTCATGGAATGGACAAGCATTAATACAATCATAATTATCCAGGCAACAGGGATTATCCTCAACTCCCTGTTGCTATTGTTGCTGTGCAAACCCAAACTGCCGGGCCTGCTGATGAGATAGTATCGACATATAGACTTCAAAAAATCCGTTATCAGGCGCGACTGATAACGGATTTTTTTCTTCTCCTCTATATCCTGGGGCAAAATATGTCGGGAGTGGAAGAGACAGGAGTTGGAGTATGAATAAAAAGATTATGCTGTATGATACGACGCTGCGTGACGGAACCCAGGGGGACCAGATCACCCTTTCCGCCGAAGATAAGCTTCGAATCACCCATAAACTGGATGAATTGGGCTTTCATTATGTAGAGGGCGGGTGGCCAGGTTCCAATCCCAAGGATGCCAGATTCTTTGAAATGGCTCGCGGAATGTCTTTTAAAAACACCCAATTAACAGCCTTTGGGAGTACGCGACGGACCGATACAACGCCTGGGGATGACCCAAGTATACAGGCCCTGCTGGAGACGGAAACCGATGCGGTCACCATTTTCGGTAAAAGCTGGGATCTTCACGCCTCAGAGATCCTGGGAGTCACCCTTGCTGAAAATCTCTCTATGATCGAAGATACCCTGAGCTATCTGAAAAAACAGGGCAAGGAAGTGATCTACGATGCAGAGCATTTTTTTGACGGCTACAAACACAATCCAGACTACGCCCTCAGCACGGTCAAGGCCGCTATTGACGGCGGTGCGGACATCATCGTGTTGTGCGACACAAACGGGGGGACACTCCCTCATGAGGTTCAGGGGATTCTGGAGCAAGTCATGCCCTACATCACTCGTCCCGTTGGAATCCATGCCCACAATGACTGCGGTCTCGCCCTTGCCAATTCGTTGCAGGCTGTGCAGTTGGGGATCTCAATGGTTCAGGGAACCATAAACGGATATGGGGAGCGATGTGGAAATGTAGATCTCATTTCCGTTATCGGGGCTCTTCAACTCAAGATGGATTATCAATGCATTGCCCCGGAGAATGCGACCCATTTGACGGAGCTTTCCCGTTTTGTCAGTGAGGTGGCCAATATTCCGCCCTTGAATCAGAGACCTTTTGTAGGGAAAAGCGCCTTTGCCCACAAGGCAGGTGTTCATGTCAGTGCCATCATCAAAAACCCGACAGCTTATGAGCACCTGAACCCGGAAAGGGTGGGAAACCGAAGACGGGTCGTGGTTTCCGACCTCTCCGGCAAAAGTAACATCGAATACAAGAGTGAAGAGATGGGGATTGATCTGAGCGCTAACGGCAATAACAGTAGAAAGATCGTCGATAAGATCAAAGCAATGGAAGACCAGGGGTATCAGTTTGATTCGGCTGAGGGATCATTAGAGCTTCTCATTAAGAAAGAGACCGGTCAATTTGAGGAGCCCTTTACCCTTGAGTCTTTTCGCGTGACCATTGAAAAAAATCGATCACGACCCAGCTCCTCACAGGCGACCATCAAGATTTCAGTGGCCGGAGTTGACGAGATCACTGCGGCTGAAGGGGATGGACCGGTTAATGCCCTGGATAACGCCCTGAGAAAGGCCCTAAACAAGTTTTTCCCGCATATAAAAGAGATGGGATTAGTGGATTTCAAGGTTCGGGTCATAGACGGAAGTGACGCCACTGCGGCCAAAGTCAGGGTCAAGATCGAGTCGAGGGATAGCCGGGAAATCTGGTCTACAATCGGCGTGTCGGAAGACATCATTGAAGCAAGTTGGCAGGCCCTTGTGGACAGTTTTCAGTACAAGCTTCTGAAAGCAATCAACGGAGAATAGAGGATGGCCATTCATAGGAATATCAAGGAGGGGGAACAGACCGCAGACACCCAGAATCGGGAAAATCTGCGGCGGGTCCTGAACGGATAACTTCTTTGCAAAGGAAATTCGAACTGATTTAAAAAATCAAAAGTATCGTCAGACATGCAAAAGGAGGTTATCCGATGAAAGATCAAGTCATTTTTTTTGATACAACCCTACGAGACGGCGAGCAATCCCCGGGGGCCAGCATGAATACGGCAGAAAAGCTTCGCCTTGCCACACAGCTTGAGAAACTGGGTGTGGACGTTCTGGAAGCCGGTTTCCCCGCCGCATCTCCAGGTGATCTGGAGGCTGTTAAAATAATCGCTCAAAAAATTCGAGGTCTTCAGGTCGCGGGGCTTGCCAGGGCATCGAAACAAGACATAGACCAGGCTTGGGAGGCGGTCAAAGAGGCGGCTCATCCAAGGATTCATACCTTTATCGCCACTTCAGACATCCATCTTGAACATAAGCTGAAGATGAACCGTGAAGAGGTGATCAGAGAGACGGTGAATGCGGTCAAGCATGCCAAGGCCTACACTGAAAACGTAGAATTCTCGGCGGAAGATGCGTCCCGAAGCGACAAAGACTATCTTTGCAGGGTCTTGGAGGCAGCGATTGAGGCGGGAGCCACCACGGTCAACATCCCGGACACCGTGGGATATGCCCTCCCAAATGAATTTGGTGAGTTGATACGGTATATCCGACAGCATACCCCCAATATTCATAGGGCCGTCCTCAGCGTTCACTGCCATAATGATCTGGGCCTTGCAACCGCCAATACCTTGGCCGGCATTCAGGCCGGAGCGCGTCAGGCGGAAGTGACCGTCAACGGAATCGGGGAGCGGGCAGGGAATACCTCCCTGGAAGAGGTGGTGATGACCCTCTATACCCATAGAGATCATATGGGTCTGTCCACCCGGATCAATACTCAAGAGATCTATCCTACCAGCAGACTGGTTTCTATGATTTCAGGGATTGTGGTGCAGCCCAATAAGGCCGTTGTAGGTGCCAATGCCTTTGCCCACGAGGCGGGAATCCATCAGGACGGGGTCCTGAAACACACCTTGACATATGAAATCATGGAGCCTATGACCATCGGGCTTGATACCAATCGCCTGGTTTTGGGAAAACACTCGGGCAGACACGCCTTTCGGGACAAGCTTGTGGATCTGGGCTACGAACTGGGCGAAGAGGATGTTGACCATCTCTTCAGGAAATTCAAGATGTTGGCCGATAAGCGCAAGGAGGTTCTGGATGAAGACATCGAGGCCTTGGTGGCGGAGGAAATTCTACGGGTTCCGGACACCTATAAGCTGGATTATCTGAATGTGGTCAGCGGCACAGGAACCGTACCCACCGCCACAATCAAACTGCGGATTGATGAGAATGAGGCCCAAAGCGCAGGATTCGGTGTAGGCCCCATCGACGCCACCTTCAACACCATCGCCAAAATGACCGGCACCCGTTCAAAGCTCCTTCGCTTTTCAGTCAGCTCTATCAGCGGGGGGATGGACGCCTTGGGCGAGGTCACGGTCCGGCTCGAAGAGGACGGCTTGGTGGTTCTCGGTAAGGGCGCGGACCAAGATATCTTTACAGCTAGTGCCAAGGCCTATATTAACGGGCTCAATCGTCTGGAATACCTGAAAAAGAATCCATCCCTTCATCCTGACGAGAGAAGATTATAAATCTTACCATGCGATTTTGCATAGTTCGCCATCCACCCGTACTCCCTCTCTAGCGGGACGGAGAACGGGTTGGCACTCTATTGAACGGAAGGAAAATGTATGACAACAGCAATGACCATTACCGAAAAGATCCTTGCTTCCCATGCGGGACTGGATTCAGTAAGACCCGGGGATTTGATTGAGGTACAGGTAGATCTGGCACTGGCCAACGATATCACTGCGCCTCTTGCCATTCGGATGTTTGAGGAACTAGGGACCGACGGGGTATTCGACCGGGAAAAGATCGCGCTGATTCCAGACCATTTTGTGCCAAACAAGGATATCCCATCGGCCCAACAGGCCAAAATGATGAGAGAATTCGCTCTCAAACACAGCATAAAGAACTACATCGAGCTGAGGGATGGAGGCATTGAGCACGTCATTCTTCCGGAAAAGGGTCTCGTCATTCCCGGGGACCTGGTCATGGGAGCCGATAGCCACACCTGCACCTATGGCGCGCTTGGGGCCTTTTCCACGGGTGTCGGAAGTACGGATCTTGGCGCCGTTATGGCGACGGGCAAGACATGGCTCAAAGTCCCCCCCACCATAAAACTGGAGTATGAAGGCAATCTTCAGCCTTGGGTCGGTGGAAAGGATTTGATCCTTGTTACTCTGGGGATGCTGGGTGTGGAAGGCGCTGTCTACAAGGCATTGGAATTCTCCGGTCCGGTTATTGAAAAGCTGTCCATGGATCAGAGGCTTTCCATGGCCAATATGGCCGTGGAGGGAGGAGCCAAGAACGGTATTGTGGCACCGGACGAGATTACTCTGGCCTATGTCAGACCGAGGTCCGACAGGGAGCCCTCTCTGTTCCACAGCGATCCGAATGCCGATTATGAAAAACGAATCGAGATCAATGTGGATCAGCTCGAACCGCAGGTGGCATTCCCCCACTCCCCAGACCATGTCCGCCCCATATCTCAGGTGGGGCAGGTTTCTGTGGATCAAGTCTTCATCGGTTCGTGCACCAATGGCCGATTCGAAGACCTGAAGAGGGCGGCGGATATCCTCAAGGGGAGATCGGTGTCAAAAGAGACTCGACTCATCGTGATACCGGGTTCCTCTCATATTTATATAAGGTGCGTTCGGGAGGGGATCATTGAGACACTTCTAGATGCCGGCGCCGTGATTGGTCCGCCCTGTTGCGGACCATGCCTGGGCGGGCATATGGGTGTCCTGGCCCAAGGGGAAAGATGCATCAGCACAAGTAACCGGAACTTTGTGGGTCGGATGGGACATCCCGAAAGCGAAGTCTATCTGGCAAATCCGGCTATTGCCGCGGCTTCAGCTGTGTTAGGCCGGATAGGGTCCCCAAACGAACTCTAGGACACTTGTGCGAAAAGCCCTTTACGTCAAGCCAGGTCTTGAAAATGCACATAGTCCTAGACAGCTTTCGCGTGATACTGGATGCTAGATCCTTGATCCTTGATCCTGGATGAAAGAGTCATTGGAAAACAGCATCCGGCATCCAGTATCCGGTATCGCTTCACTTCAACCGACAAGTGACAGCCCTGTTTGGGTTGTCGGTTTAAAGGGGCGTTCAGCGAATTGAAAGGGAGTAGGTGAAGAAATGAAGATTGAAGGCAACATCTGGAAATTTCATGACAATGTGGACACGGACTTGATTATTCCGGCCAGATTTCTCAATGTGTCCGACGAAGAGACTCTCGCAAAATACTGTTTTACAGATCACAGGCCTGATTTTGCTGGCGGTGCTCAGCCGGGTGACATTATTGTGGCCGGTAAAAATTTTGGTTGCGGATCATCAAGGGAACATGCCCCCTTGGCCATCAAGGGGGCGGGGATCCGGCTCATTATCGCGGAAAGCTTTGCTCGGATATTCTACAGAAACGCCTTTAATATCGGTCTTCCTCTCCTGGAATCTACTGAGGCCGCCCATGGCCTTGAGGAAGGTGATCATGTCTCGGTGGATCTGGTTACAGGGGACATCAAAGATCAGAAAAAAAAACAGACTTTCATGGCAAAGCCGATTCCCGACTTTATGATGGAAATTATTCGAGCCGGGGGATTAGTGAATTATACCAAGCAGAAAGGCATGTAAGGGAGGAAGGAAATGTCAGTTAAACACCATATCGCAGTAGTTCCTGGAGATGGAACTGGACCGGAAGTCGTGGTTGAAGGGATCAAGGCCTTGAAGGCCGTTTCTAAAAAGTGTGGGTTTGAGTGTGAGTTTAAGGAGTTTGACGTCGGGGGCGAAAAGTATCTCAAAGACGGCACCTTACTGCCGGACAGTATCCTGGATGAATTAAGGGGAAGAGATGCGATTTTTCTGGGTGCCATCGGTCACCCTGATGTCAAACCGGGCATCCTGGAGCGGGAGGTCCTCCTGAGAATGCGGTTTGAGCTTGACCTTTATATCAATCTCAGACCTGTTGAACTCCTGCCCGGAGTCGATATCCCACTGAAGAATAAAGGGCCTGAGGATATCAATTTTGTCGTTGTCCGGGAAAATACCGAGGGTCTCTATGCAGGCAGCGGCGGTTTCTTGAAAAAGGGGACACCGGAAGAAGTGGCGGTCCAAGAATCGATTAACACCAGAAAAGGCGTAGAGCGGTGTATTCGCTATGCCTTTGATTATTGCCGGAAGAGAAACAGAAAGAGGCTTCTCACCCTGTGCGCCAAGAAGAATGTGCTGATGTATGAATCCGATCTCTGGGATCGATGTTTCGAGGAAGTAGCTACGGATTATCCCGACGTAACCACCGACTATCAACACGTGGATGCCTGTTGTATGTGGATGGTGAAGAATCCGGAAAAGTTTGATGTCATTGTCACCAATAATATGTTTGGGGATATCATCACGGATGTGGGCGCTATTATCCAGGGGGGTCTGGGTATTGCAGCCGGAGGAAATATCAATCCCGGTGGCGCGGCCATGTTTGAGCCTATCGGGGGATCTGCCCCGAAATACACAGGATTAAACAAAATAAACCCTTTGGGTGCCATATCTGCTGCTCAGATGATGCTGGAATACATCGGAGAAGAGGAGGCAGCGGGCATTCTCCTCGGGGCCATAAAAAAGACTGTGGCCAATGACCTCCAATCTCTGGAAGCAGGAAAGATGGGTTATGGGACCACAGAAGTTGGGGATCTAGTCGTAGGCTACATCAAATAGCGTCACTGTGCGATAGCATAGGAATTTCACTTAACGATTGAATGATAAAAAAGGCACCATGAAAGGAAAACCCTCTCATGGTGTCTTTTTGGGGTCAAAAGATTTAGGGTAGTTTAATCAGGATATTAGACGCAGCCTGTGGGTTTAGGGAGACCTGCCATCTTGCAGGCGCCTTTGCCCGGGCCGGAGGGGAATAACTCGTAGATATATTTGAGTTTGAAACCCGTCACTTTGGACAGGATTCTGACCATTGGAGCGATCCCGTTCTTCTTATAATAGTCCTGAAGGACTTCGATAACCTTCCAGTGTTCCTCTGTAAGTTCTTCAATCCCTTCAACTTGCTTGACGTGCCTTACCCAGTCTTTGTTCCAGTTATTGAAATCATCAATAAAACCATCTTCGTCTACGTTGAAAGTTTGCCCTTCATACTCAACTTTTGGCATGACCACTAACCTCCTTAGTAATATTAGCTATCTCGTAAGCATTTCACACAAAAATGTAAATATATAACCCATGTTTTTCACCTTGTCAATGCTTCTTTCGATTACCCCGTGGAAAAATGGGTTTCTTTTCTCTTTTGTCTCTCAAGAGCGGCTCTAAAAAGGCCTTTCCCCCACATATCGTTCCCTGCCGCGTGGACATGGGTAAAAGTGGCGAGCAGGTTCTTTTTACAGAGGCCGTCTCTGTCTCCATCAATACCGCGTCCTCTGAGCACTTTAAAGACCGGGTCGAATTTTTCGGCCTGACTCATGATAGGCCGGGAGTAATGAAATTCATGGCCTTTCAGTGTCTCTCCTACTGGATAATAGGGATTATTCCCCAGCACTTCCAGCATCGTATATCCGTGACCCTGCGGCTTTTCCTCCATCACACAATGAAGGGGAAGGGCGCCCACCATGGGATAGGTGTTCTCTTTCAAAAGAAGACTCTCCCCCAGGTACATCAGTCCGCCACATTCTGCATAAACGGGAAGCCCATTTTGGATTTCCTCTTTCAATGAATCTCTGAAGCTCTTATTATCGGTCAGGGCCTGGACCTGGGTTTCCGGAAAACCGCCGCCGATATATAGGGCATCTAGATCAGGGAGTTCTTTTTCCTCTAGAGAATTAATTTCCACCAGAGTCGCCCCCAAAGATCTCAGTGCCTCCAGGTTTTCAGGATAATAGAACCAAAAAGCCTTATCCCGAATGTAACCGATACGCGGTGGGTCTGCATTCGAGGGTTCGGGGGGGGCTGGCCTCCGATTCTGGCACTCTCTGTTCAAGGGCGAGGCCTGGTGTGAAAGACTCCACAGGCTCCCCAAATCCAGGTTTCTCTCGACGTTGGACTTTGCCCATGCGACCGCTTTTTCGGCATGTTTCCTCTCCAGGTGTGGGACAAGACCCATATGCCTCTCGGGAAAGAGATCTTCTTTCAATTTCGGGACAGCCCCTATGACGGGTATTTCACAGTATCTCTCGACGGAATTCCGCACAAGGGTCTCCTGGCGGGGTCCGGCCACCCTGTTCAGAATGACACCTGCGATGTTCAGGGCAGGATCGAATTTCTGGCACCCCATAATCAGTGCCGCTATCGTTCGTGTGGCCATGGTCACATCGGCAATAAGGATGATAGGGGCCTTGAGTAGTTTTCCCAACTCAGCAGTGCTGCAATGGCCCTTCACGTCAAAACCATCAAAAAGGCCTCGATTTCCCTCGATAAGGCAGATATCCGAATCTCCTGAATGGGAAAAAAAAGAGTGAAGGATTTGTGCGTCGGTCATCAGAAAGGGATCCAGATTATAACAGAATCGCCCGGCGGCAAAAGTCAACCAGCCCGCATCGATGAAATCGGGACCCTTTTTAAAAGGGGCAACCTGAATCCCTCTTTCTTGCCAAGCGGCGGTGAGCCCCACAGAGAGGATGGTTTTGCCCGAGCCTCCTCTCAGAGCGGCAATAATGATGCGGGGTGCTGCGTTGAACATGGGACTCCTAGAAAGCACTATTTGGAAATTCATAAAGAAACACAATCCATGGGTTTGTCCATATATAGACTACTCCAACAAATAATGACATAAAATAATCTGCCCTATTGCAAAACCCACAACCCACTGAAATCAGAATCATTGATAAGGGCCGCGACACCGTTGCTTCAATGAATCGTGGAAAGCGTGGGTGAGGGCGATTAAGCATATTTTTTTTGTTGACAATCCACGTGATTTTCGTGATATAGTCGCAACTTGTGCAAATATTCACTAATACTTATCGAGACACACCCCACCATGCCAGCCCTGGGGCCTGTTTTCATGAGCTCTTAGGCCTATTCGGGGAGGCCGAGGCGAGAAATTGAGGGAGGAGGTGAATTCAAACACAGAAAGTCCTATCGGCTAGCGTGGGGGATAAGATAACCCTTTATTTCATTCAATTAGGAGGCGTTCATAATGGCTTTCGAACCGAGAGAAGAACAAAAAGAGTTGAAGTACAAGGAGCTCCGAATCTATTCTGACGAAGAGCTTAACAACTATACCGAGGAAGAGCTTAAAGGATTCAAAATCAAGCATGAGATTCCCGTGTGCGAAGAACTGGAAAAGGGCCCTTGGCCGAGTTTTGTGGCCGATGCCAAGCGGGAAGCTCTTCACAGGCGAAAACTGGCTGACGATCGGATGATGATTGAGAGGGACGTGGTGGAAGATCTGCTGGGCCAGCTTGAAATCTCTTTTAAAGAGGGTGAAACACACTGGAAACATGGCGGCATCGTCGGCGTTTTCGGTTATGGCGGCGGCGTGATCGGAAGGTATTCAGACCTTCCGGATAAATTTCCCTCCATTGCCCACTTTCACACCATGCGCGTGAATCAGCCTGCCAGTAAGTTTTACAGTAGTGATTATTTGAGGTCTATCTGCGATTTGTGGGAATACCGTGGCAGCGGAATGATGAATATGCATGGGTCGACCGGTGATATCATCTTCCTCGGGACCTTCACTGAACAGCTTGAGCCGATTTTTTATGAGCTGGGCCATGTCCTCCAACAGGACTTGGGGGGCTCCGGTTCCAACCTGAGAACCCCTTCTTGCTGTATCGGAAGGGCCCGTTGTGAATGGGCCTGCTATGATACCCAGGATATGTGCTATGAATTGACCCACTATTATCAGGATGAATTGCATCGTCCCGCCTTCCCTTATAAATTCAAATTTAAGTTTGACGGATGCCCCAATTGCTGCGTCGCCTCCATCGCGCGGGCCGACATGTCTTTTATCGGGACATGGCGGGATAAGATTCAGGTCGATCAGAAGGCAGTCAAGGCCTATACGGGCGGAGAAATTAAGCCCAATGCCGGTGCCCACGCAGGCAAAGACTGGGGAGCCTTCGATATCCAGAAAGAGGTGATCGATCTGTGTCCCACCCGATGTATGAGGATGGAAGACGGCCGGCTCGAGATAAACGACGCGGAATGTAACCGCTGCATGCACTGCATTAATGTCATGCCTCAGGCCCTGCGTCCCGGAAAGGATACAGGTGTCAGCATTCTGCTGGGTGCAAAGGCCCCCATCCTGGAAGGCGCTCAGATGTCTCTTTTGACCATTCCATTCATGAAAGTAGAACCTCCCTATGACAACGTCAAAGAGAATGTGATCGAGCCTGTTTGGGATTGGTGGATGGAAGAAGGCAAAAACCGCGAGCGACTCGGGGAATTGATACAAAGACAAGGGATCCAGAAGCTTCTCGAAGTCCTGAATATCCCCCCCATGCCGCAAATGGTGAAGGAACCCCGTTCCAATCCCTACATCTTCTGGAAAGAGGAAGATGTCCCGGGCGGTTTCAAGAGATCCATCGAAGATTATCGCTCCAGACACGCGAGATAGCTAGAAAAGAGGAGGACAATACAATGGCATTATCAACTGAAAGGTTGGGACTATACAATCCCAATAAACCAATGGAAAACAGGCTTACGGACCTTGGCCCGAGGCATTTCTGGCAATACTTTCCCCCCATCATTCAGAAAAACTATGGAAAATGGAAATATCATGAGATTCTCGAACCGGGTATTTTGGTCCATGTGGCTGAATCGGGGGATAAGGTATTCACGGTGCGATGCGGCGGATGCCGATTTATGACCGTAGAACATGTGCGAGAGATCTGCGATATCGCGGATAAACACTGTGACGGTTACGTCCGTTTCACCACCCGCAACAATATCGAGTTTATGGTAGACAGTCAGAACAAAATGGAGGCATTAAAAAAGGACCTCAACAGTCGAAAGCATGTCTCCGGCAGTTACAAATTCCCCATCGGCGGAACCGGTGCCGGACTAACCAACATCGTTCATACACAGGGTTATATCCACTGTCATACCCCTGCCACAGACGCCTCCTCGATGGTCAAGGCGGTACTGGATGAGCTGTTTGACTATTTTCAGGGCATGACATTTCCAGCACAGGTCAGGATTTCCATGGCCTGCTGTCTGAACATGTGCGGCGCGGTCCACTGTTCGGATATCGCCCTTCTGGGCTATCACAGGAAGCCGCCGATCGTAGACAATGAAGTCCTTGACAAGGTATGTGAGATCCCTCTGGTCATCGCGGCATGCCCCACGGCCGCCATTTCGCCCACAAAGACCGAGGATGGAAAAAAGTCGGTCAAAATCAAGGAGGAACGCTGCATGTTCTGTGGCAACTGCTACACCATGTGTATGGCTGTTCCTCTCGCGGATAAAGTGGGTGACTGCGTGACCATTATGGCGGGCGGCAAGGTCTCGAACCGGATTTCTCCGCCAAAGTTCAGCAAAGTTGTGGTTCCGGGTCTGCCCAATAATTTCCCGCGCTATCCGGAAGTCTGTCAGTCTGTGAAGCAAATCCTTGAGGCCTATGCAGCCGATGCCAACAAATATGAACGGATCGGTGATTGGGCTGAGCGGATCGGTTGGGAGCGGTTCTTTGAAAAGACCGGGTTGCCCTTTACGGAGCACCTGATCGATGATTACCGTCTGGCCTATGATACATACCGGACCTCTTCACAGTTCAAGTATACGGAGGCCTCATGGAATGTGTCCAGGGCGGTGGGCGGTATTGAATAATCCCTAACATTAAGGAGACTCATTATGGAAGACATCAAAAAGGCCATATTAGAGTTCGCAGAAAACAACAAAAAGTCCAAGTTTTACTTCGCCGATATGGAAAAGGGTGTAAGAAAAGTCATGCCCGATGTGAAGGCCAGAGAGGTCAAAAAGGCCGCAACCTCCCTCATTAATGAGGAAAAGCTGATCTACTACTCGACAGGCAGCAGCACCATGTACGGCCTAAAGGGTCGGGGCCAGACCGAGGATTATTAGGCTCCCATCTTTAAAGGCAACCATTTATCGTGTGATGAATAGAGGTCGCTATCCGAGAAGGGTGGCGACCTCTTTCTTTTTTTGAGGGTTTCTTATGAGAGAACCACAGGATGGCGATGATTTCATCGCGGAAAAAAGGCGTTTGTTAAAGGAGAACCCCGAATGCGCTACCTCTTCCTATAACCTGGGCGTGTCGCTGCTCGAGGAGGGGAGGCTCGATGAGGCGGCTGAAGCCTTTCGGGAGGCCGCGGAAAACAGTGGGAGAATGTTCGAAGCATGGGTGAATCTGGGTTATATCTATTTCAAGCGAGGGGACCTGGACATGGTGGTGGAGGCCAATAAACGGGCGGTTGAGATTGAACCCCGGTACGCGCGTGGCTATGCGAATCTCGGGTTTGCATACCTCCAGATGGAGAGGACCGAAGAAGCCATCGCAGCCCTTAAAAAGGCCGTTGAAGAGAATCCTGATATTGTTCAAGCATACAGTAACCTGATCAACGCGTATCTTCAAAAGGAGGATGTGGACAAGGCCATTGAGATCGGTGAAAAACTGGTTGAGAAGGCGCCGGGTTTTGCCCTTGGACACAATAACCTGGCCTTTGCCTATTATTGCCGGGATGAATACGATAGGGCTATCGAGTATATGGACAAAGCCGTCGCACTGGGCTTCCAGGCGCACCCGGATTTCATGGCAAAGTTGGAACCATATCGGACGAAATGAAAACCAAGCAGTTATTCCGGGATTATGAGTATTTGGTGGATGAAGCGGAAGCGGCATTCCACCGGGTGGCTGAAGAGCATGAATCATGCATTAAATGCGACCTTCACTGCTCGGATTGCTGTTACGCCGTATTCGGCCTCTTTTTGATTGAGGCGGCCTATCTTCGGGAACACTTCGAACAAATGAAAGACAAGGCCATGCAGGATGCCTTGGCCCGTTGTGAGAGGGCAGACAAGGAGATGGAGAAGCTTCAGAAGATGCTTGAGACTTTTGAGGATGATCCCCAGATGCAAAACTATACCCTCGCCAGAAAGAGAGTCCGATGCCCCCTTCTTGACGATCAGGATGAATGTGTCCTCTATCACCGCCGGCCCATTACCTGTCGACTCTACGGCATCCCTACGCGAATCCAGGGGAAGGCCCGCGTATGTGGAAAGTCAGGATTCAAACAGGGGGAGAAATACCCGGTATTCGATCTGGATGCCATGTACCGTAAGCTGCATGTTCTATCCCGTGAACTAGTGGAAGCCGCGGGTCAAAAAGACATGGAAAAGGCCTCTCTTCTTATATCGGTTGCCAAGGCCATTCAAACACCGGTTCATGATCTTATTGCGGAAGCCTTTGAATCGCCGAGTGAAGACAAAGGGCGTGGTCGTCAAGGTTCTCTTGAATCAGGGCATACTCCTGGGGATCATCAAAACGGTACAAATCGAGAAGAGGAGAGAACATCCTCTTGATCTCCTCTGGACTGAACGACTTCAAAAGGCTTAGGAGTTCCGACGACTCACACGATTGATACATGGACAGTCTGCGCTTCTCCTCTATTCCCTCAAAAAAGCCTTCAATGACAGGATACACGAAATCATCCCGGGCCCAGACAGGATCTCCGGTTCCGTCGATCCTATCAAGCCTCATTCTGACGGTAAGGTTCAGGAAGAAATAGGTAATCGCGAGCAAGGGATCAATCCTTTCATTTCCATCAAACAGGGTGAACCGCTCATAACGCCGGGCCGTCGTAAGCTTCACGTGAATCATATCCTCTTTGGTCTTCACCACGAAGTCCCCTGCCCCATGGTGCCATGGGTAGATCTGCCGAAAATCGGATGATTCATAGTAAAGAGTCAGGATCTTGGCTGACTGACGGAATACTTCTCGGGCCTCTGCTTGAGAGGTCAATCGATGACCCCGCGAAGAATCCCAGATGCGGACCATTTGCCCGCTGTTCTGATCAGGGGGATGAAGGTGCCACTCGTGATAATCCTCCAACCATTCGGCCAGGACCATCATCAAATGAACCGTCTCTTTTCCCCTGCCCCATTGAATGTTGTCGAGATAATATAGATCAGGGAGATAGGGGAGGGAGGTCTTTTCGTTCAAATAGGAGATGACATCATATTCGTTGCGGAGCCACGCCTTGCCTTGATCGTTCAAAGCCGTGATCACGGCGAATTGGATTGATGGATCCCCGAACATGAATTCAGCAGAAGCAATATGGGAGAAGTGACCATGTTTTTCACTGCGGATCACGAGCCGTGTGGCACGCCTGAATGGCTCGGATAAACCGATTCGGGACTGCACCAAGTCGATGAGGACGGGCTTAGAGGTCTTTAACAAATAATGCTCAATCGCTTTAAAATAATCCCCCAGTTTGAAATAGGGGTGAGCCTTATGGAGGGATATTTTGAACGGGAGCTCGGCCTCTCTGGGGCCGATGGGAATATCTCCCTCGGGATCAGATAGACGATGCTCAATGATCATAGCCGACTCAGGGCATGGGACGCGAGATCCCCGACAGAACGGAATGCCAATTGCCCTGCTTCATACACTTGTACAGGAGCTTCATCATCCACCAGTCCCGCGATATCGTTCTTGGCCTCACTGATCTCCAATGCGCCTAAAAGCATAGCCGTGTAACCGCGAATGGTCGGATCAGGATCACCTAGAAGGGGAATGAACTGATAGGCCTTTTTTCGAAGGATATCGGGACGAGATGCTGATACCCTGATGAAAGCCCGAAGGACATCGGGCAAGAGGGCCCTGTCCGCGGCCAGGGGATAAAGCTGGGGGACATATCCACCGAATTGATCCGGGCGATTGCTGATAATCTCACCGACCGCGTCGATGTACCCCCAACTGGACGCGGCCGTATCCGTCACGGCAGTGAATAGGCTTTGAAGAAGTCGTGAGACCGATTCCGGGTCCTGTCGAGAGACCAAGCCGGATACCTTTCCAAGAATATCGGCCGCCTGTAACCTGGCAAGGTCGTCCACGGCATAGAGGAGACGTTTGAGGTCCCTGATGATCCTCTGATCCTGCTCGGCCATCTCGAGGATTTCTTCGACTTTGTAGTCCTTGACAAGCCTTTCCACATCCTTCTTTGAAAAGGCCTTCTTCCCCTTCCTCTGACGACTTCGGCTTGTGGAAGGAGGACTGCCCCTCTCCAGAAGCCTCTTTGTCCCTTCATCCGTGACTTCACGAATATCCTCATGCATGCGGATGAAGTAGAGGACGCCGTTGATCTGGCGCCCTTCATAGGCCCCACTATGGATGATGAGATGGGTTTCCAGGTCGTAATTGAATACCTCTTTTTCCAGATAATCCTCTTCGGGAAAAAGTCCCCACGCCAGGTCCCAATCCCCTTTGCAGGCAAAGACCAGGGCCTCAATCAGCGCGCTCCCCAGATTGTGGCCGGTGATGTCACAGGCATAGACCGCTCCGCAGGCGCATCTTCCCACAGGCATTTCATTGGGCATTCGTGTGTCCAGGTCCTTTGGGCGATCGATCAGCGATCCACAAAAAGGACAGATGGGTTTTTCAATAATGGTCCTTTCTGAAAACCTGCTTACCATATGCTATCTCGGCATTTTCCTCCACTCCCACACCCTACAAACCCAGATCCAAACCAGACGCCTCTTCGTCATAATCAAAGGAGACAATCTCAAAACTATCGCCTATCGATCTAAATTCTATGGTCCAATGCTCAAATTCTTTGCCCGCGAACGCGCAGCTGAGATTGCCGAGGCGTGCATTAAGCCTCACCAGTTTCGGAACGACCTGATCATCAAAGACCGTCCTGATAAGATCTTTGTCTTCCTCATCCAGTTCATCCGGGTGATTCATGTCTTCTTCCTGGTTCTTCCTATTGTATCTGGCCGAAGGCCATGAGCATAATAAGTCGGCCATGTCGGCCGACTTATTGTCGGTGTAAGTCTGTGTGAGCTCACCGCGACTAAGCTTCAGCAAAGACGGAAACCTCACTTTGTAGGTCCGGGCAGATCGAGGGTCATACATTTGTTTCCAGGGGCACAGGATTTTTCAGTGACTGTGGGCCGGCTTCCTCCTGGTCCGGATCCCATGACATGGCTGGCCCGACTGACCACCCGTTCAAAGGATCGTGAATGGCATTCCGGGCAATCTATATCCACCTCTTCGTTGGAATTGACAAAGAGTTTTTCAAAGACATGACTGCACTCAAGACACCTGAATTCAAAAATGGGCATTCTCTTTCTCCATGTAACCGTCAAAGCTCATATATGATAAGGCCGCGCTTTGAGAAATGGATAAAATCGGGGCAAGACAGTCACTTGACCCCTTGGATCCCCTTGGCCGCCATAGCTGAGCGACGGTGCCTGGACCCCTTTCTCCCAATTGGGAGAAGAATTAGAAATATAGCGATCAAACAGCCCAAAGTCAAACTCACCATGGAGCGGCTGAATGAATCCCATGGCCCGCGATAACAGAGCGACGGCCGAACACTGACCCCTCAACTCTGCCTGTCCGGTGACTTTGTCGCCTCGATTATACCTCTAAAATGTACTTGTATGTAGTGAATCTCCCCATGGCTTGCCACGGGGAGATTCACTCTTCAGACTTATTCTCTTTCGCCCCAAAAATCAGGGATTCCCTGATAGACAGATCTGGATAGATGGTGTATCAATGCTCAAGAGGATTACTCTATCGTAATTCTCTCTTTGTTCAGGCTCCTGAGTCAAAAATGAGGGCATGAGGTCTCCCCTTGGGTTCTGACAAACATACTGATTTTCCTTGACATTTGTCATATGACGCAATAATGCGTATAAGACAGACTCACCACGTCAACCCGTTCATATTTCAGCCTAACCTTCACTGATTATCATGGGCGTGCATTATCGAGTTTGTCAGAAGGCTGGAAAAGATGGATGCGACCCCTGAGACCCTGCGCCGTTACACGGCCCATGATCGACTACTCGACGGCCGTGCCCTGCTCATTCGCGCGATCCGCCCAGATGACAAACCAGCGCTCCAAGATGGTTTACACCGTCTGAGTTCCGAATCCGCATATTTTCGGTTCTTTGGACCGAAGCACGAACTCTCGCTCCAAGAGCTGATCTTTTTCACTGAGGTCGATTTCGCGCGCCATGTGGCGCTGGTCGCGATCATAGAGGAGGAGGATCCTATTATCATCGGTGTCGGCCGTTACGTCGTCTCCGAGGTCGAGCCGATCCGCTCTGCCGAGATCGCTTTCGCGGTTGATGATGCTCATCAAGGTCTTGGAATCGCCACAATCCTTCTCCGTCATTTGGCGAAGATCGCTCGGGCAGCCGATGTCTCGGAGTTTAGCGCGAGCGTACTGGCCGGAAACCAAAAGATGCTATTGGTGCTTTCTCACTCGGGCCTGCCCCAAAAACGCACTGTGGAGAGCGATGTCGTGAATATTCGACTATCCCTTGTCGGACCACCGATTACCTGACACGGCGCTGAAACTACCGTGGCATATGGACTGAGAGTATTACGGTGGGGAGCAAAGAGTTTGAAGGGTTTTTGAAATTAAGGAATTTTGGTTTTTTCTTACTCAACACCAATGGAGGAAACATGGCTATTATTACTATTTCGAGAGGCACTTTCAGTGGTGGCATGGCGGTAGCGGAGAAATTAAGTGCAAAACTTGGTTACCCCTGCATCAGCAAGGAAGTAGTCCTGGATGCGGTCGAAGAATTTGGCGTCCCGGAAGAAAAACTCATTGCCGCCATGGAAAAACCACCAAAATCATGGCTCCAATCCCCTGAAAGAAGAATCACTCATTTGAATTATGTCAGATACGCTCTCCTGAAGAGGGCAAGAAAGGATGACCTTGTATATCATGGATATGCGGGGCACCTGCTTCTCGGCGATATTGCCCATGTTATAAGAGTAAGGGTCATTGCCGACATGGAATACCGTATCAACGCTGCCATCGAACTGGAAAATATAAGCCGTAAAGAGGCTATCTCCAGGATAAAGAAACTGGACAAGCAGAGTCTCAACTGGACAAGGTTTCTTTATGGTGTGGATTGGGAGGAGCCCTCTCTCTATGATTTAGTCATAAACATCGATCGTCTTAGTGTCGAAGGGGCTGCTGAGATTATCGCACAAATGGTTCAACTTGAAGATTTTAGACCGGATGAGTCTTCGAGAAGGGCATTCAACAATCAGGTGTTAAGCAGTATGGTCTGGGCCGCCCTCACAAAGGATGAAAGGACCAACACATCAAACCTTCGGGTAACGGCAGACGATGGGGTTGTTACAATTTCCGGGAATGCCGGTTATGAAAGCACCCTTAAGGCAATTGAAGAAGTGACAATGAAGGTTGAAGGTGTAAAGGAATTCATAAATGAAGCCGGCATATACAGCGACCAGCAGCGTTTATGACATGCCCAACAAGGTTTTTGAGGCGAGTAAAAGTACGTGTCGTAGCTTAGTCATGCGCTTTCATCAAGAAATAATCATCGGAGTGAATATCAAGAAATGGCTGTGAAAAAAAATTTTGGGACGCACTCTAAAGGAGGAAGTGATGAAATCGTCAAGACATGATTACGCCGTATTCTCCAGATTCAACTTTGAACATAATCCCGTAGGCATCAAATTTCTGCTTAATAAGCCGGATGGCCTGGAACAGACGGATCAGGTCATGCCCATTTGCAGGATGTTTATGGAAGCGCAAAAAAGCCGTCCTTTTTATGCACGGGAAAAGAATTTTTCATGTGTCGACAGGGTCTTATTGGGAATGATGGATCCTGATCCGTCAATGGAAAGCGGTCAGATCGGGTTTAAAGAAAGTACCATTACCATTACCATGGGGTCGGGCCGCGAGAAGTCTCTGTTATGAAAGGAACAATTGCCATTTTTGGCCTCTAAACCAGGCTTATATTGAGTTTTTCATGGGCAAAAAGGGCGTTTTTCTCCGAAAAGATTGATGGGTACCGGAACCTATGATCAGCTCAGGAGTAGTCACAGGGGGTGGATAGATCAATACCTAGGAGATGGGGCGAAAAGCTGTCAAGAGGAATGGACGGCTAGTATCGCCGTTGGGAGCGAATCGTTTGTGGAGGAGATGAAAACGCGATTAGGCTTCAAGGCAAAAGTGAGGGATGTCATGGAAGGAACTAATGGGTATAATCTTCAGGAGGAAGCTGCTCCCTATACGATCCTTTTCAGGCCCGAAAAGTACGATATAGACCCTAAAAATACCTATTTTTGGGATGCAAACACTGAATAATCAAGATGTTACTGTGGCCCGACCCTAGACGAGGAGAGGTTTTCGGTTGGATAACAATTCTTCCCGAGCTCAAGAGATAATCGAAAGACCGAACGAAAGTCTTTCGGTTGAATTAAAGAGATGGATTGATCCCGATACGCAAGAAGGCATTGCGAAAATTGTTAAGACAACTTTAGCACTTCGTAATCATGGTGGAGGATACCTTGTTATAGGTATTAATAATAAGACCTTAGCTCCAGACATTGAAAATATACCAGAAAATTTGAAGGAAAAATTTCATATCGATAAAATACAAGGATTAATATCCAAGTTCGCATCAGATCCTTTTGAAGTGCTTTTGGAGTTTCCAGAAAAAGCAGGGCAAGAATATCCAGTCATAATAGTCCCTTCAGGTGTTAGGACTCCTGTAGCTACCAAATCTGAGCTTGATTTTAAAGGACGAAAATTAATTAAAACTGACATGATTTACGTTCGATCTCTAAGGGCCAATAACACTCCAAGTACAACGCAGGCTAGTTGGAAGGATTGGCCTAAAATTGTAGAAGTATGTTTCGATAATCGAGAGGCAGATATTGGTCGATTCCTTAGACGCCATCTAGGAGCTATTAAGCCAGAAATTATCGGAGAGTTTGCTGCAGCTGTTATAAAAAAAAACAAACCGGAACCAACAAATGAAGATCTGCTAAGGAGGTTCCTTCAAGAAAGCGAAAAAAGATTTGCATCAATAATTCTTGAACGTAAGTTGCAATTACCTGATCATGGTGTTTGGGAAGTCGCGCTGATTTTTGTTGGAACCGTACCTCCACATGCAGCGAATAGAGAATTTCTCAATTTGTTAGATTCGAACAATCCAGACTATACAGGATGGCCAGTTTGGCTTGATAGTAGAGCCTTCAAGGATCAAGATTCAAGGCCATTTGTCATAGACGGAGTCTGGGAAGCTATGATTTTAAGTTTGGAAACGGGTTGGAATGATTATGATTTTTTAAGATTTGATCCAAAAGGAAGATTTTACATTAGGAGAGCACTGCAAGACGATATTTCAAAAAGCCAGAGAGCTCCGGAACCGTTGAAGGCATTAGACTTTGGATTACCAATAATAAGATGTGCTGAAGCCATTGCTGTGGGTATTTCATTTGCGAAGGCGATGGGATGTGATGCTGAAAGTACACAGCTTTCTTATGCATTCAAGTGGTCAAGGTTGCGTGGTAGGAAATTAGTATCGTGGGCAAACCCAGAAAGATACATTTCAGCATGGAGATCTGCATATCAGGATGAGGTACTCTCCTTCATTAATGTACCTTTAGAAACACCGTTATCTGCGTTAGGAGATTATGTCAATAAAGTTGTTCAACCATTATTCGAGATATTTGATGGTTTTATATTAAGCACTGATGTAATTGAAGACTTAACTCAACGTTTAATTCAAAGAAAGCTATTCTAGGTCAACTAGTCGCTTGCAGTCGGAAGTGAAAAGGAAGACACACCGCATAGGAACGGTGCTCGCCGGAAGAGCGAAATGAGTTTTAAGAATTACATTGTAGGCGTCCTTGTCGTGGTTTTATTAATTTGGGTGCCGATTGGCTGAGCATAACCAAGAGGAAACCGAAACAGTAGGTCCCGAAACATAATGCCGTTGGACAGCCTACATGTTAACCAAAAAAATGTTGGTGTAAAATACCACTCTTCGTTCATCCATGTTCCTGGGAGGGAATAAATGACAGACCAAATTAAAAAAGAAAAAAAGGAGGAGACCATCGTATGGGGCCTACCGCGCAATGTGGTCAGTTTCGTAATCATCCTTATTGCCTCGGTCGTCGCGTATCGCATGGCCACTATGGAAATTGACCTCTCCTCTCTTCTTTCCCTTCTCCTTGCTCTCTTCGCTGTTTTTTTGGCATCCTTGTTCTATTTCAAAGCAACGGAAACCAGCAACAGATTCTACGATAATATGAACAAATTCACTCAAGATATTTCTGTAATCCTAGGTAGAATCGAGGAACGTTTTGGTGAACGTTTGCGTCACCTTGATGAAGGATATACGGGCCTCAGGGATAGATTTGATAGGCTACCGTTTGATTTTAAAGAAGCTCGTAAGAAAGCTGAAAAGGAAAAGAAAGAATTAGCCAAGAAGGAAGAAGACTTCGAAGTACTCTTTAACGAACTCATGGACCGGGCCACAATTGAAGAGGATAAACGAAAAGATTATTGGTCTAGATTTAAAGATGCGCAGGAAGAGCTTGTGAGGTCGAAACAAGAATTAGCTAAACTACAAGACCGTATTCGAGTTGCTGAAGAGCCACCGCTCTTTCGTCATGACCTAGTCAGCCTTGTGGGGGCATTTTTATATAATCCCCGCTCTCCTGAAATTAACGATAATGTCATTAGAGAGAACTTCTCTGAGTACATAATACCCCACCTCACGGAATATAATGCATTGTATATGCAGAGGACAGGTCTCATTAACGAAAAATACTCTCTAACTGAAAAAGGTTTGAATTTCGTGAAACAACTTTTAGATGATATAAGAAATGCATTGTCATAGTCACCATCTCCTAAACCACTCCACACAAAATAAGACCGAAGTGTATAAGGGGGTCGGGCCGCAGTAACTTATTGATGTGTTAAAGTATTTGGTACAAATAGGGCTTGATTTAAGGGCTATATCGACGTTTTTGCGGTCAAAAAGAGCATTATAGTAGGCGACTCAATTTTTTGCTGCCAATTAGATGATCATTTTGAAAGATCCATAGAAACCATTCAATTAATGGTTAGGCAGGGAAAAGGGAGACCAAATGCTTCATCCAAGGAATTATCGTGTCAATGAAACTTGGATAGTCTTTAAGTTAAATGACGCTCCAATTTCCACAGAGAAAGATGGAGACTTTAATTGCCTCGTTCTCATGGATGCGGCAAGTTGCTTTATTGTAAGTTCGGCAATGATACCTGCGAGCGAAACAGGGCCCTCGCAGTTGGAATCTAAGCGAATGCTAAGGCAAGGCAAGGCTCACAAGAACGGACTGCCGAAGGAGCTGATAATTCCAAACGAGCAAAATGCTGATTTTCTTGCATCCGAGGCAGAGCGTCAAAGTATAACAATTGTTCGTTTTCCAGAGAGCCAACTTCAGGTGTACACTAAGGAGGCACGCGAAGCATTCCGAGATAATTTTGGCGGAGCTCGAACACAATGACACTTGACCATTTTTGATAGAATGCTCAGTGTAGAGTGGGACGACCTTAGATTTGAATTTCTGATTGCTGAGACTAAATGACGCGGATTTATGACATATAATAACGAAAAGCGTGAACGGGTCAAGTCTGCCGTTGACTGTTGTGGAATGAGGAACGCATGTTTAGATATGAAAATAGAAATGAGAGATATCTTTACCGATTCATAGTTATATGTACATCCTCTATTATGCAAAGACCACAGCACAAAAGGCGGAGGATTAGATATGAATAAATGGATCTGCTTGTTGCTGATAAGTATTCTTACTTTGCCTGGATTAAGCCTTGCTGGGACAATCACTGAACAATTCCATGGCGTTTCATACGGACCTTTTCACATGGAGGGGCAAAGCCCCGACCTCTATACTGAAATCCCTTCAGACCAAATCCGGGCAGACCTCGGCATGATTTCCAGGGCTCATTTTGTCAATGTAAGGACCTTTGCACTGGATAATAACCTGGATCAGGTGCCTGGCATCTCCGAAACATATTATCCAAAGCTGAAGATTTGGCTTGGGGTTTATGAAAGCAATGTTAACCACGACGATCCCGACGATCCCCACGCCACTCTTTGGCAACTGGACCGCGCCGTCGAACTGGCAAATTCTTACGATAATGTTGTCGGTATCGTTGTGGGGGATGAATGCCTGAATGGTGATGCAAGGGCCGGTGACCATTGGGTTTCGGCAGCGCAGCTTCTCGCAGATCTAGATTATGTAGACGAAGGTCTCGTTGCCTTAGGGATCAGGAACAGGGTGGTGTTGACCACGGATTTATCCTGGGGCACAGCCCACGGGGATCAAACGGACATTAACGGCAATATACGCCAACAACTGTTGTCTGATCACAGTAATATAGATGTCTGGATGATCAATATCTACCCTTACTACGCCGAAGGCGACCCTCGCGGGATTCCCTGCAATGAGACGGAAATACGGAATAACCTCGACTGGAACAAAACTGAATTTAACATATTCTATGGATCCACAGTCAAACCCATCGTCATTGGAGAGCACGGTTGGCCGACTGCTGGGGATGATTATGGTCGGTCCCATCCCAGCATCGATAACCAGCGCCTCTATTTTCGTGTCACTTCCAAATGGCTGCGCGAATCCAACTGGTCAGCTCTATTCTTCGAGTTCTTCGATGAGCCCTGGAAGGCAAGCTCGCAGGAACCGGGAGACATCGGCCCGCACTGGGGTCTTTGCTATAGCTCTGGAATCCGTAAATGGTTCTTAACCGTCTCTCCGGCCTCAGTATTTGAACTGCTGCTCTTTAATTAGGGATCATCCATAAAAAACGTAGGACCCAAAAAATTCTATTTTCCTGACATTGATTGAATAAAGGCAATGTCAGTTTATTAAGTTGACGTTGAGGATTTTTGATTGGTGAGTTCGTACCACTGATCAATGCCGCATTATGTATTCAGGTCACTGAATGGAATTGAGATCCAACGAAGTAATTCTTCGCAACACACGCGCTAATCATTTGAGATCCTATGGGGGAGTGGGTGGAAGATTATTTCTGACTAACCAACGCTTGATTTTCAAGCCTCACCTTTTTAATATTCGAACGGAAGAAAATTCAATACCTCTTGAGAATATTGCGGCCATAAGGACTCCGCATAGCGATATGCTCTCTTCAAAGCTTGCAATTACATTAACCAACAACCTTTTAGAATTCTATGTAGTAAGAAAACGAAAGGACTGGCTGAAGGAAATTGAAAACACAGTAACCGCAGTCAAGAAAGCTAGAGGAGACAGCTGGCATAATGACAGAGAAATAACTCAGGAAATGGTCAATGCTTCTCGGATGGCTTTACGCCAAATAATCACCGGGGCCATAATTATTGGACTTATGACTTTTCTGGGCATGCTTTTTTTCCTTTGAAGCTTGACATACGCGGTATTCAGTATGATGAGATTAGGCCTTCGGTTGAATGTTGATAAGCATTAATAAAGATCAACCGAACACCTAACCCCATTATGGAGCCCCACGGGTAAACCCGTGGTTCCCATTACATGACCCGCCTTTCCATCCTCCGAAGCAGGCTACTGCGGAGGACGGGCGCACAAGGCTTCGGCGGGTTCATCCGCCCCGGCGTCAAGGGCGACATCCGCCGAAGCGGATGA
>JAFGFY010000251.1 GCA_016930795.1 Deltaproteobacteria bacterium
ATGAGGACGCTTTTATTTCATATCTATGGAACGGCAAAGCCTTTTCAAGTCTCACGGCCATAGGCCGTGGTTTACGTTAGAAATTAACTAAAGCAAAAAGCCCAGGGTTAAAAAAAGGGGGATATCATGACTCAAAACGAAAACATTAATACAAAAGATCTTGCCAGTACTCTGGAACCTATGATCAGGCGGGTTGCTCAGACGCTTACGATATTTTCAGGCAAGTGTTGACTAAATGTTGACCAAGATGCTCCCTAAATTCTATTTTGGCTCCTACCGTAAAAGCATTTTTATACTAATTCCCATTCCTCCTGAAAGGTCCCTTTCATCTCACGGGCGCCATGAATCACAGCAAGGATTTCGATATTGTCATCCGCCCCGATGATTCGATATACGATCCTGTGGTTTCCATAGAGCACTTCTCTAAATCGGGGATCATCGAGCTCCGGTACAGTACGACCGCATCGAGGCATTTTCTCCAGCTTTGTTGTTGAGTTAATGAGTGCCTTTACGTATCTCGCAGCGTATACCCAGAAATCTTTCGAGATATAATCAAAAAGAGCCTGTAGATTCTTGCTGGCCTTTTCGGTCCACCTTAACTGTCCCATTGGTCGACTCGTTCAAGGAGCTCTTCGGTGGTGATCAGCCTGCCCGCTTCTGCATCTTTAAGACCTTCAAAAACCTGGGCAATCAGATCTATTCGATACATGATGTCCTCGACGGTGCACCCTTCCGGCAGGCGTTTGATCGATTCGATGGCCGTTTCTTTGAGTAGGTTCATGAAAACCTCCTTAGAAATCTAATGGTCTTCAATGATTATAAGTGAAGATCTTTGACTTATTGAATCTTGTCAGAAATCCCATGAAAAAACAAATCATTTGATTACTCTCCCGCGTAAACCCAAATCAAGCCGTCACATGATTTCCCAGGGCTACCAGGGCCTCGTAGCAGAGGCGGGCCTTCATTGCCATCACATGATGTAAAACCCCGGGGGCATCTAATCTGGCTAATCTAGGCATGCAACTCATCATTCCGGAGCAAATTTATAAAGCACTTTCTGCACGAACGTCCCCTTCTATGCGGGTCCACAGATGGAAAGTTGATAGATCGTGAGCTTCAAAAACAATAAGGCTTTTGACACCATTCCATGTCAAAAGCCTTTATTTTTAAGGGCCTAGGTACTCAATAATCCTTGAACCCTTGTCATTCCTGGTCGGGACGACTGGATTTGAACCAGCGACTCCCGCGTCCCGAACGCGGTGCTCTACCAGGCTGAGCCACGTCCCGACACCTGGCAAAAATACCCTATTCTACCTCTCCATGCAAGTCTAATTTACCTTCCAGGATTCCTACGAGATTCATCAGGATTCTGGCCGTCGCTCCCCAGATCACGTCCCCTTTGTACTTAAAGGCGGAACCCGGATATGTGACTCCTTCGAACTCCGCGCTGGTCCGTCTGTATTTTGGGTCGTTTTCAAGAAAGACTCTGAGCGGGATCTTGATGATCCGGTCAACCTCCTCGGAACTGATCGTAAAATCGTATGGATAGGGGATCACTCCCACAAAGGGATGGACGATAAAATTGGAAACCACAGTGGTCGCGTCGTCTGCCTGCCCCAAGATCTCCACGTCTTCTTTCAATAGGCCGATCTCTTCGTGGGCTTCTCTCAATGCTGTTTCTAGTGGGCCTTGGTCCCTCTCCTCCACAACCCCTCCGGGAAATGAGATCTGCCCCTTGTGGGTCTTGACTTGGGCGGACCTCTTGGTAAAAAGGATTTTATGTTCACCGTTCTCGCTGAAAAGGGGGATGAGGACAGCCGCGTGAACAGAGTCTGGGTTCACGTCTTGAATCCATATTGGGGTCCTGGAGCCTAAGGTCTTCTTAATTATCTCATATATATTTGTTCGCATCATCGTCTCTTATAACTTACCGGCCCCTATTGTAGCCGAATTGCCCTCCCCGCTTCAATAGCGATCACCTTCACCACGATGGGATCCGCTTCAACCCTCCGATATATCTAGAAAGAACTTTTCAGATCACCAACAATATCTTGACATTGAGGGGAGTTACCCGATATGATCCTTTCATTCTTCTCCAACCCTAACTCATCAGGAGGTCCTGTCATGACGGAAGAACAGGTGGGTGTCGTTGTCAAGTTCTTCGCCAAACCCAGTGTCGCCGCTATTGAAGTGACTGCTGGGAGTATAGAGCGGGGAGATACGCTGAGATATAAAGGTCATACCACTGATTTCACCGAGAAAGTGGGGAGTATGGAGCTTGATAATCAGCCCATAGAAGAAGCCAAGGTGGGTGACCTTATTGGGGTGAAGGTCAAAGAAAGGGTTCGAGAAAACGATCTGATTTACAAAATCACGGAAGCATCTTGAACCCGATTGAAGTCCTTCTTTCTTAGATCACGGTCTCTCAAGGCCCCTGAACTACCGTTCCCCTATAAGGGTCACGGTGAAATGCAGGCTTTTCTGCTCACAATGCCTTCCCAACGGCCCTATCGCCACGCCCAATTTCTACTCCTATGTACAATCAGATCAACTTAGGCAGGCCTTAACAAACCCATAAAAGAGAGGAGATGGGAATTCCATCCTGGATTTCAACTCCGGATGGGCCTGGGTGGCAGTAAAAAACTTGTGATCCGGCAATTCGATAAATTCCACCAGTCTTCCATCCTCGGAACAGCCTGAAAAGACCATTCCTTTCTCAGTGAGCAACTGGTGATAGTCCGGGTTTACTTCATATCGGTGCCGGTGTCTTTCCGAGGCCTCGGAAGAATTGTAAAGGGATTGGACAAGAGTCCCTTTCCGTAGGACAGCAGTGTATGCTCCAAGCCTCATGGTCCCCCCCTTGGTCTTGATTTCCCTCTGTTCGGGGAGAATGTCAATCACCGGATAGGGTGTTTCGGCATCCATTTCCGTGGAGTTTGCACCTTCCAGGCCACATACATGCCTGGCGAATTCCACGACAGCCAACTGAAGACCCAGGCAAAGACCCAGAAAAGGGATGTTCCTCTCCCTGGCCACGCGAATGATCTCGATCTTGCCCTCACTCCCTCTGTGCCCGAATCCTCCCGGCACCACGACGCCATCCACATTCTCCATAAAGGAGGTATCACGGACATCGGTGGTCTCGATCCATTCTAGATTGATCTTGCATCTCAGATGGGCAGAGCAGTGGTTAAAGGATTCGATAATCGAGGCATAGGAATCCTCCAATTGGGTGTACTTCCCGCACATGGCCACGGTGATCTCTTTGTCGGGATTCCGCATGTTCTCCACAAACTCCTTCCATTTCCGAAGCTTGGGAGGACTATAGATGTTGAGTTTTTTGTGCAGAATCTCCGCGAGGCCTTCTTCTTCAAAGATAAGAGGAATTTCATAGATATCGTCCACATCGAGGCCCGTGATGACGGCTTCGGGATCCACATCACAGAAATTCGAAATCTTATTCTTTATGGCCGGGGTCAAGAGCTCCGAACACCTGCCAATGATGATATCCGGGAAAATACCCCTCTGCTTCAGGAGGTTGACGCTCTGCTGCGTGGGTTTCGACTTCTGTTCATTGACACCATAAGGGATGGGGACATAGGTCAGATGCACATAAACGATATTTTTTCTCCCCACATCTTCCCTCATCTGCCTCATGGCTTCGAGAAAGAGCTCGTTCTCAATGTCTCCGACCGTTCCGCCGATCTCCACGATCACCAGATCGGCAGACTCCTCTTTGGCCACTTTAAAGATATGATCCTTGATCATATCCGTCACATGAGGGATATACTGGACCGTTTTTCCAAGATAATCTCCCCGCCGCTCCTTCTGCCTGACCATGTCAAAGACCTTCCCCATGGTCAAATTCCAGTTCATCTTGCAGTTGACGTTCAGGTATCGCTCATAGTGCCCAAAGTCCATGTCCACTTCAGCCCCGTCATCCAACACAAAGACCTCCCCGTGTTCAAAGGGGTTCATGGTCCCGGGATCCACGTTGAGATATCCGTCGCATTTGATGGGAATGATCTTGAGTCTTGATAAGAGAAGGCGTCCGATCGAGGCGACTGCTATCCCCTTTCCTAATCCTGACAAGACGCCGCCGGTGACAATGATGTATTTGGTGGGCATTTCTGTCCATGCCTCCGCGGAGACGATTTACTTGAAAGCAACCTATCCAGATTCATATATCCAGTCAAGGATTAAAAAGGGTCATTCCAGGAAAACTGAACGACTTCATAAAATCAAGGCGTTTCGGGAGGCATAAAAGATCTATAGTGAGGATTCCAGGATTCGAGCACTCGAATGCGGAGGAGTAATGAAATTGATATTTAAGAGTAGACATCTATCAAGGGTGTAGGTTAGTCTTTGTTGTTGTTCTCACAATGGATTCATGCAGATATTCGGCGAAAGAGTATCTCTCAGTCATCTAACAGACCATGTCTTCCATCATCGCCATAGTGGGACGCCCCAATGTGGGGAAGTCCACCCTCTTCAATCGTCTCTCCAAATCAAGGGGCGCCCTTGTAGACGATGAGCCCGGCATTACAAGGGACCTTCTTTACGCCTTCATCCATTGGGATGATATACCATTAGCCCTTATCGACACCGGCGGGTTTGACGACTCTGATCGTGATCCCCTCCTAAAGCAAGTGGCGAAACAGGTGGAAACAGCCGTAGCCGAGGCTGACCGGATCATCTTCATGGTGGACGGCCGTGAGGGATTGATGCCCGGAGACAAGACCGTCGCCGATCTCCTTCGCCGCTCTGAAAAACCGGTCTTTATAGCGGCCAATAAGATCGACGGTCCGGAACATGAGCATCTCATCCATGAGTTCTACACCCTGGGTTGGAAAGAGGTTTTTCCTTTGTCCGCGGAGCATGGCTTTGGTCTGAAGTCTCTCATGGATAAGGTGATCTCTGATCTTGCCAAACAGGATATTGGCATGGAAGATGATACGGTCCGCATCAGGGTGGCTGTCCTGGGGAGGCCTAATGCGGGCAAATCATCTCTCATAAACCGAATTCTGGGTTTTGAACGGCTGCTTGTCAGTGAAATCCCGGGGACCACAAGGGATTCCGTGGATACTCTCTTTAACTGGCGAGGAAAGGAGTATATGTTGATTGACACGGCCGGCATCCGGAGAAAGGCCCGGGTCAAGGAAAAGATCGAAAAGTTTTCCATGATCAAGGCCTTGAGAAGCCTTGACCGATGTCATGTGGCCGTGGTGCTTCTGGACGCGGAAGCGGGGATCGCGGAACAGGATGCCCGAATCTGCGGTTACGCGTTCGAGCGGGGCCGCGCCATTGTCCTGGGGGTCAACAAATGGGATCTCGTGCAGAAAGATCCGGAAAAGATAAAACACCTGAAGAATGCCATTCAACGACAATTGAATTTCATCTCTTTTGCCCCAAGGATCAACCTTTCAGCCCTGACCGGTGAGCGGGTGAAAAAGCTCTTTGAAGTGATCAACCTGGTTTACGGTGAATTCGACAGGAAGATCAGTACGGCAGAGGTCAATAAGGCACTGGAAGAGATGACCCAAAAGAAACCTCCAGCCGGAATCGGCTCAGGGCGCCTCAAGTTCTTCTATGGCACCCAGACCCGTGTCAGGCCCCCCACCTTTGAGTTCTTTGCGAACAGGCCCGACAAAATCCATTTTTCCTACAAACGGTTCATGCTCAATCAGTTGAGGGAACACTTTGAACTCAACCATATCCCTATCAGGTTGAAGTTCAGGAAAAAATGAGATAGCAGTGGACTATAAAACCTAGTCTATATCGACATCATGGTACAAAGACATCCTTGTATGGAGCAAACCCGGAACAAAAGCAATACAGGGTGATCTCACCATTTAAATCAAGAGGGACCTCCAGATCAAAATTACCGAGATTATTTCCACAGCTAAACATGCTTTGACCATTTGCGAGGACCATTGCGCAGAGTAGAGTCTCATTATAGGTCACTGTTCCGCTGATCCTGACCCGGTCTGGATTTGTGGTGCCCGGCTCTGTCTGCGCTGTTATTTCCATCTCCCGACTGCCGGCAGGTGAACGGGTCATATGGATATCATAATCCAATGCCTCTGCCGGTGCCAGCTTTGTCTTAAAGGGAGAAAACCCAGCACAAAACCCGTACAAAGTAATCTCTCCGTTTTGATCTAAAGGAACTTCAAGGTCATAGATACCTAGGTCATTGCCGCAGGTGAACATATGCTGACCATTTGCCAAAACCATTGAACACAGGGGAGTCTCTTCATATGCTATTTCTCCACTTATTTGAAGCCATATGCCGCTTCCACTATCGGTTTCAGCCCGTGTCTTGAAACTCCATAGGTAATCACCTTGCAGAGGATTTCCGGTCGAATCTTTGGCTCCGGTCGTAATCGTTACCGTATAGGTTGTATTATAGGATAAAGCTGTTGTAGGCATGAATGTTGCGGTTGACCCTTCGCAATTCACGGTCCCGGCTATGTAATTTGTTCCATCATTGAGTAGGAAGGTATCAATATTCAGGGTTGAAAGGTCCATAGACTCAGAAAAG